>NZ_JAGDEZ010000001.1:0-236236 GCF_017498305.1 Pseudomonas sp. OA65
CTCGGGTGCGAACACGCCAGTGATAACTACGGCCTCTGTCCTGCGCGCACCTCCTATCTTAGGCCGAATAATTGTTTGCTGCGCGACAGCGCAGCGTCGAAGACGCGGCGGGGGCTCCCTCGCCACAAAAAGGCCACCTTGTAGTGACTGCCAAATAGACATCAGCCAATCCACGGGTTGAGCACCGCCACGCCGCTGCTTTGAAAATCGCTCGCGTTGCGGGTCACCACGGTCAACCCATGGACGAGGGCGGTGGCGGCGATCAATGCATCGCATTCATTACCGCGGTCAGGCACATGCAGGCGAGCGCAACGCAGTGCGACGGCGCGGTCCACGGCCAGGATCCGGCCGGCAAAGGCGGGCATCACGTGATTATCCAGCCAGGCCCGCAGGCGACTGCCCTGCGTCGGGTCCTTGCGTTCGAAGCGCAGCACGCCGGTTTCCAGTTCCAGTACGGTGATCGCCGAGAGATACAGGCTGGGAGCAGGAACGCTGCGTGCCCAGGCTTGGACGTTTTTGTCTGCCTGGGGTTTGCGCAGTTCCGAGATGACATTGGTATCGAGTAGAAACATTCAGGACAGGTCCACCGGGCGGGGGGCGATGACGGCACGCTCGGTCTGGAAGTCGATGTCCGGCGCATCGGGCATGACCAGCAACTCGACAATGCTGGTGCCGAGGCCGGTCAGTTTCTGGTACTCCTCAATGCTTAGCAGCACATGGGCCGGCTTGCCACGGTCGGTGATGATCACCGGCCCTTCACGGGTGGCTTTTTTGGCACCACTTGTGTCGTGGTTGAATTCACGGCTGGAGATAGTGGTGATGGACATGGAAATGTCCTCGTTTAACTTGAATGTAGGCACGTTACTACCGGCGTGGAAGGCCGGCAAGCGAAACAGATTTACCCAGGTTTTTCTGCCGGTAATAAAAAAGGCCCCGCCAATCGGATTGGCGGGGCCTTTCGTGTATCAGCGACTGGTCTTACTGGGCGTCAGCGGCCGGAGCCTTTTCGCCGTGAGACAGGCTGTAGACATAGGCCGCCAGCAGGTGGACCTTGTCGTTGCCTTGCAGGTCGGCCTGGGCCGGCATCTGGCCCTGGCGACCGTAGCGGATGGTCTGCTGCAGTTGAGCGAAGCTCGAACCGTAGATGAAGCCCGCTGGATGCGTCAGGTCAGGTGCGCCCATGGCGGGCGTGCCCTTGCCGGCAGGACCGTGGCAAGCCACGCAGTTGGCCGCGAACAGTTTCTGGCCGTTGGCCGGATCGGCCTTGGCGCCTTCGGGCAGTTTGCGACCGTGCAGACCGGTCACGAGGTAGGCGGCCACGTCGGCCACACCTTGTTCGCCCACCACGGCAGCCCAGCCCGGCATCACGGCGTGACGGCCGCCCATGATGGTGGTCTTGATGGTTTCCGGCTCACCGCCCCAGCGCCAGTCGGCGTCGGTCAGGTTGGGGAAGCCATAGGCACCCTTGGCGTCGGAACCGTGGCAAACCGAGCAGTTGGAGGCGAACAGGCGGCCACCCATCTTCAGGGCTTGCGGGTCCTTGGCGACTTCTTCGATCGGCATGGAGGCGAACTTGGCGAAGATCGGACCGAACTTGGCGTCCGAGCGCGCCATTTCCTTTTCCCACTCATGAACGCCTGTCCAGCCGGTCTGGCCGTTGGCGAAGGCGGTCTGCTTTTCGGTATCCAGGTAGTTATAGCCGGGCAGCAGGCCTTTCCAGTTGCCCAGGCCAGGGTAGAGCACCAGGTAGCCGAGGGCGAAAATGATGGTGCCCACGAACAGCATGAACCACCATTTTGGCAGTGGGTTGTCGTACTCCTCGATCCCGTCGAAGGAGTGGCCAACCGTCTCTTCGGTGGCTTCGCTGCGCTGGCCCTTGCGGGTCGACAGCAGCAGCCAGGTCAGTGCGAAGATCGTTCCCAGGCTGAGGACTGTGACGTACAGACTCCAGAATGTAGTCATTCTTTGTTACTCCTAGAAGCTTGCTCGACGTGCTTGATGGCTTCGGGATCATCCGCGAACGGCAGCAAGGTCGCGTCGTCAAACTCCGACTTGCGCTTGGGGCTGAACACCCACAGGGCCAGACCGATGAAGGCCACCATCACGACGACGGTGCCCAGGCCACGAATCATCCCGATATCCATCTAAATCACCGTTTGCTTTTGATGATGGTGCCCAGGCCTTGCAGATAGGCCACCAGCGCGTCCATTTCAGTCTTGCCCTTGACGGCATCCCTGGCACCGGCGATGTCTTCGTCGGTGTAAGGCACGCCCAAGGCACGCAGGACTTCCATTTTCTTGGCGGTGTCTTTGCCGTCGAGCTTGTTTTCTACGAGGAACGGGTAGGCCGGCATTTTCGACTCAGGCACTACGTTGCGCGGGTTGTACAAGTGCGCACGCTGCCAGTCGTCGGAGTAGCGGCCGCCAACGCGGGCCAGGTCCGGGCCGGTACGCTTGGAACCCCACAGGAAGGGGTGGTCCCAGACGCTCTCACCGGCAACGGAGTAGTGGCCGTAGCGTTCGGTTTCAGCGCGGAACGGACGGATCATCTGCGAGTGGCAGCCGACACAACCGTTGGCGATATAGATGTCACGGCCTTCCAGTTCAAGGGCGGTACGCGGCTTCATGCCTTCGACCGGCTTGTTGGTCACATCCTGGAAGAACAGCGGAACGATCTGGGTCAGGCCGCCGATGCTCACGGCGATGACCATGAAGAAGGCCAGCAGGCCGATATTCTTCTCTACTGCTTCGTGCTTCATCAGTGAGCTCCAACTACGGCGATCTTGGCGGCGGCTTCAGCTTCAGCCGGGTCAGAGGCACGAACGGTGCGGTACACGTTGTAGGCCATGAACAGCATGCCGCTGGCGAAGAACGCGCCGCCCAGGGCACGCACGATGAAGCCAGGGTGGCTGGCTTGCAGCGCTTCGACGAACGAATAGGTCAGGGTGCCGTCGTCGTTGATCGCACGCCACATCAGGCCTTGGGTGATGCCGTTGACCCACATCGAGGCGATGTAGAGCACGGTGCCGATGGTCGCGAGCCAGAAGTGCGCGTTGATCAGGCCGGTGCTGTGCATCTGCGCACGACCGAACAGTTTCGGGATCATGTGGTAGATGGCGCCGATGGAGATCATCGCAACCCAACCGAGTGCACCGGCGTGTACGTGGCCGATGGTCCAGTCGGTGTAGTGGCTCAGGGAGTTGACGGTCTTGATGGCCATCATCGGGCCTTCGAAGGTCGACATGCCGTAGAACGCCAGGGACACCACCAGGAAACGCAGGATCGGGTCGGTGCGCAATTTATGCCAGGCACCCGACAGGGTCATCATGCCGTTGATCATGCCGCCCCAGCTTGGCGCCAGCAGGATGATCGACATCGCCATGCCCAGGGACTGTGCCCAGTCCGGCAGTGCGGTGTAGTGCAGGTGGTGCGGACCGGCCCAGATGTACAGGGTGATCAGCGCCCAGAAGTGGACGATGGACAGGCGATAGGAATAGATCGGACGCTCGGCCTGTTTCGGCACGAAGTAGTACATCATCCCCAAAAAGCCGGTGGTCAGGAAGAAACCCACGGCGTTGTGGCCGTACCACCACTGGATCATCGCATCGGTCGCGCCCGAATAAGCCGAGTACGACTTGAAGAAGCTGACCGGCAGGGACGCGTGGTTGACGATGTGCAACATGGCGGTCACGACGATGAAGGCACCGTAGAACCAGTTACCGACATAGATGTGCTTGGTCTTGCGCTTGACGATGGTGCCGAAGAACACCAAACCGTAGGTCACCCAGACGATCGCCAGCAGGATAGCCAGGGGCCATTCCAGCTCCGCGTATTCCTTGGTGGTGGTGAAACCCATTGGCAAGGTCACGATCGCGCCGACGATCACCGCTTGCCAACCCCAGAAGGTGAAGGCGGCGAGGCTGTCGGAAATCAGTCGCGTTTGGCAGGTTCGCTGCACGACGTAGTAAGAAGTGGCAAACAACGCACAACCACCGAAGGCGAAGATCACCAGGTTGGTGTGCAGCGGGCGCAGGCGTCCAAATGTCGTCCATGGCAGATCGAAGTTCAACTCCGGCCAGACCAGTTGCGAGGCGATGAAGACACCGAGCCCCATGCCAAGGATCCCCCAGACCACCGTCATGATGGCGAACTGGCGGACTACCTTATAGTTATAAGCAGTCGGACTGATTGCTGTGCTCATTCTAAGGTTCCACGGTTTGGGTGTTTTATTAGGATAAAAATCGGTCGCAAGTATGGAGAAAGCGGGGGGTCATTGCAACGCGCCATGACCTGGGTCAATGCTTTCCAAAGCTGATTCTGCGGCCTTTCCCTGTTCGGTGTAGGGACAAAATCGGCGCTCGGCAAAATGTCGCAACGAAGGAACGAGGCGAGGGGGTCAGGTCGGTTGTAACGGGGTGTGTTCGAACACGGCGTTCGGGTGATGCCAGGCAACTGTCGCAACAGCCGGTATTCACCTGCCTTTGCGGCCTTTTTGTCGAACGATTGTCGAACGCATCGGGTCGGATCGACCTGAAACCGGCAGTCGCCAGCGCACGCAAAGGCAAGCTTAGACCTGATTCCGGGGAACCGAAAGAAAGACTATGGGAGGGTGTGACAAAAGGAAGCAGCTGCAAGTTGTAAGCTGCAAGCTTCAAGTGGGGTACTCGTCGCTTGCAGGTTTTGCTTTTGCTGTTGCTTTTACTTGAAGCTTGCAGCTTGAGGCTCGCCGCTCAACTGCTCCCCACTCTTCGAAAGGCTGTACACGTAAGCCGCGAGCAGTTGCACCTTGTCATTGCCCAACAACTCATTCTGCGCCGGCATGTGCCCTTGGCGACCATGGCGAATGGTCTGCTGCAACTGGGTCAGGCTGGTGCCGTAGATGAAGCCCGCCGGTTGCGTCAGGTTCGGCGCGCCCATGGCTTCGGTGCCCTGGCCGTTGGCGCCGTGGCAGGCGACGCAGGTGGTGTTGAAGGCCTGCTGACCGGCTTGCAGATCGGCACCGCTGTCCGCCGGCAAAGGCAGGCCGGCCAGGTCGTGGCGAACATAAGCGGCAACGTTCTTGACCCCGGCCTCCCCCAGCACTTCGCCCCAGGCCGGCATCGCCGCCATGCGCCCGCCCATGATGGTCGCCTTGATGGTCTCGGCGGCGCCGCCCCAGCGCCAGTTGCTGTCGGCCAGATTCGGGAAGCCGAAGGCGCCCTTGGCGTCCGAGCCGTGGCAGACCGAGCAGTTGGAGGCGAACAGGCGACCACCCATCTTCAAGGCCTGTGGGTCCTTGGCGACTTCTTCCACGGGCATGGCCGCGAACTTGGCGAAGATCGGCCCGAACTTGGCGTCGGCCTTGGCCATTTCCTTTTCCCATTCATGGGCGCCGGTCCAGCCGTTCTCGTACCCGGGCAGGATGCCTTTCCAGTTGCCCAGGCCCGGATACAGGACCAGGTAACCGACGGAAAACACCAGGGTGCCGGCGAACAACAGGAACCACCACTGCGGTAGCGGGTTGTCGTATTCCTCGATGCCGTCGAAGCTGTGGCCCATGGTCTGGTCGACGCTGCCCTTGGTCTCGCCCTTGCGGGTGCCGATCAGCAGCCACGTCAGGCCGATGAGGCTGCCGATGGTCAGTACGCAGATCCACGTACTCCAGAAGGTGGTCATGGCCGGGTACTCCTTGTTTCAGGGTCTTGGGGGGTAAGGTCGGCGGGCGGTTCGTCGGCGAACGGCAGCAGGCGCGCCTGGGCGAATTCCGGTCCGCGCTTGCTGCTGAACACCCACAGGATCAGGCCGATGAAGGCGATGAACACCACGACGGTGCCCAGCCCACGGATCATTCCAGTGCTCATTTCAAAGAACATCAGGCTCACCTCTTGCTCTTGATGGCAGTGCCGAGCACTTGCAGGTAGGCCACCAGGGCGTCCATTTCGGTCTTGCCCTTGAGGGAGGCCACGCTGCCGGCGATGTCGTCGTCGGTGTACGGCACGCCGAGGGTGCGCATGGCGCGCAGCTTGCCTTCGGTGTGGCTGCTGTCCACTGCCTTGGCTACCAGCCAGGGGTAGGCCGGCATTTTCGACTCCGGCACCACGTTGCGCGGGTTGTACAAGTGGGCGCGGTGCCAGTCATCGGAGTAGCGCGCGCCGACCCGTGCCAGGTCCGGCCCGGTGCGCTTGGAACCCCACAGGAAGGGGTGGTCCCAGACACTTTCGCCAGCGACGGAGTAGTGGCCGTAGCGCTCGGTCTCGGCGCGGAACGGACGGATCATCTGCGAGTGGCAGCCGACGCAACCTTCACGGATGTAAATGTCGCGGCCTTCCAGTTGCAGCGCGGTGTAGGGCTTCATGCCGTCCACCGGCTTGTTGGTCACGTCCTGGAAGAACAGCGGCACGATCTGGGTCAGGCCGCCAATGCTCACGGCCAGGACCATCAGCAGCATCAGCAGGCCGACGTTTTTTTCGATTGTTTCGTGTTTCATGGCGGACTCCTCAGGCCATCTGCGCGGCAGCGGCGGCTTCGGCAGGCTGATAGGCCCGCACGGTGCGCCAGGTGTTGTAGGCCATCAGCAGCATGCCGAGGAGGAAAATCGACCCACCCGCCAGCCGCACGACGAAGCCTGGGTGGCTGGCCACCAGGGTTTCTACGAAGGAGTAGGTGAGCGTGCCGTCCTCGTTCACTGCGCGCCACATCAGGCCCTGGGCGATACCGTTGACCCACATCGAGGCGATGTAGAGCACGGTGCCGATGGTCGCGAGCCAGAAGTGCGCGTTGATCAGGCCGATGCTGTGCATCTGTGGCCGGCCAAAGACTTTCGGGATCATGTGATACAGCGCGCCGATGGAAATCATCGCCACCCAGCCAAGCGCGCCGGCGTGGACGTGGCCAATGGTCCAGTCGGTGTAGTGGGAAAGGGCGTTGACGGTCTTGATGGCCATCATCGGACCTTCGAAGGTCGACATGCCGTAGAACGCCAGGGACACCACCAGGAAACGCAGGATCGGGTCGCTGCGCAACTTATGCCAGGCACCCGAGAGGGTCATCATGCCGTTGATCATGCCGCCCCAGCTCGGTGCCAGCAGGATCAGCGACATCACCATGCCCAGGGACTGTGCCCAGTCCGGCAGCGCGGTGTAGTGCAGGTGGTGCGGGCCGGCCCAGATGTACAGGGTGATCAGCGCCCAGAAGTGGACGATGGACAGGCGATAGGAATACACCGGGCGTTCGGCCTGCTTCGGCACGAAGTAGTACATCATCCCCAGGAAGCCTGCGGTGAGGAAAAAGCCTACGGCGTTGTGGCCGTACCACCATTGCACCATCGCATCCGTGGCCCCGGCATACACCGAGTAGGACTTGGTGAAGCTCACCGGCAGTTCCAGGTTGTTGACGATATGCAGGATCGCCACGGTCAGGATGAACCCGCCGAAGAACCAGTTACCGACGTAGATGTGCTTGGTGTTGCGCTTGGCCACGGTGCCGAAGAACACGATGGCGTAGGCGACCCAGACGATGGTGATCAGGATGTCGATCGGCCATTCCAGTTCGGCGTATTCCTTGGAACTGGTGTAACCCAGCGGCAGGCTGATGGCCGCCAGCAGGATCACCAGTTGCCAGCCCCAGAAGCAGAACGCCGCAATTTTTGGCGCGAACAGCTGTGTCTGGCAGGTGCGTTGCACCGAGTAGAACGAACTGGCAAACAACGCGCAGCCGCCGAAGGCGAAGATCACCGCGTTGGTGTGCAGCGGGCGCAGGCGGCCGAAGCTGGTCCAAGGCAAATCGAAGTTGAGCTGCGGCCAGACCAATTGGGCGGCGAGAAAAACCCCGAGCCCCATGCCGACGATGCCCCACACCACCGTCATAATGGCGAATTGGCGGACCACCTTGTAGTTGTAGGCGGTACTGATAGAAGTGTTCATGGTTCCCCATCCACGGTTCAGCCGAAGTGAGCGCCTGCGCAAGGCAGTGCGGCGTTCTTCGCCTGGAGTTATAGGCAGACTAAAAGCGAGGCAAGCATGGACAAACAGCACAAGGCCAGTATTGACGGGGATCAATGGGCGCGATGCGTGGAGCAACATGGGTGGTTGTGGACGGTCGCGCAGCCTGGGGTGTGCGCCGAACCACCGACCCTGATCCTGGCCCACGGTGCCGGTGCGCCGATGGACAGCGGCTTCATGGAGGCAATGGCCGCACGCCTTGCCGCACAAGGCGTCAACGTGTTGCGCTTCGAGTTTCCCTACATGGCCCAGCGGCGTCTGGATGGCGGCAAGCGTCCGCCCAACCCGGCGCCCAAGCTGCTCGAATGCTGGCGTGAGGTCTACGCCACGGTGCGGCCTTATGTCGCTGGTCGGCTGGCCATTGGCGGCAAGTCCATGGGTGGACGCATGGCGAGCCTGCTGGCCGATGAATTGGGCGCCGATGCGCTGGTGTGCCTGGGCTATCCCTTCTACGCGGTGGGCAAGCCGGAGAAGCCGCGGGTCGAGCACTTGGCTGCATTGAAGACTCGCACCTTGATCGTTCAAGGCGAGCGGGATGCGTTGGGTAATCGGGAGGCGGTGCAGGGGTATGCCTTGTCACCGAGCATTGAGGTGTTGTGGTTGGTGGCGGGGGATCATGATTTGAAGCCGTTGAAGGCTTTGGGATTTAGTCATGAGCAGCACCTGGAGGCTGCTGCGCAGGGAGTGGCCGGCTTCCTGTCTCAAGATTGATGGCGCCTGTACCGGCCTCATCGCGAGCAGGCTCGCTCCCACAAGTGGAATGCATTTCAATGGGCGATCTAGGCCCCCTGTGGGAGCGAGCCTGCTCGCGAAAGCGATCTTTCAGACAGTAAAAAACCCGGAAGCTTTCGCTGTCCGGGTTTTTTCAAGCCGACATCTATCAGCGGTTAAACCGCTCCACCAACGAATACTGCGTGTCGGCCGTGCGGGTCAGCTCTTCGCTCAGCAGCGCCGAGCTGTGGGCCTGGCCGGAGGTCTGGTCGGCCAGGTCCGAGATGTTGCTGATGTTGCGGCTGATCTCCTCGGCCACTGAGCTTTGCTCCTCGGTGGCGGCGGCGATCTGGGTGGTCATGTCGGTAATGTGGGCCACCGCTGCACTGATTCCCACCAGCGCCTCGTCTGCTTCCATGACCCGCGCCACGCCTTCTTCGGCCTGGCGATGGCCGGCGTCCATGGTCTGCACGGCGTTGGTGGCGGTCTGCTGGAGCTTGGCGATCAGGGCGTGGATCTGCCCGGTGGATTCGCTGGTGCGTTGCGCCAGTTGCCGCACTTCGTCGGCCACCACGGCGAAGCCGCGACCCATCTCGCCGGCACGGGCCGCTTCGATGGCAGCGTTGAGGGCCAGCAGGTTGGTCTGGTCGGCGATGCCTTTGATCACGTCGACCACACCACCGATCTCGTCGCTGTCCTTGGCCAGTTGGGTGACGGTTTGACCGGTCTCACCGACCACCACCGACAGCCGCTCGATGGCTTCGCGGGTTTCCCCGGCGATGTCGCGGCCGCGGCTGGTCAGGCGATTGGCTTCCTGGGTGGCATCGGCGGTGCGCTGCACGTGGCTGGCGACTTCCTGAGTCGTTGCCGCCATCTGGTTGACGGCCGTGGCGACCTGTTCGGTTTCCACCCGCTGGCGCTCCAGGCCGCTGGAGCTGTCGTGGGCCAGGGTATTGGACTGGCGAGCCTGGTCGTTGAGGTGCTCGGCGGTGTCCTGCAGGCGAGTCAGGCAGGTTTTCAGGCGCGCTTGCTGGCTGAGGATCGACATCTCCAGGCGCGCCTGGACGCCGCGGCTGTCGGTGTACATGCGGGCGATCAGCGGGTCGGAGGTGGTTTGCTCGGCCAGGCGCAGCAGGCGCTTGATCCCGCGTTGTTGCCATTGCAGGCCCATCAGTCCCAAGGGCACCGACAGCAGGGCGGCCAAGGCAAAGCCCCAGGAAGAATTCAGAAACGCGCCGACGACGAAGCCCAGTTGGCTGACCAGGATGAACGGCAGCCAGTCCTGCAATAGCGGCAACCATTTGTCGCTGCTTGGCACTGCGGACTTGCCCTGGTTGATGCGTTGGTAGAGGGCTTCGGCGCGGGCGATCTGCTCGGCGGTGGGCTTGACTCGCACCGACTCGTAACCGACCACCTGATTGCCCTCGAACACCGGCGTGACATAGGCGTTGACCCAGTAATGGTCACCGTTCTTGCAGCGATTCTTGACGATGCCCATCCATGGCAAGCCTTGTTTGAGCGTGCCCCACATGTGCGCGAACACGGCAGAGGGGACATCGGGATGGCGCACGAGATTGTGCGGCGCGCGGATCAGTTCCTCCTTGGAATACCCGCTGATCTCAACGAACGCATCGTTGCAGTAGGTAATGACGCCCTTGGTGTCGGTGGTGGAAATCAATCGTTGCTGGGCCGGGAAGGTCCTTTCGCGTTGTGTGACGGGTTGGTTGTTACGCATGGTGTGTAGATCCGCAAGGCTTTGAAAGGTTGTCGGCGTCGTCAGGTTTTAGTTGAAAGTTATTTTTGCCTGTCGCTATCACGCCAGCATCGGATAGGTAAATAGGGCGAAATGAAGCAGGTTGAGCAGAAAATGCGTGGCGACCGCCGCGCCCAGGCCGCCAAAACGATACGCCAGGCCGTAACCGACGCCCGCCAGGCCCGACAACAGCACCCACTGCCAGCCCGCGCCGGCGTGTACCAGGCCGAACAGCAGCGAGGCCAGGAGCAACGCCAGGTTGTCGCCGTAATTCAAGTGTTTGAAGCGTCGGCTCAAGCCCCCCTGAATGTAGCCACGAAACAGCGCTTCCTCCACCAGCGTCACCAATAAAAGATTATTGAGCACCCATATCCAGGCATGATCCGGCCATTTGGGTGCCCAATGGATCATGCCCAGCAGCACGGCCCCGCCGAGGGCCAGCACCGCGCTCAATGCCAGGCCCAGTGCCGTGGCCTGGACGGACAGGCGCAGTGAGCGCCGGCCGACGATCCAGGGGCAGGCCAGCAATAGCCAGAAACCGATCAGCGGCTTGTCCTGGTTCAGGTACATGGCAAACGGCACGGCGTCATCGGTCAAGCGCTGCGCCGCGATGGCCCGGCCGTTGAAGAAGCCAGGCATCCAGTGCAGGGCCAATGCCAGGGCCATGACAATGAACAGGGCATGCCCGAGGAACTGGCCAACAGGCGTTTGTTGCTGGCGAACCGCATACCCGGCGAACAGCAGCAGCGCAACCGAGATGAGCGCGGTCCAGGCCAACTGGCCGTAGACCAGCGCCAGACCGTAGCCTGTGGAAAGAAGGGCCAGGTGAAGCCAGGGTAAAGCGGGCATACAACATCCTTTTAGCGGGAGAGCTCTGGGCAAGGGCGGCCGTCGGGTCTTCGACGCCACCGTGTCGCGCAAAGAGCACATTTGTATCCATGCAGATTCAGGCGCTGGAAGGGAAGCAGTTGGCTGGCGCGGTTGCGTGGGTGCCGGCGGGATTATAGGCGGGCTGAAACGAAAACAGTGCTTAGTAGAACAATACTGTTCATTAGGATGGATTAAACCCGTGGCGAGGGAGCTTGCTCCCGCTGGGCTGCGTAGCAGCCCCTTTTTGTGAGCGCTTTGCACTCAAGCGGGAGCAAGCTCCCTCGCCACGGGGAACGTTTCATCCTTTTTCAAGCGGCAATCAATTGTCGCAAAACGTAATGAAGAATCCCCCCAGCCTTGAAATACTCCACTTCATTCAAGGTATCGATCCGGCACAACACTTCGATTCGCTCCTGGCTGCCATCCTCCCGAGTGATGACCAGGGGCAGGTTCATGCGGGGCGTCAGTTCGACGTCATTGAGGCCGAGGACGTCCAGGGTTTCCTTGCCCGTGAGGTTCAGGCTCTTGCGGTTCTGGTCGAGCTTGAACTGCAACGGCAGCACGCCCATGCCCACCAGGTTGGAGCGATGGATGCGCTCGAAACTTTCGGCGATCACCGCCTTGACCCCCAGCAGGTTCGTACCCTTGGCCGCCCAGTCCCGGCTCGAGCCGGTGCCATATTCCTGGCCGGCGATCACCACCAGGGGCGTGCCCGTGGCCTGGTACAGCATGGCGGCATCGTAGATCGGCATGCGTTCGCCACTGGGGATGTAGATCGTATTGCCGCCTTCTTCGCCGTCGAGCATTTCATTGCGGATGCGGATGTTGGCGAAGGTGCCGCGCATCATCACTTGATGGTTGCCACGCCGTGAACCGTAGGAATTGAAATCCCGTGGCTCTACGCCTTGTTCGCGCAGGTAGCGACCAGCCGGGCTGTCGGCCTTGATGTTGCCGGCCGGGGAGATGTGGTCGGTGGTCACCGAGTCTCCCAGCAGGGCCAGGACCCGGGCGCCCTCGACGTTCCTGACCGCGGGTGGCGGCCCGCCGATGTCGTCGAAGAACGGTGGATGCTGGATATAGGTCGAATCGTCCTGCCAGACATAGGTGGCCGCTTGCGGCACCTCGATGGCCTGCCATTGCTCGTCACCGGCAAACACAGCGGCGTATTCCTTGTGGAACATGCTGGTGTTGACCTGGGCCACGGCGGCGGCGACTTCCTGGCTGCTGGGCCAGATGTCCCGCAGGTATACCGGCTTGCCGTCCCGGTCGTTGCCCAGCGGTTCGCTGCTGATGTCGATGCGCACGGTGCCGGCCAGTGCATAGGCGACCACCAGCGGCGGCGAGGCCAGCCAGTTGGTCTTCACCAGTGGATGCACTCGGCCTTCGAAGTTGCGGTTGCCCGACAACACCGAGGCCACGGTGAGATCGGCTTTCTGGATGGCTTTCTCGATGGGGTCCGGCAACGGCCCGGAGTTGCCGATGCAGGTGGTGCAACCATAGCCCACCAGGTCGAAACCGAGTTTATCCAGGTATTCGGTCAGGCCGGCCGCGTTGTAGTAATCGGTGACCACCTTGGAGCCCGGCGCCAGGGAGCTCTTGACCCAAGGCTTGCGAACCAAGCCTTTTTCCACGGCTTTTTTCGCCAGCAGCCCGGCGGCCATCATGACGCTGGGGTTGGATGTGTTGGTGCACGAGGTGATCGCGGCAATCACCACCGCGCCGTTTTTCAGGCGATGGGTGTGGCCTTCGTATTCGTACTCGGCTTCGCCTACCTGGTCGGCGTTGCCCACCGCGACGCCACCGCCGCCTTCACTTTCCAGGCGGCCTTCTTCCTTACTGGTGGGTTTGACCTGCAACCCCAGGAAGTCGCTGAAGGCCTGGCCGACATTCGGCAGCGAGACCCGGTCCTGAGGGCGTTTAGGCCCGGCGAGACTGGCCTCGACACTGCCCATGTCCAGCTCCAACGTGTCGGTGAACACCGGTTCCTGGCCGGGCAGGCGCCACAAGCCTTGGGCCTTGCAATAGGCCTCTACCAGTTTCACGGTTTCCGCCGGACGCCCGGACAGGCGCAGATACTCCAGTGTCACGTCGTCCACCGGGAAGAACCCGCAGGTGGCACCGTATTCCGGGGCCATGTTGGCAATGGTGGCGCGGTCGGCCAGGGGCAGGTCGGCCAGACCATCGCCATAGAACTCGACGAATTTGCCCACCACGCCTTTCTTGCGCAGCATCTGCGTGACGGTCAGCACCAGGTCGGTGGCGGTGATGCCTTCGCGCAGTTTGCCGACGAGTTTGAAGCCAATGACCTCAGGAATCAGCATCGACACCGGTTGGCCGAGCATGGCCGCTTCCGCCTCGATCCCGCCGACGCCCCAGCCCAGTACGCCGAGGCCGTTGATCATGGTGGTGTGGGAGTCGGTGCCCACCAGGGTGTCGGGGAAGGCGTAGGTGCGACCGTCTTCCTCTTTGGTCCACACGGTGCGACCCAGGTATTCGAGGTTGACCTGGTGACAGATGCCGGTGCCCGGCGGCACCACGCTGAAGTTGTCGAAGGCGCTCTGGCCCCAGCGCAGGAAGGCGTAGCGTTCGCCGTTGCGCTGCATTTCGATGTCGACGTTCTGCTCGAACGCCTGGCTGCTGGCGAACTTGTCCACCATCACCGAGTGGTCGATCACCAGGTCCACTGGGGACAGCGGGTTGATCCGCTGGGGGTCGCCGCCGGCCTTTTCCACAGCGGCGCGCATGGCGGCCAGGTCGACTACGGCGGGCACGCCGGTGAAGTCTTGCATCAGCACCCGTGCGGGGCGGTATTGGATCTCGCGGTCGGAGCGGCGCGCCTTGAGCCAACCGGCCAGGGCCTTGAGGTCGGCGCCGGTGACGGTTTTTTCATCTTCCCAGCGCAGCAGGTTTTCCAGCAGCACCTTCAAGGACATAGGCAGCTTGTCCAGGTCGCCCAGGCTTCGGGCGGCATCCGGCAGGCTGAAATAGTGGTAGGTCCTGGCGTCGACTTGCAGTGTTTTAAGGGTTTTCAGGCTATCGAGGGACGGCATTGAAATCACTCCTTTGAGTCCGCACGGCTACGGACTGACGGAACGGACAGAGCCTTTAACCTAGCCCTGTTTTGAGCGTATGACTAATCACTGGACTCTATTGCAAGGTTCGCGGTTCCGAACTCCGCTATCATGCGGCGGTTTTCGTGACAGGCTTTGCTACGGAGTTTCAATGAACACGCTTTTTATGCACTGCCGGCCGGGCTTCGAAGGCGAGGTCTGTTCCGAGATCGCCGAGCATGCGGCTCGGCTCAACGTCGCCGGCTATGCCAAGGCCAAGCCGGCCAGTGCCTGCGCCGAATTTGTCTGCACTGAAGAGGACGGCGCCGAACGGCTGATGCGTGGGCAGCGTTTTGCCGAGCTGATTTTCCCGCGCCAGTGGGCGCGGGGCACGTTCATTGACTTGCCGGAAACCGACCGTATCAGCGTCATCCTGGCCCATATGGCGGCGTTCCCGGCCTGCGGCAGCCTGTGGCTGGAAGTGGTCGACACCAATGACGGCAAGGAACTGTCGAACTTCTGCAAGAAGTTCGAAGGCCCGCTGCGCAAGGCGTTGAGCGGGGCCGGCAAGCTGGTGGACGATCCGCGCAAGCCACGCCTGCTGCTGACCTTCAAGAGCGGCCGCGAAGTCTTCCTGGGCCTGGCGGACGCAGATAATTCGGCGATGTGGCCGATGGGCATCCCGCGTCTCAAGTTCCCCCGGGAGGCGCCGAGCCGCTCCACCCTCAAGCTCGAAGAAGCCTGGCACCATTTCATCCCCCGGGACCAGTGGGACGAGCGCCTGCACAGTGATATGACCGGCGTGGACCTCGGTGCCGCGCCGGGCGGCTGGACTTGGCAACTGGTCAACCGCGGCATGCTGGTAACGGCCATCGACAACGGCCCGATGGCCGAAAGCCTGATGGACACCGGCCTGGTCCAGCACTTGATGGCGGACGGCTTCACTTTCAAACCCAAGCAGCCCGTGGATTGGATGGTCTGCGACATCGTCGAGAAGCCCGCGCGTAACGCGGCGATGTTGGAGGAATGGATTGGCGAGGGCCATTGCCGCGAGGCCGTGGTCAATCTCAAGTTGCCGATGAAGCAGCGTTATGCCGAGGTCAAGCGCCTGCTCGAACGCATCGCCGAGGGTTTCAGGGCCCGGGGGATCAAGGTCGAGATCGGTTGCAAGCAGCTGTACCACGACCGCGAGGAAGTGACGTGCCATCTGCGGCGGCTGGATACCAAGAAGCCAAAGTCCCGCTGAAGCTATGTAGCGAGCTTTTGTGGCGAGGGAGCTTGCTCCCGCTGGGTTGCGAAGCAACCCCAATGTCCTGCCGGGTTCCGAAAAGCGACGACTGCTTCGCAGCCGAGCGGGAGCAAGCTCCCTCGCCACAGGGCTGATGTACATCTGTTAAGAGCGCCGACATTGCGCGACAATGCCGGCCAGTTTCAGGAGTAGAACATGAGTGAAATGAAAGACACGCCGGTCGACGGCACACTGGATGCCACCGGCCTCAATTGCCCGGAGCCGGTGATGATGCTGCACCAGCACATCCGTGACCTGGCCCCCGGTGGCCTGTTGAAAGTCATCGCCACCGATCCCTCGACTCGCCGCGACATCCCCAAGTTTTGCGTGTTCCTGGACCACGAACTAGTGGCCCAGCAGGAAGAGGCTGGCACCTACCTCTATTGGATCCGCAAGAAACTCGCTTAATCCGTCGAGCGGCTGACACGGATCTGCTTGCGCGCGCTGCGTGCCAGGCGGATCGACAGCATCAGTGCCGCGCAGCTCAGGCCTACGATCAGGCCTTGCCACAATCCGCTTGGGCCGCTGGCTGCACCGAGCCAGTCGGTCAGGCCGAGGGTGTAACCCACTGGCAGGCCGATGCCCCAATAGGCGAACAGGGTCAGGATCATCGTCACCCGGGTGTCCTGGTAGCCGCGCAACGCGCCTGCCGCCGTGACCTGGATCGCATCGGAAAACTGGAACAGCGCCGCGTAGACGATCAGCATCGACGCCACTTCGATCACCACCGGGTCGGCGGTATAGATCGCCGCGATAGGCCCGCGCAATGCGAACATCAGGCTCGCCGACAGGCAGGCGTACGCCAGGGCCGTGCCCATGCCCACCCCGGCGGCAAAGCGCGCTTCACGGGGCTGGCGACGGCCCAAGGCCTGGCCGACCCGCACCGTGACAGCCATGCCCAGGGAGTAGGGGATCATGAACACCAGGGAGCTGAAGTTCAGCGCGATCTGGTGCCCGGCCACCACCGTGGCGCCGAGACTGCCGATCAGCAGCGCGATCACCGCGAAAATACTCGACTCGGCGAACACCGCGATGCCAATCGGCAGGCCGATGCCCAGCAGGCGCTTGATCACCGTCCATTGCGGCCAGTCGAAACGGCTGAACAACCGACTCGGCTGATAGGCCGGTGCCCACAGGGCCCAACCGGCCATGCCCAAGGCCATGAACCACATCACGATGGCCGTGGCCCAGCCGCAACCGACGCCGCCCATGGCGGGCACGCCCAGGTGCCCGTAGATGAAGATGTAATTGAGCGGAATGTTCAGCGCCAGCCCGCATAATCCCAGCACCATCGCCGGTCGCGTGCGGCCCAGGCCATCGCTGAAGCAGCGCAGCACGTGATACAGCGCCACGGCCGGCAGGCCCATGCCGATGCCACGCAGGTATTCCATGCACGGGCCGATCAATTCGGGATCGACTTTCATGATGTGCAGGATCGGTTCGGCGCTGAACAGCGCCAGGGTCGCGAGCAACCCCACCACCAGCGCCAGCCACAGCGCCTGGCGCACCAGCGGCCCGATTTCGTCGAACGTGCCGGCACCGAAGCGCTGGGCCACTTTTGGCGTGGTCGCCAGCAAGGTGCCGGTCATCAACAGGAACACCGGTACCCAGATCGAGTTGCCCAGGGCCACTGCCGCCAGGTCCCGTGGGCCTACCCGACCGGCCATCACCGCGTCGACAAAGCCCATGGCGGTAGTCGCCAGTTGCGCCACCATGATCGGCAGGGCCAAGGCCAGCAGGGTCTTGAATTCCAGACGCACCCGGGCCGGGCGGGAAAGAGTGGCAGGAGAGTCGATGACAGGATTCACAGGCGAAGCGTCCGAGAGAAATTAGCGCAAGGCGGCGAATTCTACGCCTTGACGCAGTGGTCAGGAAAAAACCTGTGTTGTGGATTTGTAATCGTTTTCTCAGTTTTCGAGCACCTGTGGGAGCAAGGCTTGCCCGCGATGAAGATGATGCGGTCTCCCGAGGAATTGAGGCGCCTGCATCGCGAGCAAGCTTTGCTCCCACATAAATCCCCTCGCCACAACATCATTCGCTCCGGGTAATGCACGGGCCCAACGGAACGCCTACACTGCCCCTCCCGCCAAAGGAGCTCTGCCATGCTGATCGTCGCCGACGAAAATATCCCCCTGCTTGATGCGTTTTTCCAAGGGTTCGGCGAAATCCGCCGGGTACCGGGCCGGGGGATCGACCGGACGATGGTCGAGCAAGCCGACGTGCTGCTGGTGCGTTCGGTCAGCCAGGTCAATCGGGCGCTGCTGGAGGGTAGCAAGGTGCGCTTCGTCGGCACGTGCACCATCGGTACCGATCACTTGGACCTGGATTACCTGGCCGGGGCCGGCATTCGTTGGGCCAGCGCACCCGGTTGCAACGCCCGTGGCGTGGTGGACTACGTGCTGGGCAGCCTGATGACCCTGGCGGAAATCGAAGGCGTGGCGCTGGAGCAGCGAACCTTCGGCGTGGTCGGCGCGGGCCAGGTGGGCGGGCGGTTGATCGAAGTGCTCAGGGGCCTGGGTTGGACCGTGAAGGTCTGCGATCCGCCGCGTCAGGCCGCCGAGGGCGGCGACTATGTGAGCCTGGAGCAGATCATCGAGCAGTGCGATGTGATCAGCCTGCACACGCCGTTGACCCGCGACGGCGAGCAACCGACCTGGCACCTGTTCGACGAAGCACGCCTGAACCAGCTCAAGCCCGGAACCTGGCTGATCAATGCGGCCCGCGGATCGGTGATCGATAACGCCGCGCTGCGCGAGGTGTTGCTGGCGCGCGAAGACCTGCAAGCGGTGCTGGATGTCTGGGAACGGGAGCCTACCGTGGACGTGGACCTCGCCGACTTATGCGTGATCGCCACCCCGCACATTGCCGGCTACAGCCTCGATGGCCGCCAGCGTGGCACGGCACAGATCTACCAGGCCTTGTGCGCGTTCCTGGAACAGCCGGCCGACGTCCGCCTCAGCGACCTGTTGCCTCGGCCGTGGCTGGGTGGCATCACTCTGGACGCCGAGACCGACCCGGCCTGGGCCTTGGCGGCGCTGTGCCGGAGCGTGTACGACCCCCGTGGCGATGATGCGAACTTTCGTCGCAGCCTGGTGGGCACCGTCGACGAGCAGCGCAGTGCGTTCGATGCCTTGCGCAAGCACTACCCGCCACGACGGGAAATCGACAGCTTGAAGGTGCGCATCGAAGGGCCGTCGGCGACCTTGCAACAGATCGTGACGGCACTGGGTGCCACTGCCATTTGAGCGTGGAGCGCTGTTGTGGCGAGGGAGCTTGCTCCCGCTCGGCTGCGAAGCAGTCGTCGCTTTTTAGCTCCCGACAAGGCATGGGGTTGCTTCGCAACCCAACGGGAGCAAGCTCCCTCGCCACAAGAGCCTGATCACAGAGCTTGGTCACAGAAGCCTGGTCACAGAAGCCTGCAAAATCAACCGGCATAAAAAACCCGACATCAAGGCCGGGTTCAATCGAGACGGGCTGTATCACTTTTGTTCGGCAGGCTTGACCAGTCGCTTTTCCAGCTCGTTGCAGGCTTTGCGGATCATGTCTTCGGTGATGGGTACTTCGCGCCCTTGTTCATCGATGAACGAGCAGCCCAGAGACTGGTCCGGTTGCGTGCGGATTACTTGAATCTTGTCGTCGCTGCTGTGTTGCAAGGACATGGCCTGTCTCCTCATCAGGTTGTGTGCCTACTTTAATGTCGCCAAGTGACCGAGCCGTGACACTCCTTGTAGGTTCATGGCGACACCTCCACTCAATCAGAAACACAGTCGCGTTTCCAGCCAGACTTTAGACCGATAACATCTAGCTGCTAGTCGTAGTGGTCATATTTAACCTGACTCATTCTGATTCAACTTGGTTCCGCTGCGTTTCGACGGCGCGGACCGGCCTTTTCCTGCTGAATTATCGGACGCCTTTGATGCTTTCTTCTGGACATCGCCGTGCCATACGCCTGGCCACCGGCTTCATCGCCCCTTATCGCAAACAAGTCGCCGGCGCCTTGCTGGCGTTGATTGTCACTGCCGGCATTACCTTGTCCATGGGCCAGGGCATTCGCTTGCTGGTGGACCAGGGCTTCATGACCCGTTCGCCACACCTGCTCAATCAATCCATCGGCCTGTTCATGGTGTTGGTGGTGGGGCTGGCGATCGGTACGTTTGCACGTTTTTACCTGGTGTCCTGGATCGGCGAGCGGGTAGTGGCTGATATCCGGCGGCAGGTCTTCAACCATCTGGTGTACTTGCACCCAGGCTTCTACGAAAACAACCGCAGTTCGGAAATCCAGTCGCGGCTGACCACTGATACGACCTTGCTGCAATCGGTGATCGGTTCGTCGCTGTCGTTGTTTTTGCGCAATATCTTGATGGTGGTGGGTGGCATCGTGCTGCTGTTCGTCACCAATCCCAAGTTGACCAGCATCGTGGTGATTGCCCTGCCGCTGGTATTGGCACCGATCCTGATCTTTGGGCGGCGCGTGCGCAGCTTGTCGCGTGAGAGCCAGGACCGTGTTGCCGACGTCGGCAGCTACGTCTCCGAAACCCTCGGCCAGATCAAGACCGTGCAGGCCTACAACCATCAGGTCCAGGACGAACAGCGTTTTTCCGTGACGGTGGAGCAGGCCTTCGACACCGCTCGCAAGCGCATCGCCCAGCGGGCCTGGCTGATCACCCTGGTGATCGTGCTGGTGCTGGGGGCGGTGGGGGTGATGCTTTGGGTCGGCGGCATGGATGTGATCGCCGGGCGGATTTCCGGCGGCGAGCTGGCGGCGTTCGTGTTCTACAGCCTGATCGTCGGCAGCGCCTTCGGGACCCTGAGCGAAGTGATCGGTGAGCTGCAGCGGGCGGCCGGTGCGGCAGAGCGCATAGCCGAGCTGCTGCGTTCGGAAAACATCATCCAGCCGCCGGCCTCAGGACTCGTGACCTTGCCGGTGCGGGTCCGCGGCGATTTACGCCTTGAAGGGGTGCGTTTTTCCTATCCGTCCCGGCCGGACAGTTACGCGGTCGACGGTCTCGACCTGAGCGTCAAGGCCGGCGAGACCCTGGCCCTCGTCGGGCCTTCCGGTGCGGGCAAGTCGACGGTCTACGACTTGCTGTTGCGTTTCTATGATCCGGTGCAAGGGCAGATCCTGATCGACGACGTGCCGTTGACCCAGCTCGATCCGTTGGACCTGCGCCGGCACTTCGCCCTGGTCTCACAAAACCCGGCGCTGTTTTTCGGCACGGTCGAAGAAAACATTCGTTACGGCAATCCGCAGGCGACGCCCGAACAGGTGCGCGAGGCCGCGCAGATCGCCCATGCCCATGACTTCATCGAAAAAATGCCCGACGGCTACCAGACTCACCTGGGCGACGGCGGCCTGGGCTTGTCCGGCGGCCAGCGCCAACGCCTGGCCATCGCCCGAGCCTTGTTGGTGGATGCGCCGATCCTGCTGCTGGACGAAGCCACCAGTGCCCTCGATGCGCAAAGCGAACACCTGATCCAGCAAGCCTTGCCTAGCCTGATGAAAAACCGCACGACGTTGGTGATCGCCCACCGCTTGGCCACGGTGAAAAACGCCGACCGGATCGCGGTGATGGACCAGGGCAAGGTGGTTGCCGTGGGCACTCACCAGGAGCTGGTAGCCAGCAATGCGCTGTATGCGCGGTTGGCGGCGTTGCAGTTCAATCAGCAGGGTGAGGTCGTTCGATGAGTGCTGATGCGGGTATGTTGGTGCATTATGTCGGCCGGCCTTTGGCATGGATGAGGGCATGAGTCGTTATACGCCACCGTTAACCCTGACAACCCGAATGCTGGGATTGATCGCTGACATCAGCGAGCAGATCGGCCAGCTTTCGGCTGTAAGTGATAGTCAGCAGGCCCCGCAACTGCGCCGAGGGAATCGGATTCGCACAATCCAGGCTTCCTTGGCGATCGAAAACAATACTTTGAGTGTCGAGCAGGTAACTGCTGTTCTGGCCGGGCAACGAGTGCTGGGATTACCCCGTGAAATCCAGGAGGTGCGCAATGCCTTTGCCGCCTACGAAGCCATGTCTGGCTGGCGGCCCGATAGCCGGATCGATCTGCTCAAAGGTCATGAACTGCTGATGCATGGTTTGATTGACGATGCCGGGCAGTTACGCCGTACCGGCGTGGGTATTTATCGAGGTGATCAGTTGGTGGATATGGCACCGCCGCCCAGTCGGGTGACCAATTTGGTTGACGATTTGTTGGAGTGGGTCGGAACGTGCGATTGGCATCCTTTGATCATTAGCTGTGTTTTTCACTACGAGTTCGAATTCATCCATCCCTTTGCAGATGGGAATGGGCGTATGGGGCGTCTTTGGCAAGCCTTGATTCTTAGCCGGTGGCGACCTGTATTGGCCTATCTGCCAGTCGAGGCCGTCATACGGGATCAGCAGGATGCCTATTACACTGCATTATCGGCCGCCGACCGGTTGGCTGAGGCGACACCTTTTGTTGAGTTCATGTTGCAGTCGCTGAGTGTGGCGCTCGGGGAGGCGGTCCGTAACGAAATGACCAGTCCGGAATCGCCCAATAGCCCTATACAACGGTATCGTCTCACCCCGCAGGGTAAGCAGGCACTGACGCGCTCTCGCTGAGATTGTCAGCACACAAAGTAGTGTGGGAGCGAGCTTGCTCCTAAATAAGCATTTTTTACTCACTGATCATCGAAGTACCGCTCATGCCAGTCCACCAGCGGTTGCGGCGAGTTGAGTTTCTGGCCATAGATCACCGAGTACGACAACACATTCTGCACATACTGGCGGGTTTCATCGAACGGGATGCTTTCGACCCAGACGTCGAAGCTCAGGTGATCGGCACCGCGCAACCATTGGCGCACGCGACCGGGGCCGGCATTGTAGGCCGCCGAGGCGAGGACGCGGTTGCCGTTGAACTGGCTGTGAACCTGGCTCAGGTAGGCTGCGCCCAATTGGATATTCTTGTCCGGGTTCAACACTTGCTGAGGCGAAGCCAGGGGAATGCTGAACTTGCGCGCGGTTTCCTTGGCGGTGCCAGGCATCAGTTGCATCAGGCCGGTGGCGCCGACACTGGAACGGGCATCGTCCATGAACGCACTTTCCTGGCGAGTAATTGCGAACACCCAGCTCGAATGCAGGCCGCGGACCTTGGCTTCGCGCACCAGGGTGTCGCGGTGGGCCATCGGGAAGCGGATATCCAGATCATCCCAGTACTTGGCCTGGCTGATGGTGCGAATCGCAGGAAAATACCATTTCAGGTCGTAGGCCAGTTTCGCCTGGGCGACCATTTCGTCACGGTTGAAATGCCGGCTGACGTGATACCACTCGCGGCGTCCGTCGACGATGTCCCCACGGGCATGAAACTCCAGCGCCCGACGCACACCCGGTGTGTTACGCACCTTGTTGATCAGCGCCTGGCTCATCACCAGTGGTTTGTTGACGAGGGAATATGGCGACTGGGAGCGGTCGGCGGCCAGGAAACCATAGAAGTCCCGTTCACGGGCCAGGTGCTTGTAGAGCGCCAGGGCCTCGGGGTTTTGCGGCTGCGCCAGCTCCAGTGTGCGGGCTTGCCAGTAGCGCCAGCGGTTGGTGCTGGCCAATGACTCGGGCAGGCGGCGGGTCAATTGATAAGCATCGTCCCAGCGGGCCAGGCGCAGCAGCAGGCGCAAGCGCCACTCCGAAACGGTGTCGTCGCGCAGCTCCGGGTCGTATTTGGTCATCACGTCCAAGGCGCGGCCGTCGAAGCGCTTGGCCAGGGTCAGGCCGATTTCCCGGGCAATCGCGACTTTTTCATCCCGGGAAAAATGCATGGTGCTGGCGTAGCCGTCCAGCAGTGCCATGGCTTTTTCCGGGTCCTGGCGGGCCAGGCGACGCAGGCCAAGGCTGACGATATCGGCCATCGGTTCATCGGCCGGGCTGAAGCGCGAGGGCTGGTTGAGCAACTCGGGCTTTTGCGCCACGTCCACCAGCAGCTTGCCGCGGGGGGCGAGGGTGGTCAGGCCGCTGACCAGACTGTTGGCCAGCGGATAATTGCGCGCCTGGGCGGCCAGCTTGGTGCGCTCCCAGCGTTTCTGCTCGGTCAACTGGCCCTGGGAGGCCCACAGGCCGAACAGCGCGTCGCAGGCCTGGGGTTGGGATTTGCCGGAGAGCCAAAGTTTTTCGGTGTTGGCATAGCCTTCGGCCTTCAGGCCGTGGCTGAGCTGGTACTGAGCGTTGAGGCAGTCCAGTTCGGTGAAGTTGAGCTTGGGATCGTAATACTTGACGAAGGTTGCCCAATCGCCGCGCTCGGCCAGCCAGCGCAACCAACGCAGTTTCATCCAGTTGGCCTGAGGCAGGTCACCGTGCTCTGCGAGGAATTTTTCGATTTCGGCGTTGCTGGCGCTCTTGAGGCGAGCGGTCAGTTCATCGTAGGCCAGGTACGGTTCCAGCGGGTAATCGCGCAAGGCCTGGCTGTAGCGAAAGTAAGGGCCGGAATCACCCTTGGCCAAGGCCCGCTTGGCCTCGTTGTAATACTGGCGCTGAGTGGAGATATCCACTGCCTGAGCGGATTGAACGGCAGTGGCACATACAAAAAGACACGATAAAACACTGAAAAGGCGACTGCGCATGAGACGTCCGGGCAGAAAAAACATGACAAGCCCAAGGGTTAACCCAGGGTAACTGTCTGTAGCTTAGCCTTTTGCCAGCAGCCGGCGAAAGCTTTGCAGGGCTGTCGGTGCAAGTTCGCAACATTTGTCGTGCAGAGTGCTTCAGTGGCGAAATTGGCGGACCCTTGAGGCCTCATCTCAGGTAGAATGCGCGCCCGGTTTTTGGAGAAGCTCATGACCCTGCTCAAATTCAGCGATGTGTCCCTTGCTTTCGGCGCTATGCCGTTGTTGGACAAGGTGTCCTGGCAGATCGCCCGTGGTGAGCGGGTGTGCATCATCGGCCGCAACGGCACCGGCAAGTCCAGCATGATGAAGCTGGTCAAGGGCGATCAGAAGCCCGACGACGGCTCGGTCTGGCGTGCGCCAGGGCTGAAAATCGGCGAATTGCCCCAGGAACTGCCGGTGGCCGACGAGCGGACTGTATTCGACGTGGTCGCCGAAGGTCTGGACGGTGTCGGCGCGCTGTTGGCCGAGTATCACCACCTGAGCCAGAACATCGTCACCGATGCCGACCTGGACAAGTTGATGCATGTGCAGCACGACCTCGAGGCCCGCGACGGCTGGCGTCTGCAGCAACTGGTCGACAGCACCCTGAGCCGCCTGCAATTACCGGCCGACAAGACCCTCGCCGAGTTGTCTGGCGGTTGGCGTCGCCGCGTCCTGCTGGCCCAGGCCCTGGTCTCCGAGCCAGACCTGCTGCTGCTCGACGAACCGACCAACCACCTGGACATCGGCGCCATCGCCTGGCTTGAAGAAGCCCTGAAAGACTTCCAGGGGGCGGTGCTGTTTATCACCCACGACCGTTCCTTCCTGCAAAACCTCGCGACGCGCATCCTTGAACTGGACCGCGGCGGCCTGATCGACTGGAATGGCGACTACGCCAGCTTCCTGGTGCACAAGGAAGCGGCGCTGGCAGCGGAAGAAACCGCTAACGCCTTGTTCGATAAGAAACTGGCCCAGGAAGAAGTCTGGATTCGCCAGGGCATCAAGGCCCGTCGCACCCGTAACGAAGGTCGTGTACGGGCCCTCAAGGCCCTGCGCGTTGAGCGTAGCGAACGCCGTGAACGTACCGGCAAGGCCAACATCCAGCTGGAAACGGCCGACAAGTCCGGCAAGCAGGTCATGGTGCTGGAGAACGTCAGTTTCGCCCATCCGGGTGGTCCGTTCCTGGTCAAGGACTTCTCCATGGTCCTGCAGCGTGGCGATCGCATTGGCCTGCTGGGTGCCAACGGCACCGGCAAGACCACCCTGCTCAAACTGATGCTCGGTGGCCTGGTGCCTACCAGCGGCAAGGTGGAAGAGGGCACGAAGATCGACGTCGCCTACTTCGACCAGTTGCGTCATCAGCTGGACTTGGAAAAGACCGTGATCGACAACGTGGCTGAAGGCCGCGACTTCATCGACATCGATGGCCAGAGCCGTCATGTACTGAGCTATCTCGGCGACTTCCTGTTCAGCCCCCAGCGTGCTCGTACGCCGGTCAAGGCGCTGTCGGGTGGTGAGCGCGCCCGTCTGTTGCTGGCCAAGCTGTTCAGTAAGCCAGCGAACCTGCTGGTGCTCGACGAACCGACCAACGACCTGGACGTGGAAACCCTGGAATTGCTGGAAGAAGTGCTGTTGACCTTCAATGGCACCGTCTTGATGGTCAGTCACGACCGGGCATTCCTCGATAACGTGGTTACCAGCACCTTGGTATTCGAAGGTGAAGGCCTGGTTCGTGAATACGTCGGTGGTTATCAGGACTGGCTGCGCCAGGGCGGTTCGCCGCGCCTGCTGGGCGTCACCGAAAGCAAGTCCGGCAAGGCCGACCTGAATTCGGCGGTGGTCAAGGCCGAGCCTGCGCCGGTTGCCGCCGCAGCAGCTCCGGCCCCGGCGAAGAAAAAGCTCAGCTACAAGCTGCAGCGCGAGCTGGAGGCTCTGCCGGGCGATATCGATGCGAAGGAGCAGCAGATTGCCGCGGTGGAAGCCGAAATGGCCGACGCCGGGTTCTACCAGCGGCCTGCTGCCGAAACCGCCAAGGTTATCGCGCAGTTGGAGCAGTTGCAGGGCGAGCTGGACGCACTGGTCGAGCGCTGGGCCGAGCTGGACGCTTGATTCATTGAGATAAGAAACCAATCCATGTGGGAGCGAGCCTGCTCGCGATAGCGGTCGATCAGCGCCATTGGTCTTGGCTGACACACCGCTTTCGCGAGCAGGCTCGCTCCCACAGGGGTATATGGCTCAGGTGCGCTTGACCAGGTGCACCGCCAGCACATCGCAAGGCGCGCCATGCAGCACATCGTTGGCAGTCGAGCCCAGCAGCAGCGCCAGGCCATGGCGACCATGGCTGCCGACGACAATCAGGTCGCAACCCTGTTCCTTGGCCAGGTGATGGATCTCCTGGCGTGGCTGGCCGTAGGTCAAGTGGCTGAATTCCTTCTTCAGGGCCGGGTATTTCACGATCAGTCGGTCAAGGCGTTCCTTGGCCTGGTCGAATTGCTGCTGCTGCAACTGGGAAAGGTCCATCGGCACGTCGCCGCCGAAGGCCATGGCCATTGGTTCGACGATATGCACCAGCGACAGCTGGGTGTCTCGGCCTTCGCAAAGGGCGAGGGCGCGCTTGACGACCGGATCGCATTCTTCAGTGAGGTCAACGGCGACCAGAACGTGGTTGTAGTACATGGAAGGCACTCCAGAGAATTGCGATACGGTAAGTATGGCTGGTTTCAAGCGCATTGACGGCGACCTGGGTCAATGGCTCATCAGAATCGGGGAGTACGAATATGACGGTCTGGATCGTGCTGTCAATCCTGTTGGTGGTGTTAAGTCCATTGGCATGGTTGCGTCCGTCCCGTGTACAGAGCGGTCGCATGGCCCTGCGCATGGAAGCGCGACGCCTGGGCCTGGCCATGCAACTGGCGCCGCAGGAGTGGCCGCACTGGCTCGACCAACAGCCGCCAAACCCCTGTGCCCAGTACTATCGGCCCCGGCGAGGCAACCAGCCGGCGTGTTGGAGCTACTGGCAAACGGCGCCGGGCGTCTGGGCCAATCAGTGGCGGGAAGTCTGCCAGGATGAAGCCCTGCTCAATCATTTCGAAAAATTGCCGGCCAACGTCTACAAAGTTGAAGCCGATCGGCAAATGATTGCGGTGTACTGGGGCGAAAAAGGCGAAGCCAGTGTTTTGCAAGACATTGCCAGCACGCTCAAGGCGCTGGCCTGAGCGACTTTGGCTGCGTAGGAGCTGTCGAGCGAAGCGAGGCTGCGATCTTTACCCAGGCCATTGAGTCTCAAGTGAAAGATCAAAAGATCGCAGCCTTCGGCAGCTCCTACAGGCATAAAAAAGCCCGACAGTCTCATCGGGCGGTTGGCCAGGCAGGCCGGTAATCCATCTCGTGTCAGGGCGTGCGTTCGCAGCGCCCTTCGTTCCTCAAATTTCAATCGCGCTCCCGACAGCGTAGTCGGCTGGATCCGATATGTCTGGAATTAGGGCGATTTTTCTAATGATTGATCCTATGAATAGCTGCACATGCGGCTCCGTGTTGCGGATCCGTACGGTACGAAAATGACCGTAAGGTCGCGTTCACGCCCGTGTTTAGGGCGATTGACAATTGTCGGAAATTCCGTGAAGGTGACGTACCCAAATCAAACGGGCGTATGAATTGAGCGTTTGTATTTTCAGAACGTTCCTACAGACCCCGACTATCGCGTTGACGGGTGTGCCTGGCGGATTGGCGTAGCATCGACGGTAACGTCAGTGTCGAACCAGTGGCCAGCGTCCAACGTGTACTGTTCAGCTTCCATATCGTGGAGATCAGTTGATGATTTACGAAGGTAAAGCCATCACGGTTAAGGCTCTTGAAAGTGGCATCGTCGAACTGAAATTCGACCTCAAGGGTGAGTCCGTCAACAAGTTCAACCGTCTAACCCTGAATGAATTGCGTCAGGCCGTAGACACTATCAAGGCAGATGCTTCGATCAAGGGTGTGATCGTCAGCAGCGGCAAGGACGTGTTCATCGTCGGTGCCGACATCACCGAATTCGTCGACAACTTCAAGCTGCCCGATGCCGAACTGATCGCTGGCAACCTCGAAGCCAACCGTATTTTCAGCGACTTCGAAGACCTCAACGTACCGACCGTCGTGGCCATCAACGGCATCGCCCTGGGTGGCGGCCTGGAAATGTGCCTGGCGGCGGACTACCGCGTCATGTCCACCACGGCCAAGATCGGCCTGCCGGAAGTCAAGCTGGGCATCTACCCGGGCTTCGGCGGCACCGTGCGCTTGCCGCGCCTGATCGGTGCCGACAACGCCATCGAGTGGATCGCCGCCGGCAAGGAAAACCGTGCCGAAGACGCGCTGAAAGTCGGTGCCGTGGATGCCGTGGTCGAACCTGGCAAGCTCCAGGAAGCGGCCCTTGAAACCATCAAGCGCGCGATCAGTGGCGAGTTCGACTACAAGGCCAAGCGCCAGCCGAAGCTGGAAAAGCTCAAGCTCAACGCCATCGAACAAATGATGGCCTTCGAAACCGCCAAGGGTTTCGTGGCCGGTCAAGCTGGCCCGAACTACCCGGCGCCGGTCGAAGCGATCAAGACTATCCAGAAAGCCGCGAGCTTCGGTCGCGACAAGGCCTTGGAAGTCGAGGCCGCCGGCTTCGTCAAGCTGGCCAAGACCTCGGCTGCGCAAAGCCTGATCGGTCTGTTCCTCAACGACCAGGAACTGAAGAAAAAGGCCAAGGCCTACGACGAAATCGCCCGTGACGTGAAGCAGGCCGCCGTGCTCGGCGCCGGCATCATGGGTGGCGGTATCGCCTACCAGTCGGCGTCCAAAGGCACGCCGATCCTGATGAAGGACATCAACGAACACGGGATCGAGCAGGGCCTGGCCGAAGCCGCCAAGCTGCTGGTCGGTCGCGTCGACAAGGGTCGCATGACCGCCGCGAAGATGGCCGAAGTGCTCAACGGCATTCGTCCGACCCTGTCCTACGGCGATTTCGGCCATGTCGACCTGGTGGTCGAAGCGGTTGTCGAGAACCCGAAGGTCAAGCAAGCGGTACTGGCTGAAGTCGAAGACAAGGTCAAAGAGGACACCATCCTCGCCTCGAACACTTCGACCATCTCCATTTCGCTGCTGGCCAAGGCCCTCAAGCGTCCGGAGAACTTCGTCGGCATGCACTTCTTCAACCCGGTGCACATGATGCCGCTGGTGGAAGTGATCCGTGGCGAGAAGTCCAGCGAACAGGCCGTTGCCACCACCGTGGCCTACGCCAAGAAAATGGGCAAGAACCCAATCGTCGTCAACGATTGCCCGGGTTTCCTGGTCAACCGCGTGCTGTTCCCATACTTCGGCGGTTTCGCCAAGCTGGTCAGCGCTGGTGTGGATTTCGTGCGCATCGACAAGATCATGGAAAAATTCGGCTGGCCGATGGGCCCGGCGTACCTGATGGACGTGGTCGGCATCGACACCGGCCACCACGGTCGCGATGTCATGGCTGAAGGCTTCCCGGACCGCATGAAAGACGACCGTCGTTCGGCTGTCGACGTGCTCTACGAAGCCAAGCGCCTGGGCCAGAAGAACGGCAAGGGCTTCTACGCCTACGAGACCGACAAGCGCGGCAAGCAGAAGAAAGTCGCCGATGCGTCGGTGCTGGAAGTGCTCAAGCCGATCGTCTACGAGCAGCGCGAAGTCACCGACGAGGACATCATCAACTGGATGATGATCCCGCTGTGCCTCGAAACCGTGCGTTGCCTGGAAGACGGCATTGTTGAAACCGCCGCCGAAGCCGACATGGGTCTGGTCTACGGTATCGGTTTCCCTCCATTCCGTGGCGGTGCGCTGCGTTACATCGATTCGATCGGTGTGGCCGAGTTCGTTGCCCTGGCTGACCAGTACGCTGATCTGGGCGCGCTGTACCACCCGACTGCGAAGCTGCGTGAAATGGCCAAGAACGGCCAACGCTTCTTCGGTTAAGCGCCCCAACGACTAGAGCGAGAGAACATTTTATGAGCTTGAATCCTAGAGACGTCGTGATTGTCGACTTCGGTCGTACGCCGATGGGTCGCTCCAAGGGCGGCATGCACCGCAACACCCGCGCCGAAGACATGTCTGCGCACCTGATCAGCAAGCTGCTGGAGCGCAACGTCAAGGTCGACCCCAACGAAGTCGAAGACGTGATCTGGGGCTGTGTGAACCAGACCCTGGAGCAGGGCTGGAACATCGCCCGCATGGCCTCGCTGATGACCCAGATTCCTCACACTGCGGCCGGCCAGACCGTCAGCCGCCTGTGCGGCTCGTCCATGAGCGCGCTGCACACCGCCGCCCAGGCGATCATGACCGGCAACGGTGACGTGTTCGTCGTCGGTGGTGTCGAGCACATGGGCCACGTGAGCATGATGCACGGCGTCGATCCGAACCCGCACATGTCGCTGTACGCGGCTAAAGCCTCGGGCATGATGGGCCTGACTGCGGAAATGCTTGGCAAAATGCACGGCATCAGCCGCGAACAGCAGGACGCCTTTGGCGTGCGCTCCCACCAGCTCGCCCACAAGGCGACCGTGGAAGGCAAGTTCAAGGACGAAATCATCCCGATGCAGGGCTATGACGAGAACGGCTTCCTGAAGCTGTTCGACTACGACGAAACCATTCGTCCGGAAACCACCCTGGAAAGCCTGGCGGCCCTCAAGCCGGCCTTCAATCCGAAGGGCGGTACCGTGACAGCCGGTACTTCGTCGCAGATCACCGACGGTGCCTCGTGCATGATCGTGATGTCGGCCCAGCGTGCCCAGGACCTGGGTATCCAGCCGATGGCCGTGATTCGTTCGATGGCCGTGGCGGGTGTGGACCCGGCGATCATGGGCTATGGTCCAGTACCGGCCACGCAGAAAGCCTTGAAGCGCGCAGGCCTGAGTATCACCGATATCGACTTCTTCGAGCTCAACGAAGCTTTCGCCGCACAGGCCCTGCCGGTGCTGAAAGATTTGAAAGTGCTCGACAAGATGAACGAGAAGGTTAACCTGCACGGCGGCGCGATCGCCCTGGGTCACCCGTTCGGTTGCTCCGGTGCGCGTATCTCTGGCACGCTGCTTAACGTCATGAAGCAGAATGGCGGCACCTTCGGTGTCTCGACCATGTGCATTGGCCTTGGCCAAGGCATCGCCACTGTCTTCGAACGCGTCTAAGCGTTGCGTCGATGGAAGCCGGGGCCAAGTGCCCCGGTTTTTGTTTTTTCGGGTTTAGTAAAAAAAGATTTGTTTTTATTTTGAAAAAATTTGAGTGGGTGCCAAGCATGCCGATACAACCTGGGCTCTACCAGCATTACAAAGGTCCGCAGTACCGCGTATTCAGCATTGCGCGGCATTCCGAGACCGAGGAAGAAGTGGTCTTCTACCAAGCCCTGTATGGCGATTATGGCTTTTGGGTACGTCCCTTGAGCATGTTCCAAGAGTCCGTCGAGGTTGACGGCGAACAGGTGCCACGCTTTGCTTTGGTGCAGGCCGAGGAGAGCATTTTTTCCAAGCCTTGAGGCCGGCATGCGGGCAACCCTGCGCTTGACCTCACCTTGCAGCCACTATATATAGCGGTGCCGCGTCAGGCGCCAACCGCCTTTCACTTTTTAGAATTCAGGAATTTTCTGATCCATGGGCAAATCGCTGGTCATTGTGGAATCCCCGGCTAAGGCCAAGACCATCAACAAGTATCTGGGCAACCAATACGTGGTGAAGTCGAGTATCGGCCATATCCGAGACCTGCCCACCAGCGGTTCGGCTAGCGCCAGTAAGGAGCCAGCCGCCAAGCGCGGCAAGGCTGCTGCCGGTGAAGCGCCGGCGCTGTCGCCGAAAGAAAAGGCGCGCAAGCAGCTGGTCTCACGCATGGGGGTCGATCCGGAACACGGCTGGAAAGCCAAGTACGAGATCCTCCCAGGCAAGGAAAAGGTCATCGAAGAATTGCGTCGGCTCGCCAAGGACGCCGACACCATCTATCTCGCGACGGACTTGGACCGCGAAGGGGAAGCCATTGCCTGGCACCTGCGCGAAGCCATTGGTGGGGATGACAGCCGCTACAAGCGGGTGGTGTTCAACGAAATCACCAAGAAGGCCATCCAGGAAGCCTTCTCCCAGCCGGGCGAGCTGGATATCGACCGGGTCAACGCCCAACAGGCGCGGCGTTTCCTCGACCGTGTGGTGGGCTACATGGTTTCGCCGCTGCTGTGGGCCAAGATTGCCCGTGGCCTGTCGGCTGGTCGCGTGCAGTCGGTCGCCGTGAAGCTGGTGGTGGAGCGCGAGCGGGAAATCCGGGCGTTCATCCCTGAAGAGTACTGGGAAGTCCACGCTGACCTCGGCACTGCCAAGGGCGCGACCGTGCGCTTCGACGTGGCCCGCGAGAAGGGCGAAGCCTTCAAACCGCTCAACGAAGCCCAGGCCATGGCGGCGCTGGAGAAGCTCAAGGCGTCCAGCTATAGCATCGTCAAGCGTGAAGACAAGCCAACCAGCAGCAAGCCTTCGGCACCATTCATCACCTCCACGCTGCAACAAGCCGCGAGCAATCGCCTGGGCTTTGGCGTGAAGAAAACGATGATGATGGCCCAGCGTTTGTATGAAGCCGGCTACATCACTTACATGCGTACCGACTCGACCAACCTCTCGGCCGATGCCGTGGCGATGGCGCGTACTTATATAGAAAGCGAGTTCGGCAAGAAGTACCTGCCAGACACGCCGAACGTCTACAGCAGCAAGGAAGGCGCGCAGGAGGCTCACGAAGCGATTCGTCCGTCCGATGCCAACACCGAGCCAAGCAAGCTGTCGGGCATGGAGCGCGATGCCGAGCGTCTCTACGAGCTGATCTGGCGCCAGTTCCTGGCCTGCCAGATGCTGCCGGCGCAATACCTGTCCACCACGGTCAGCGTCGGCGCTGGTGACTTCGAGCTGCGCGCCAAGGGGCGCATCCTGAAGTTCGACGGCTACACCCGCGTCATGCCGCAAATCACCAAGCCTGGGGACGACGATGTCCTGCCGGACATGGCCCAGGGCGACGTGATGAAGCTGATCAAGCTCGATCCGACCCAGCACTTCACCAAGCCGCCGGCCCGTTACTCCGAAGCCAGCCTGGTCAAGGAAATGGAAAAACGCGGCATCGGTCGTCCTTCGACCTACGCCGCGATCATCTCCACCATCCAGGACCGCGGCTATGTGGCGCTGCACAACCGTCGTTTCTATTCGGAAAAGATGGGTGACATCGTCACCGAGCGTCTGTCCGAGAGCTTCTCGAACCTGATGGACTACGGCTTCACCGCCGGCATGGAAGAAAACCTCGACGATGTGGCTCAGGGCGAGCGGGACTGGAAAAACGTCCTTGATGAGTTCTACGGCGATTTCAAGAAAAAGCTCGAAGTGGCCGAAAGCCCTGACAGCGGCATGCGTGCCAACCAGCCGGTCATGACCGACATCCCGTGCCTGACCTGCGGGCGTCCGATGCAAATCCGTACCGCCTCCACCGGCGTGTTCCTCGGTTGCTCGGGCTACAGCCTGCCGCCCAAGGAGCGCTGCAAGGCTACCGTCAACCTGGTGCCGGGCGACGAAATTGCCGCGGACGACGAGGGCGAGTCGGAATCCCTGGTACTGCGCGGCAAGCATCGTTGCCCGATCTGCAGCACGGCGATGGATGCCTACCTGTTGGACGAGAAGCGCAAGCTGCACATCTGCGGTAACAACCCGGACTGTGCCGGCTACGAGATTGAAGAAGGCACTTATCGCATCAAGGGCTATGAAGGCCCGAGCCTGGAATGCGACAAGTGTGGGAGCGAGATGCAGCTCAAGACCGGCCGTTTCGGCAAGTTCTTCGGTTGCACCAACCCAACCTGCAAGAACACCCGCAAACTGCTCAAGAGCGGTGACGCGGCGCCGCCGAAGATGGACCCGGTGAAGATGCCTGAGCTCAAGTGCGAGAAGGTCAACGACACCTACATCCTTCGTGACGGCGCTTCAGGTCTGTTCCTTGCGGCCAGCCAGTTCCCGAAAAATCGTGAGACCCGTGCGCCATTGGTGATGGAGATCGTGCCGCACAAGGACGAGATCGATCCGAAATATCATTTCCTCTGTGAAGCACCGCAGAAGGATCCGGAAGGGCGCCCGGCGGTCATTCGCTACAGCCGCAAGACCAAGGAGCAGTACGTGCAGACCGAAGTCGATGGCAAGCCGACCGGCTGGAAAGCCTATTACGACGGCGGCAAGTGGACGGTTGAGGACAAGCGTTGATTGAACGCCTGTTTAGGAAGAGAGGCTAAGCAAGGCCCCCGTGGCGAGGGAGCTTGCTCCCGCTGGGCGGCACAGCTGTCCTCGATAGGGCCCGACTGAATAAAAAGGCCACATGACAACCCATAGGTTTTCATGTGGCCTTTTTGTTTTTGGCTTGCAGTGGCCTTGGTTGATCCACGACACTGTCGCACTTGCGTGAAGCTTTCATTTCGTTGGGGAGATGCCGCCATGGCCCACGAACTCTATACCCGCACCAATCAGAAAATCTATTTCGCCGGTCTGTCGCTCGAAGCGCTCACCCGGGCCGAAGACGGGCGTGCGATGAATTCCCCGGCGCTGCTCCAGGCCGGACGCGAATCCGCGCTGTTTCACCTATACGGTGCGTTGTTGGGGTTGTGCCATGAAATTGCCGGTTTCTATCGCCTGCCTCAAGCGAATGCAGCGCGGGCCGAGCTGCTGTTGACTCGCGAAGTGCTGGAAACCATCGCCATCCCGGAATTGGCAGAAATGGTCGAGCTGGCGCATAACCCGGAAACTTGGCTGGCGAAACTGTTGGCAGCCCATGCGGCGTTGTTCGAGCCGCCACGAGCCCCGCGCAAGCCCAAGGGAGACGTGACCCAGCCGTTGATCGTGGCGGTCAATCTGGACGAGCAGGATCCCGAGCAGGAGCTGAGCCGGGAAGAGCTGGAGAGCTGGCGCCAGAATCTCAAGAGCTTGGCGATACGCTTTCGTGAAGGGTTGAACGAGTGCTGAGTTTCCCTTCGGCCCTTTACGTTCGTTGATAACGCTTGGTCAAGATCCCGAGCGGAGCCTGGCCGATGACTATATAATCCTCGCCTTTCGTGGAGAACAGACTTTTATGCCTACGTCCTTTCTAGAAATTGTCGAACTTCCTGATGGCCGCATCGAGCTGCGCAGGGCCGAGGACGAAGGTTCTCTGGTTACCCTGAACTTCTCCGAAGATGCCAAGGTGTTCCTCCAAGGCCAACACGTCGAAGTCGCCAAGGCGATGCTGAGCGTGGGCGTCCAGATGGCCGGTCGCCTGGTTGAAGGCGAATTCAACAAGGAAGAGGGGCCGCGGGTCCTTCATTGATCCCGCCTGTCGGCTTTTTTGAAAAATATGACTGACCGGCTTCTCTGTCTTGGAGAAGCCCAGTGTTTGCCTTAGCCCAATCGAATATTCAGGCTTTGTGCGTCCCCGGTACGGGCGGCGCTGATCAACTGTTGCCGTGCGGCCGCGGTCAATGGATTGAGCCAGCTGACCACGGTGTGGCTACGCCCCAGGCGCAAGGCTTCGCAGGTCAACTGTTGGGCGCTCTGGGTGCCCCGCGGTTGCAGCAACAGGATGCGTTCACGATTCAGACCGGCATCCCGCAGCCAGGCCTGGGTGACGCTGGCCGGTGGCGCGATCAGCGTCAACCAACGCGCATCCTGGTCCTGGCTGAGTTCTCGCAGTATCGGCGCCAGCAGGTTCAGGCAGTTTCCGGCCGCACCACGTAACGACAGTTCGCTGAAAGCCTCGGGTTCGACGCCCCAGGGCGACTCGATGACCTCTTTCAGGACTGGAACCAGCGGTTGGGCCATGAATGCCTCGAACAGCGGAAGTTGTGTGTGTTGTGGTGCGTGAGGGAACTGCATAAAGCCTCCTTTAGCGGCGAATGACGCCGACGCTCAAGCCTTCGATGACCAAGTCCTGATCTTTCAAGTTCACTTCGATGGGGGCGAACTCCGGGTTCTCGGCGATGAGCCAGACCTTGCTGCCGTCGCGCTTGAAGCGCTTGACGGTCACTTCGTCGCCGATACGTGCCACGACGATCTGGCCATTGCGGGCTTCGCGAGTGGTGTGGACGGCCAAGAGGTCGCCGTCGAAAATACCGATGTCCTTCATGCTCATGCCGTGTACACGAAGCAGGTAATCGGCCCGGGGATGAAAGAACGAAGGGTTGATGTTGCAGGATTCCTCGACATGCTGCTGGGCGAGGATCGGTGCGCCTGCCGCTACCCGGCCAATGATCGGCAGGGTGGTTTCGTCGGCCTTGGCTTCGAAGCCGGGGATGCGAATGCCACGGGATGCGCCCGGGGTCATTTCGATCGCGCCCTTGCGCGCCAGCGCCTTGAGGTGTTCTTCAGCCGCGTTGGGCGACCTGAAACCCAGTTCCTGGGCGATTTCCGCACGGGTCGGCGGGTAGCCGTTGTCTTCGAGGCAGCGTTTGATGAAGGCCAGAATCTCTGCTTGGCGTGGCGTCAGCTTTAGCATATTGATCGCTCTGTCTTTTTATACAGTGACTGGGATTATATACAGTGGGCGCCACTTGGCAATCCTCCTTTTTTTACCGGCCGCTGGACGGTCGGTCGGTTCGTTGGATGAGGCAGGGCTACCGCCTGTGAAAAGGTGTGGTTAAATACGTGACCGAGCGTTCGCAAAACGCCCCGGCAGGCTTGACAACCCCTAGGCTGAAACGTATGTTTCAAACAAGTGTTTGTCAGGCGGAGTAACCATGGCCCAGTCGGAAACCGTTGAACGCATTCTCGATGCTGCCGAGCAGTTGTTCGCGGAAAAAGGTTTCGCCGAAACCTCGTTGCGTCTGATCACCAGCAAGGCCGGGGTGAACCTGGCGGCGGTGAATTATCACTTCGGCTCGAAAAAAGCCTTGATCCAGGCGGTTTTCTCGCGGTTCCTCGGGCCTTTCTGCCTCAGCCTCGATCGCGAACTGGAGCGGCGCCAGGCCAAGCCCGACGTCAAGCCAACCCTGGAAGAGCTGCTGGAAATCCTGGTCGAGCAAGCCCTCGTCGTGCAACCGCGCAGCGGTAACGACCTTTCCATTTTCATGCGCCTGTTGGGCCTTGCCTTCAGCCAGAGCCAGGGGCACCTGCGGCGTTACCTGGAAGACATGTATGGCAAGGTCTTCCGTCGCTACATGCTGCTGGTCAACGAAGCCGCGCCGCGCATTCCGCCTATCGAGCTGTTCTGGCGGGTGCACTTCATGCTTGGCGCCGCTGCGTTTAGCATGTCCGGCATCAAGGCGCTGCGGGCCATCGCTGAAACCGATTTTGGCGTGAACACCTCGATCGAGCAGGTGATGCGCCTGATGGTGCCGTTCCTGGCGGCGGGCATGCGTGCCGAAAGCGGTGTCACCGATGAGGCCATGGCGGCCGCGCAACTGCGTCCACGCAGTAAATCGACGCCGGCGCTGGCCAAGGCTTGAGTGCATGGGTGGGCGCGGCTGTCTACATCCGCTAAGCTAGCCGCCCATGTCGACTCCCGTTTCTAACCCGTTCTATTTTATTGCATGACCGTGACCTGCCGGGCCTTGGGCCTGGCGGTAGGGTTGTGTCCGTGACATCGCGCGGGTTCATCGTTATTAAGGAAATGCTATGACTGCTGGCCTGCAAGGCTCGTTGATGGTGGACGTCGCCGGTACCTGGCTGACGGCCGAGGATCGTCACCTGTTGCGCCAGCCTGAGGTAGGCGGCCTGATCATTTTTGCCCGCAATATCGAGCATCCACGTCAGGTGCGCGAATTGAGTGCGTCGATCCGTGCCATCCGTCCCGACCTTTTATTGGCGGTGGACCAGGAAGGCGGCCGTGTTCAACGGTTGCGCCAAGGCTTTGTGCGGTTGCCGGCGATGCGGGCGATAGCCGACAACCCGAACGCCGAATACCTGGCAGAGCAGTGCGGCTGGATCATGGCCACCGAAGTGCTGGCGGTCGGTCTCGACCTGAGTTTTGCCCCGGTGCTGGACCTCGATTACCAACGCAGCGCCGTCGTCGGCAGCCGTGCCTTCGAAGGTGACCCTGAGCGCGCAGCGTTGCTGGCCGGTGCCTTCATCCGTGGCATGAGCGCCGCCGGGATGGCGGCCACTGGCAAGCATTTCCCGGGTCATGGTTGGGCTGAGGCTGATTCCCATGTGGCGATCCCGAACGATGAGCGCAGCCTCGAGCAGATTCGCGCCAACGACCTGGTGCCGTTCGCCAAGCTCAGCAAACAACTGGCCGCGGTCATGCCGGCCCATGTCATCTACCCGCAGGTTGACGCCAATCCAGCGGGTTTTTCCCGCCGTTGGTTGCAGGACATCCTGCGCGGCGAGTTGCAATTTGACGGTGTGATCTTCAGTGATGACCTGTCGATGGCCGGGGCCCATGTGGTCGGTGATGCTGCCAGTCGTATCGAGGCGGCCTTGACGGCGGGTTGTGATATGGGCCTGGTGTGTAATGACCGCGCTGCCGCGGAGCTGGCCCTGAGCGCTGCCCAACGCCTGAAGGTCAAGCCTTCGGCGCGGATCGCCCGCATGCGCGGCCAGGCCTTCGCTTCCACGGAATACCGCCAGGATCCACGCTGGCTGACGGCGCTCGGCGCGCTGCGGGCTGCCCAGCTGATTGATTAAGGAATTGTCGTGACTGGTATGAGTAATGATCGGCGGTACCCATGACCCAGCCAATTGAGGCGCTTCTTGAGAGTGATTGGGGAGAGTCCTTCCATCAGCGTTACCTTGAGCGCGGGTTCGACTACGCCGAGAGAGCGCGAGTACGGATACTGCGGATAGATGAGCAATCGATTCACGCCGAATGCGAGGGTGGCGGCGATAATGTCTATCAGCAGATGATCGCGCTCACTCGTTATCAAGGATACGACGACGTTCGTTACGAATGTTCGTGCCCGGTAGGTGACAGCTGCAAGCACTGCGCTGCCGTCATGTTCCATTTAATGTGGAATCCGCAAGCATTGGAGGCCGCCTCTTCTGGCGAGCGCCTGAATTCCGAACTTGAAACCTGGATCAAGTTTATCCCCGAGCGAGACGCCGATTCGCTCCCCGGTAAAAAAGACGCCGATGTCCGGATCTTCTACAAGCTCAAGAATACGCACTTAGGGCGGTGGATTTTAGAACTCTTCAAGGGGCGCCAGCTCGATGATGGTTCCCTGAAGGATGTGAAAGCGTTTAGCCAACTGACGGACATGCTGAGTCGTTTTCCGAATTATATGTCCGAGGTCGACAAGCAGATTGCTCAGTTGCTTATCAGCAGTCAGCATCATCATAGCCAGAACTGTTTCCCGTTGCAGGGCCGCTGTGGCGCTGAGGTGCTGGCGCTGGCATTGCAGTCCTCACGCTTGTTCCTGGATAGCGACCCACCGCAGCCATTGGGTGCAGGTCCGCTAAAAAATGCGGAGTTTTTCTGGGCAGAGCAAGCCAATGGCAACTATCGGTCTCGGTGGCGCAGTGGCGATCAGACACTGGATAACGTCCTAGTGCTTGAGCCGCTTTATTATCTGGATTTATCGCGCAAGGAGCTTGGCCGGCTGTCCTATGAAATGGACGACAAATTGGCGTGCCATTTATGCCTCGCGCCGGAGGTACCCGCTCGAGATGTCGCGCTCTTCAGTCATCGAATCAATGCTGTAGACCGTCCTATCCCGCCTCCGAAAAAACTGACTGAGCGCATTATCGAAGGTGTCGAGCCGCGAGCGGTGTTGACGTTGGGAAGTGCACTCGAGTTCCGGCACTGGAAATCTGTTCCGGAACATCGCGCGGCACTGACCTTTATTTATGATGGTCATGCGGCGGACGACAAAGCACCCACTGAACTGTCGATCCTGTCCGGGACCGACATTTTGCGCATTCAGCGTAAGCCGGATGTCGAACAAGCCTTTCGTACCGCTCTACGTAAGGTAGGTTTCAAGAAAGCCAATCGCAAAAGTCTTGCGCTAGCGGACACCAGGGGTGAGCGGTTCCAAATGGCGGATGACGCGGCCTGGTTGGCATTCATGGATAAAGGCCTGCCTCAGTTGCGTGCCGCCAATTGGCAGATCGATATCGAAGCGGGCTTTCATTTCGATCTGCAACCGGTAGAGCAGTTATACGCTGACATCGAGGAGTCTCCCGGCCGGGAGTGGTTCGATTTACAACTGGGCATTGTCGTGGATGGCAAACGGCACAGTTTGCTGCCGATTTTGCTTCATCTGCTTCGCTCAAGCCCTGAATTGATGGCTCCGGACAATCTTGATCAGCGCAATGACGAGCAGTTGATGTTGCTCGATCTCAATGGCGGAAAGTTGATGGCGGGTCCCGGTGTGAAGGTCGCGCTGCCGTATGGGCGGATCAAGCCGCTGATGGCAACGCTTGGCGAGTTGTATATGAGGGAGCACCGGGGTGACTCCATACGGCTGGATACCTTTGATGCGGCCAGGTTGAATGTGCTTGAGGGCGTGCCGTTGACCTGGCAAGGCGGGGAGCGGTTGCGCACGTTCGCCAAGCGATTGCAGGAGTCGACTCATGTGCATGTCCCGGCGCCGATAGGGCTCAAAGCCACGCTACGACCTTATCAGCTCGAAGGGCTCAACTGGATGCAGACGCTGCGCGAGCTGGAAGTCGGCGGCATCCTGGGCGATGACATGGGCTTGGGTAAAACCTTGCAGACCCTGGCCCACCTGCTCTGCGAGAAGCAGGCCGGGCGCCTGGATCTCCCGGCGTTGGCGGTCATGCCTACTAGCCTTATCCCCAACTGGCTTGACGAAGCGGCACGTTTTACCCCGCAGCTCAAAGTCGTGGCGCTTCATGGCGCGGCCCGTCAGAAAGATTTCGCCAGCCTTGCACAGTACGATCTGGTATTGACGACTTATGCCTTGTTGCCGCGGGATCTGGAGGTGCTGAAACCCCAGGCCTGGAGTGTGCTGATTCTCGATGAGGCACAGAACATCAAGAACCCCGCCAGCAAGGCTGCCCAAGCCGCACGGGAACTCAACGCCCGCCAGCGGTTGTGCCTGTCGGGAACACCGTTGGAAAATCACTTGGGCGAACTCTGGTCGCTGTTTCATTTCCTCCTGCCTGGCTGGTTGGGGGATAGCAAAAGCTTCAACCGAGACTACCGGACGCCGATCGAAAAACACGGCAACAGCGAGCGAATGCGCCACCTGACGGCGCGGATAAAACCGTTTCTACTGCGGCGCAAAAAGGAACAAGTCGCTACTGAGCTGCCACCCAAGACTGAAATCGTCCATTGGGTCGACCTCAGCGACGGGCAGCGGGATGTCTATGAAACCGTGCGTGTGGCCATGGACAAGAAAGTGCGCGACGAAATTGCTCGCAGCGGCATGGCCCGTAGCCAGATCATCATCCTCGATGCGTTGCTCAAGTTGCGCCAGGTCTGCTGCGACTTGCGGTTGCTCAATACCGTACAGACCGCCAAAGCACTACGTTCCGGCAGCGGCAAGTTGGTCAGTTTGATGGAGATGCTCGAAGAGTTGCTCAGCGAGGGGCGCAAGATTTTGCTGTTTTCCCAGTTCACTTCGATGCTGGCCCTGATTGAGGAGGAACTGCAAAAGCGCAGCCTTGCCTATTCGTTGCTGACCGGCAGCACCACGGATCGCCGCACGCCGGTGAGGGATTTTCAAAGTGGCAAGGTGTCACTGTTTCTAATCAGCCTCAAGGCCGGCGGTACGGGGCTCAATTTGACAGCCGCCGACACGGTGATCCATTTCGACCCGTGGTGGAACCCGGCGGTGGAAAACCAGGCGACCGATCGGGCTTATCGGATCGGCCAAAATAAACCCGTGTTTGTTTACAAACTGATTGCCAAGGGTACGGTGGAAGAGAAGATACAGGCCCTTCAGCAGGATAAGGCTGCGTTGGCCGGCGGTGTGCTGGATGGTGGCACGACGGCTGGGTGGAAGCTTGAGCAGGGCGATATTGAAGCGTTGTTTGCGCCGTTGCCCAAGGTCTGATTCACCGACACATCACTGGCTATGTCGCCTGATAGCCAGCCATCGCGAGCAGGCTCGCTCCCACATTGGAAGTGGGATGGGCCTCCGGTTTTGTGGGGGCTGCACATTCCCACAGGACTGCCACAAGGATTGGGGGAGTGTCAGCGCTTCTCGAGCTTGTCCGGCAGCGGCGCGAACAACGCCTCGATGTCGTCGCTCTGCAATTTCCAATCGCCAGCCACGCGTCCGTCCAGCACGCCGGCCGCGAGATCGGACTTTTCCTTTTGCAGCAGCTGGATTTTCTCTTCCACCGTGCCTCGGGCTATCAGCTTGTAGACGAACACCGGTTTTTCCTGGCCGATGCGGTAGGCGCGGTCGGTGGCCTGGTTTTCGGTGGCCGGGTTCCACCATGGGTCGTAGTGAATCACCGTGTCGGCCTCGGTCAGGTTCAGGCCTACACCTCCGGCCTTCAGGCTGATCAGAAAGATCTGACGCTTGCCACTCTGGAACTCCTTGACCGGCGTGCGTCGATCCCGGGTCTGGCCGGTCAGGATTGCATAGTCGACGCCGCGTTTTTTCAGTTCATCTTCAATCAGCGCCAACATGGACGTGAACTGAGAGAACAGCAGCACCCTGCGCCCTTCTTCAAATAGCTCTTCGAGCATTTCCATCAGGCTGTCGAGCTTGCCCGAGGTGCTGCCTCGGGCGGGCAGGGTGGCGTCGTTGATCAGGCGCAGGTCGCAACACACCTGGCGCAGCTTCAGCAGGGCTTCGAGAATGATGATCTGGCTGCGGGCCACGCCTTTGCGGGTGATTTCGTCGCGGACCTTCTTGTCCATCGCCAGGCGCATGGTTTCGTAGACGTCCCGCTGGGCGTCGCTGAGTTCGACCCAATGGATGATCTCGGTCTTGGGTGGCAACTCGGTCGCCACTTGCTCCTTGGTCCTGCGCAGCAGGAAAGGTTTTATCCGACCGTTGAGGTGTTGCAGTCGTACATCGCTGCCGCGCTTTTCGATTGGTACACGGTAATCGCGGTTGAAACTCTTGACGTCCCCAAGCCACCCCGGCAACAGGAAGTGAAACAGCGACCACAATTCGCCCAGGTGATTTTCCAGGGGCGTGCCGGACAGGCACAGCCGCTGGCGCGCATTGAGCTCACGCGCGGCCTGGGCGGCTTTGCTGGTGGGGTTCTTGATGTACTGGGCTTCATCGAGGATCAGGACGTGAAGTGGCTGCGCTTTCAGGCGCTCGACATCCTTGGGGAGCAGGGCATAAGTGGTGAGGATCAGGTCGTAATCCACCAGCCGTTCGAAATGTTTTTTGCGCCCCGCACCGTAAAGCGCCAGGACCTTGAGCTGCGGCGTGAAGTGGGACGCTTCGTCGAGCCAGTTGGGAATCAGGCTAGTGGGCATGACCACCATGCACGGCCGGTCGAGGCGCCCGGCGTTTTTTTCGCTGAGAATGTGCGCCAGGGTCTGTAGGGTTTTGCCCAGCCCCATGTCGTCCGCGAGAATCCCACCGACCTCCAATTGCCTGAGCGATTGCATCCAGCTCAAGCCTTCAAGTTGATAAGGCCGCAGCGTCGCATTCAGGCCCTCGGGCGCGGTGGCGGTGTAATCCTTGATGTCCCGCAGGCGTTGGGCCAGGCCGCGAATGTGCTCGCCGCCCTCCCAGGTCAACGGCATGTCTTGCAGCGGGTTCAGGCGCAGGGCGTCCGCGCTGTTGAGGCGCAGTTTGGTGGTGCCGGGTTCTTGCAGGTAGAACTCGCCGAGGGTCGCCAGCACCGGTTTTAGCCGGCCATAGGGCAGGGCGACTTGCTGCGGGCCGAACTCCGAGTTCGGGCGGTTGGGCAGGTTGACCAGGATCAGTTCATCGTCCCGGCGCCGGGCCAGGCGCTCCGGGTTGAACAATTCGATGTGCGAGCGCATCAGGTTCAACAGGATCGGCAGCAGGCTCAGGCGTTCGCCGTTGACGATGATCCCCAGTTCCAGGTCGAACCAATCCCGTTCCGGTGTTTCCTCGACCGTGGCATACCATTCGTCCACCGCCGTCAGGTCAAAGCCAAAGTCCTCGTCAATCTGCAGCTCCCAGCCTTGGGTGCGCAGTTTCGGCAGGTCGTTGAGGGTGAACGTCAGCCAGGCGCTGTCATTGACCATCTCGTACAGTTCCCCGGCACTTTCCGGCAGGGCCTTGCTTTGTCGGGTCGCGACTTTGAAGCCGAGGATTCGTAGTTGTTCGCGGTAGGACTGTTCCACATCGGTGTGGCGTTTTATCCGCAACGTCTGGGTTTCCTGGCGAATCAGCACGTCGGTGTTGCGCTGGCCACTGACGTACTCGTCCAGATAGCTGAAGGACAGCGCGGCGCGGTGCTGGATATAGCGTTGCATCTTGCCGTTGCGCGGCTCGAAGGCGCTGAACTCGACGCTGGCCAGCCACAGCCGCGGCACCGGTTGCACGTTGTCCACCAGCACTTGTGGCGGGGCCTTGGGGCTGCGGTTGTCCAGCACCGCCTGGAGTTTCTCCAGCAATTGCGCGTCTTTTTCGGCGGCCGGGTAGGCCAGGGTTTCCTGGACTTGCAGCAGCACCGCCGCGCAGTGCTTGCAGTTGATACGCACCGGGCAGGAGCAAGCGGCTTCAAGCAGAATCAACGCGCCCTTGGCTGACTCCTTAAGGCGAATAGTCTGACGGTAGACGTTACCGCCAGAGCCTTCGCAACTGGCGGTGATGGTGCTGTCGCCGGCCTCGACGATCCTGACGCGGTTTTCCAGCGCATAACGGCGCCCGCGCTCCAGGCTCTGTTCCTTGAATCGATTGACCCAGGAAGGTGCCAGGGGTTTGCTCAGGGGCGAGGGCATAGGCGCGCCAATCAGTCCGGAATGACTTCAGGTGCCTGCCGGGGTGCGGGCGCGGTCAACGAGGTTATCTTGATCAGCAGGCCAAGATGCCCGTTGTCGAGGAAATTCAGTTGGCCATTCTTGGTATGGCTCTGCTGCTTGAGGCGCTCGCTGGCGGTGACCAGGCCATTGGCGTTGATCTGGTTGATCCAGAAATCGGCATCCACGTCGGTGAAACGGCCCAGCTTCAGTTCCAGGGTGCCCTCGATGGGGAATTGCCCGAACTGTTCGGCGCCGTCGCTGATGGCAACTTTGCGCCCCTGTTCACCGAGCGTCTGCTGCCAGGCCTTGTGCATCAACACGGTGTATTGACCGCTGGCGGTGAGTTTCTCGACGATGTTGCCCAGGGCCGGCGTGCGCTGGCTGTCCGCGCCCAGGCGTTGCGCGCCGGCGTCCCAGTCTTCCGGTGCGGCGCGGCTGACAATCGCCGGCTCGGCGTTCTGGCGCACCAGAATCATTTCAACCTGATACAGGTCGTCGGCAAACGCCAGGGGAGCGACCAAGGTCAACAACAAGGTCAATGAGCGAAACAGGCGCATGGGGCGTCCTTCAAGCAGTGGTCGGAGTGAGGCGCTCGAACAGCGCCTCTACGGTATTGAAACGCTCTTCCGCGCGTTCCATGGGCACCATGAACTTGAACATCGTGGCGCCTTCGAACTTGTAGCGTTTGGGCTGGCCCTGGATCAACTTGATCAGCACCAGTGGGTCGACCGGCGTCTGGGCTTCGAACTCGATCCGGCCGCCGTTGGGGCCGCCATCGACTTTCTTGATGCCCAGTTGCTCGGCCTTGAGTTTGAGCAGCGTGGTGCGCACCAGGTTCTTGGTCGGTTCCGGCAGCAGGCCGAAACGGTCGATCATCTCCACTTGCAGGTCCTTGAGGCCTTCCTCGTCGCTGGCCGAGGCGATGCGTTTGTAGAGGATCAGCCGTGCGTGGACGTCCGGCAGGTAGTCTTCCGGGATCAGTGCCGGTACTCGCAGGTTGATTTCCGGCCCGCCGCCCAGGGGTTGGTCGAGGTTCGGCTGCTCGCCCTTGCGGATCGACTTGACCGCGCGCTCGAGCATCTCCATGTACAGCGTGAAGCCGACGGCCTGGATCTGGCCGCTCTGGCCATCGCCGAGCAATTCGCCGGCGCCACGGATTTCCAGGTCGTTGGTGGCCAGCACGAAACCGGCGCCGAGGTCCTGGGTGTTGGCAATGGCTTCCAGGCGCTTTTCCGCATCCGGGGTGATTTGCTGGCGCGGTGGCGTCAGCAGGTAGGCATAGGCCTGGTGGTGGCTACGACCGACCCGGCCGCGCAACTGGTGCAACTGGGCCAGGCCGAATTTGTCGGCGCGCTCGATGATGATGGTGTTGGCGCTCGGCACGTCGATACCGGTCTCGATGATGGTCGAGGCGATCAGCACGTTGAAGCGCTTGTGGTAGAAGTCGCTCATCACCTGTTCGAGTTCACGTTCGCGCATCTGCCCGTGGCCGATGCCGATACGTGCTTCCGGCACCAGCTCGGCCAGGTCGGCGGCACATTTCTCGATGGTCTTCACGTCATTGTGCAGGTAATAGACCTGGCCGCCGCGCAGCAGCTCACGCAGCAGGGCTTCCTTGACCGTGCTTTTGTTCTGCTCCATGACAAAGGTGCGCACCGACAGGCGCCGGGCCGGCGGCGTGGCGATGATCGACAGGTCGCGCATGCCCGACACCGCCATGTTCAGCGTGCGTGGGATCGGCGTGGCGGTCAGGGTCAGAATGTCGACTTCGCTGCGCAGGGCCTTGAGCTGTTCCTTCTGGCGCACGCCAAAACGGTGCTCTTCGTCGATGATCACCAGACCCAGGTTCTTGATCTTCACATCGTCCTGCAGCAGTTTGTGCGTGCCGATGACGATGTCGATCTTGCCCTCGGCCAGGTCGGCCACGGCAGCGTTCACTTCCTTGGCGGATTTGAAACGGCTCATGACCTCCACGGTCACCGGCCAATCGGCAAAGCGGTCGCGGAAGCTGTTGTAGTGCTGCTGGGCGAGCAGGGTGGTCGGGACCAGGATCGCCACCTGCTTGCCACCGTGCACGGCAATGAACGCGGCGCGCATCGCCACTTCGGTCTTGCCGAAGCCCACGTCGCCACACACCAGTCGGTCCATGGGCTTGGGGGCGAGCATGTCGGCGCGCACGGCTTCGATGGTGGTCTGCTGGTCGACGGTTTCTTCGAACGGGAAACCGGCGCTGAAGGTTTCGTAGTCGGCTTTCGGATCGGCGAAGGCATAACCCTCGCGAGCCGCGCGACGGGCGTAGATATCGAGCAGTTCGGCGGCCACGTCGCGCACCTGCTCGGCCGCCTTGCGCTTGGCTTTCTGCCAGGTTTCCGAGCCCAGGCGATGCAGCGGGGCCAGGGCGTCGTCGCTGCCGGTGTAGCGAGCGATCAGGTGCAGGTTCGCCACTGGCACGTAGAGCTTGGCGCCTTCGGCGTATTCCAGGGTCAGGAACTCGGCGGCCTGGTTGTCGATTTCCAGTGTCGCCAGGCCCAGATAGCGACCCACGCCGTGATCGATGTGCACCACGGGCGCGCCTTCACGCAGCTCGGTGAGGTTCTTGATGACGGCGTCGTTGGCGGCGTCGGCACGTTTCTCGCGACGGCGGCGCTGCATGACCCGCTGGCCGAACAAAGGACTTTCGGCCACCAGCGCCAAGGCTGGCTCATCCAGGACCAGGCCGTCGTTCAGCGGCGCGATGGTGATCGCCAGGCGATCCTTGCCGGCAACGAAGTCCGGCCAGCTGTCGACGGTCTTCGGTCGCAGCTTCAAACGTTCGAGCAGTTCCAGCAGCACTTCGCGACGACCCGCGGATTCGGCGGTGAACAGCACTCGCCCGGGGAATTCGTCGAGGAATCCGGCAAGCGCCGCCAAAGGTTGCGTGGCCTTGGCTTCGATGGCCAGGTCCGGCAACGCCTTGGCCGGGAAGCGTTCACGGCCGACGCCGGTTTCCACGTCCTGCTGGCTCGCCACCACGCGCGGCCAACTCTTGAGACGGGCAAAGCAATCTTCCACCGGCAGGAACAGCTCGGCCGGCGGCAATAAAGGTCGGGACGGATCGACGCGACGCTCTTCGTAACGGTTGCGCACGTCGTTCCAGAAGTTTTCCGCCGCTTGCTCGATGCCCGGCAGGGAAAACACCTGGGTGTCCTGAGGCAAATAATCGAACAGGGTGGAGGTTTCTTCGAAAAACAGCGGCAGGTAGTACTCGATACCGGCGGGTGTGATCCCGCTGCTCAGGTCCTGGAAGATCGGGCAACGACGGAAATCCACATCGAAGCGCTCGCGAAAACGCGCCTTGAAGCGGGTCACGGCGTCTTTCTGCAGCGGAAATTCCTTGGCCGGCAACAGTCGGATCGATTGCACTTTGTCGATGGAACGCTGGTTTTCCGGGTCGAAGGTGCGCAGGGTTTCGATTTCGTCATCGAACAGGTCGATGCGATACGGCAATTTGCTGCCCATCGGGAACAGGTCGATCAAGGCGCCACGCACCGCGAACTCGCCGTGTTCGTACACCGTGTCGACGCAACGATAGCCACTGGCCTCGAGACGGGTGCGCATCTGCTCTACGTCGAGCTTCTGGCCGATGTCCAGCACCAGGCTGCTGCCCAGCAGGAATTGGGTCGGTGCCAGGCGATGTAGGGCCGTGGTGATCGGCACTACCAAAACGCCATGACTGAGCTCCGGCAGCCGATAAAGGCTGGCGATTCGCTGGGAAATGATGTCCTGGTGCGGCGAAAACAGATCGTAGGGCAGGGTTTCCCAGTCTGGGAAATGCAAGACCGGCAAATCCGGAGCGAAGAAACTCAGCTCCTGTTCCAGCCGTTCGGCGCTTTGGCTGTCGGCGGTCAGCAGCAGGGTGAAACGCTTTGCAGCGCTGGCAGCCTCGGCGATGGCCAGGCTCAGGGCGGCACCGGGCAGGTTGCCCCAGTGCTGTTTACCTGCCGCGGCAGGGAGAAGCGGAAGACGCAGAACGGGCACGGAAGATTGAGCTCCAGCATTGCGACAAAGTCGACAATTGTAGCGGGGGAAGGGGGCTGCTGTCAGTCGCAGACTACCCAGGCAGGCAGGAAAACCACGGCGCGACGGGCGCGCATTGCTCCGCAGAGGACTCGGCGGCATAATGTAGCCCCTTTTTTCAGCCCCTACATGTGGAAGGTTACCGTGACTCAGAAGCCCGACCAGTGTCTTGGTGAATGGATTGATCGTGAAGCGCTCGCCGAAGCGATGATCCCTCTCATCGGTCAGCTCTACCGCAATAACAACGTGGTGAGCTCGATCTATGGCCGCAGCCTGATCAACCAGTCTGTCATCGCGATCCTCAAAGCCCACCGCTTTGCTCGCCACCGTTCTTCCGACGACAGCGAACTCTCCGTCCACGAAACATTCCCCCTGCTCAAAGCCATGAGCGAGCTCAAGCTCGGCGCGGCTTCGGTGGATCTGGGCAAGTTGGCGTTCAAATTCCGTAACGAAGGCAATGGCCGTAGCGCCGAGCAGTTCGTGCGTGAAGAGATGGCTGATGTGGTTGGCCAGCAGAACGTTTCGGCTCGCAAAGGCACTGACGTGGTCCTGTACGGCTTCGGTCGTATCGGTCGTCTGCTGGCGCGCATCCTGATCGAAAAAACCGGTGGTGGCGACGGCCTGCGCCTGCGGGCCATCGTGGTGCGCAAGGGCGCCGAGAATGACCTGACCAAGCGCGCCAGCCTGCTGCGTCGCGATTCGGTCCATGGTTCGTTCAATGGCACCATCACCATCGACGAAGAAAACAACACCATCACCGCCAACGGTAACCTGATCCAGGTGATCTACGCGAAGAACCCGACCGAGGTGGATTACACCCAGTACGGGATCAAGGACGCACTGCTGGTGGATAACACCGGTGTATGGCGTGACGCCGATGGCCTGGGCCAGCACCTGGCCTGCCCAGGTGTCGATCGCGTTGTCCTGACAGCACCTGGCAAGGGCAAGCTGAAGAATATCGTTCACGGCATCAACCACGGCGAAATCACCGCTGACGACAAGATCGTTTCCGCCGCCTCTTGCACCACCAACGCCATCGTGCCGGTGCTCAAGGCCGTGAACGACAAGTTCGGCATCGTCAACGGTCACGTTGAAACCGTTCACTCGTACACCAACGACCAGAACCTGATCGACAACTTCCACAAAGGCGATCGCCGTGGCCGCAGCGCCGCGCTGAACATGGTCATCACCGAGACCGGTGCCGCCACCGCCGCCGCCAAGGCCCTGCCTGAACTGGCCGGCAAGCTGACCGGCAACGCGATCCGCGTGCCGACGCCGAACGTGTCGATGGCCATTCTCAACCTGAACCTTGAGAAAGCCGCCACTCGCGAAGAGATGAACGAGTACCTGCGCTACATGGCGCTGCACTCCGACCTGCACAAGCAGATCGACTTCGTCAATTCCCAGGAAGTGGTGTCCACCGACTTCGTGGGCTCGCGCCACGCCGGTGTGGTGGATGCTGAAGCCACCATCAGCCAAGACAACCGCGTTGTTCTGTACGTCTGGTACGACAACGAATTCGGTTACAGCTGCCAGGTGGTTCGCGTGATGGAAGACATGGCCGGGGTAAACCCGCCAGCGTTCCCGCGCTAAGCGTTAGCCGCTTGTGAAAACGCCCCGACTTGTCGGGGCGTTTTTGTATCTGGAGGTTTGTGTTGGCTGGGCCGGCCTCTTCGCGAGCAAGCCCGCTCCCACAGGATGTACGCGGACAAACTGTGGGAGCGGGCTTGCTCGCGAAGGCGATCTGTCAGGCGCCGCCTACTACAGAGGCCTGCGCTGTCCGCAGTTCATGCCGATTGCCCTTGAACAGCACCAAGGTCGCGATCAACCCCAGCACCGCCGCACCACTGAGCCATATCCCCGGCGCGGCCTTGTTATCCAATACATGAATCAGATACGTACAGGCCGCCGGGGTAAACCCGCCGAACGTCGCTGTCGCCAGGCTGTAGGCCAGGGAGAACCCGGTAGTGCGCACCTCGACCGGCATGATTTCCGTCAAGGCGACGACCATTGCACCGTTGTAGGATCCATACAGGAACGACAGCCACAGCTCGACGATCAGCAAATGGCTGAAACTGGGGTTCGCCACCAGCCAGGACAGGGCCGGATAAGCGGTCAGGATCGCCAGGACGGTCGCACCGAGCAGCAGGGGTTTGCGTCCGATCTTGTCGGAAAACGCCCCCATCACTGGCAGCCAGAAAAAATTCGACAAGCCGATGCACACCGTGACCAGCAGCGCGTCCAGGTCCGACAGGTTCAACTCGGCCTTGCCGAAGGTCGGTGTGTAGGCGGTGATCAAATAGAACGACACGGTGGTCATCACCACCAGCGCCATGCCGGCCAGGACGATGCCGAAGTTCTGGCCGATAGAGCGGATAATTTCCGACAGGCTGGGGCGATGTTTTCGCGCTTGGAACTCAGGTGTTTCTTCCAATGAGCGACGGATCATGAAGATCGCCGGGACAATCATGCAACCCACCAGGAACGGTACGCGCCAGCCCCAATCCCCCATTTCCTGGGGGCTCAGCCAGTGATTGAGGCCAACCCCCAGCAGACCGGCAAACACCACGGCGGCCTGCTGGCTGGCGGATTGCCAACTGACAAAGAAACCCTTGCGCCCCGGCGTGGAGATCTCCGCCAGGTAAACCGATACGCCACCCAATTCCACACCAGCGGAGAAACCTTGCAGCAAGCGGCCGAGCAGCACCAGCAAGGGCGCCGCCACGCCGAGGACGGCATAGCCCGGCACGCAGGCGATCAGTATGGTGCCCATGGCCATCAGCACCAGGGTGATGATCAAGCCTTTGCGACGGCCGTGGCGGTCGATGTAGGCGCCGAGAAAAATCGCCCCAAGGGGGCGCATCAGGAACCCGGCGCCGAACGTGGCCAGGGACAGCATCAGCGAGGCGAACGCACTGTCGGCGGGGAAGAACGTCTTGGCGATGGCCGTGGCGTAGAAGCCGTAGACCATGAAGTCGAACATCTCCAGGAAGTTGCCGCTGACAACGCGAAAAATCGCCTTGCCGTTGCTCGTATTGGAAGACATGGGTTGGTACTCACTCTGGTAAATCTTGTATGAAAGCGCTGCAATCCCTGTGGGGAGTCTTATGAAGGCCTGTAAGAACCTGTGGGAGCAAAGCTTGCTCGCGATAAACGATGACGCGGTCTTGCAGTTGAACCGTGTCGCCTGCATCGCGAGCAAGCTTTGCTCCCACAGGGCTCCATTGGCTCCCACAGTTTTTGCGTGCGCTGGCGTTCATAATGGCGGGCGCGGTTTTGAGGGGGGATGAAGATTTGTTAACTGGACGATGGATAGGCCTTGTGGTGTTGGCAGCCGTGTTGTCCGGTTGCGGCGGTGGCGACACCTTGGAGCGTTTCGACGGCCCGACCATGGGCAGTCACTATTCCATCCAGTACGTCAGGCATTCCGCCGGACCGGGTCCGAAAACGGTGCAGGCCGAGGTAGAAAACATCCTCGCCGAAGTGGACCGGCAACTCTCGACCTATCGCAGCGACTCGGACGTCGAGCGCTTCAATGCACTGCCGGCCAACAGTTGCCAGGTCATGCCTGGCCCGGTCCTGGCGTTGATCCGCGTGGGCGAGCAATTGTCGGTCCAAAGCGATGGCTCCTTCGACCTGACGGTGGAGCCATTGTTGAACCTGTGGGGCTTCGGTCCTCAGTCCCGCGCAGAAACAGTACCCAGCGCCGAAGCGTTGGCCTTGGTACGCCAGCGCGTCGGTCATGGCCATTTGCGCATCGAGGGCGACCGGTTGTGCAAGGATGCGGCGGTGGAAGTCGACTTCAACAGTATCGCCGCCGGTCATGCCGTCGACCGCATCGCCGCCAGGCTCCAGGCCCTGGGCATCGACAGTTACCTGGCCGAAGCCACTGGCGAACTCAAGGCCGCCGGGCATAAGCCCGATGGTTCGGCCTGGCGCATCGCCCTGGAGGAGCCTCGGGATGACCGGCAAGTGGCTGAGCGTATCATCGAGGTCAACGGCTACGGGGTTTCCACCTCGGGTGACTACCGTAAATATTTCGAACAGGGTGGTCAGCGTTATTCCCACACCTTTGATGGACGTACTGGTGCGCCGGTCCTACACAACCTGGCGTCCGTCACTGTGATTCATCCTTCGGCGATGATGGCCGATGGACTATCGACGCTGTTGCTGATTCTCGGTCCTGAACGGGGTTGGGACTATGCCCAGAAGCATGACATCGGGGTATTTTTCGTATTGCGGGACAACGACCGTTTCGTCGTTCGCACCAATGAAACCTTTGAGCGGATGACCCGTGGAAAGAACCAATGAACACCGAAATGTCATTCACCAATAAACCCGTGGCGAGGGAGCTTGCTCCCGCCTGAGTGCGAAGCGCTCACAAAAGGGGGCCGCTACGCACCCCAGCGGGAGCAAGCTCCCTCGCCACGATGATCCAAGCGTACTTGAGATCAGTGTCATGCAATGACAGGGTACTGAAAGCCTACCTGTGGCGAAATAGCGCAGGCAAAGGGGGCGTTCTCAATTAGTTTCCCCACCGCGCCGGGTTGCGCCTTAAAGCGGGCCATGCTGCGTTGCAGGCCTTGGAAAGGGAACACCATTCCCAGCGGCCTGCGCCTTGCCTGGCCCGCTTTAAGGCACAACGCGGTGGGGAAACTAATTGAGAACGCCCCCTAGCCTACGGCGCGACCAAGGGGTAATGTGCGCGGCGTTGACGCTTCTATAGACTGTGGCCGGGCGCGTGAACCGGCCTAAAATTGTTCCTTCATGCCGCCGGCCGGCATGATTTAGCCGTGGGTGCCAAGCGTGGCATCGCGGCCTGTTCTGAGGAGTACGCATGGCTGTCTACAACTACGACGTGGTGGTACTGGGCTCCGGCCCGGCGGGGGAAGGCGCGGCAATGAACGCGGCCAAGGCAGGGCGCAAGGTGGCGATGGTCGACAGCCGTCGGCAGGTCGGCGGCAACTGCACCCACTTGGGTACCATCCCGTCCAAGGCCTTGCGTCACTCGGTCCGGCAGATCATGCAGTTCAACACCAACCCGATGTTCCGGGCCATCGGCGAGCCGCGCTGGTTCTCCTTCCCGGACGTGCTCAAGAGCGCCGAGAAGGTCATCTCCAAGCAAGTGGCCTCGCGTACCGGCTACTACGCCCGCAACCGCGTGGACGTGTTCTTCGGCACCGGCAGCTTTGCCGACGAGCAGACGGTCGAAGTGGTCTGTGGCAACGGCGTGGTCGAGAAGCTGGTGGCCAAGCACATCATCATCGCCACTGGCTCGCGCCCGTATCGCCCCGCCGATATCGATTTCAACCATGCGCGGATCTACGATAGCGACACCATCCTGAGCCTGGGTCACACCCCGCGTAAGCTCATCGTCTACGGTGCCGGCGTGATCGGTTGCGAATATGCCTCGATCTTCAGCGGCCTGGGTGTGCTGGTGGAGCTGGTGGACAACCGTGGCCAGTTGCTGAGCTTCCTGGACTCGGAAATCTCCCAGGCCCTGAGCTATCACTTCAGCAACAACAACATCACCGTGCGCCACAACGAAGACTACGACCGCGTCGAAGGCGTCGACAATGGCGTCATCCTGCATCTCAAGTCCGGCAAGAAGATCAAGGCCGACGCCTTGCTCTGGTGTAACGGCCGTACCGGCAACACCGACACCCTGGGCCTGGAAAACATCGGCGTGAAGGTCAACAGCCGTGGCCAGATCGAAGTCGACGAGAACTACCGCACCTGCGTGCCGAACATCTACGGTGCCGGTGACGTGATCGGCTGGCCGAGCCTGGCCAGTGCCGCCCACGACCAGGGTCGTTCGGCCGCCGGCAGCATTGTCGACAACGGCAGCTGGCGCTTCGTCAACGACGTGCCGACCGGCATCTACACCATTCCGGAGATCAGCTCGATCGGCAAGAACGAGCAGGAGCTGACCCAGGCCAAGGTGCCGTACGAAGTGGGCAAGGCGTTCTTCAAGAGCATGGCGCGCGCGCAGATTGCCGGCGAGCCGCAAGGCATGCTGAAGATCCTGTTCCACCGCGAGACCCTGGAAGTGCTGGGCGTGCACTGCTTCGGCTACCAGGCGTCGGAGATCGTCCACATCGGCCAGGCGATCATGAACCAGCCGGGCGAACTGAACACGCTGAAGTACTTCGTCAACACCACGTTCAACTACCCGACCATGGCCGAAGCCTATCGGGTAGCCGCCTATGACGGGCTCAACCGGCTTTTTTGAGCGGCTCCGGCCGGTGGCCTGAGCCGGCCGGGGAGACCGATTTCAGCAATTCTCGAGGGTGGCAGTGGCCAAACCGGGAAAGTCTGTAATCAGGCTGTCAGCGCCAAAGTCGGCGAGCCTGCGCATCAGCGCGGGCTCGTTGACCGTCCACACCGACACATGCAAGCCTTGGCGCTGGGCCTTGGCCAGGCGTTCCGGCGTGCACAAGGTCCAGTTCAGCGCCAGAATCTCGCAGCCATAACTCTGGGCGACCTTCAGCGGGTCGAGCCAGGCGTATTCGGCCACCAATCCGCGGGAAATGTCCGGGGTCAGGTCCAAGGCGGCCTTGAGCACTTCCCGGGAGCTGGAGGTGATGGTGATTTTGTCCAGCAGCCCGAAACGCTGGGCCATTTCGCGGATGCCCAGCACCGTGGCAGCGGCGCGGGTGCGTGAGGCGCTCTTGACCTCCAGTTGCCAGTGCTCGAAATCACACTGCTCGAACAGCTCTTCAAGGCGTGGGATCGGGCACGGCTTGATCCAGCCCGGGCCACCCTTGCGCGCATCGTAGGTCACCAGCTCGGCGGCGGTATGTTCGACCACCTTGCCCCGGCGATCGGTGGTGCGCTTGAGGGTCGGGTCGTGGATCACCATCAACTCGCCGTCCATGGACAGGTGCAAGTCCAGCTCGCAACGGCGTACGCCGTGCTTGAGGCACTCCTGAAAACCGGTCAGGGTGTTTTCCGGCGCTTCGCCCTTGGCGCCGCGGTGGCCATAAATGAGGGTCACGGTTCTTCCTTATTGATACCTGATTCGTTCAGTTCCCGCGCCAGGCGCCGTTCTTGCGCCTGTTTCTGCAGGATGTAGCGGGCCAGCAACTGGCGCTGGGCGTCGGTCGGACGTTCGAACTCGGTGCCCACGTCGTAGCCGTCGCCCTTGGGGTCGCAGTGGGTGACCCGCGCCCGAAGCAGCAAGCCGAGGGCTTGGGGCATCAGCACCAGCTTGATCGACAAGTGTGCGCCGACGGCAATGGGGGTGGGGTATTGGAAGTCGATGCCGCCTTCGGAAATGATCACCGGCTGCGGTTCGCCGATTTCGCCGAGCACCGTCAGGGCAATGACCTGGCTGAGCAGGTCGATGCGTTTGTTCATCGCCTTGAGGTATGCCGCGATGCTGCGTTCGCGCTCGCTGATCTGGCGCAGCAGGTGTTGCGACTCGAATTCGCTCAGGTGCAGTTCGCTGAGCAGATTGAACAATGGAGAAGCATCCTGCAACACTTCCTGGCCAGCAGCTTCAGGAATGGACAGGGGCCGAATTTCCAGTGCGATCGTGTCCTCGATACGGTAGTATTCGCGGCGATCTTCTTCATCTAATGTCGACATGGCGAACCCATGGTAGCGGCGGTGGTCTGAGTGTAAAGCTGGTTTGTGACCCCCGCCACAAGGACGTTCCTTTTCCCTCCGAACAAGCCCCGACATGTTCAGACCTCTCTTCGTATTTATCGGCACGCGTTATACCCGTGCAAAGCGTCGCAATCATTTTGTATCGTTCATTTCCCTGACCTCCATCATCGGTCTCGCCCTCGGCGTGGTCGTGATGATTGTCGTACTGTCGGTGATGAACGGCTTCGACCATGAGATGCGCACCCGCGTGCTGGGCATGGTGCCCCACGCGACCCTCGAAACCGGCGAAGCCATCAGCGATTGGCCGAGCCTGGCCGCCAAGGTCAAGCAGAACCCGCAGGTGCTGGCCGTGGCGCCCTTCACCCAGATGCAGGGGCTGCTGACCAACGACGGCAAGGTGTCCAAGGTGTTGCTCAATGGCATCGACCCTGGCCTGGAACGGCAGGTGTCGATCATCGACAACTTCATGAAGCAGGGCAAACTCGACGACTTGGCCCCCGGCAGCTTCGGCATCGTCATCGGCGACAAGGCCGCGGCGAAGCTCGGCGTGGCCATCGGCGACAAGCTGACGTTCGTTGCGCCGGAAGTCACCGTGACCCCAGGCGGCATGTTCCCGCGCATGAAGCGCTTTACCGTGGTCGGCATTTTCCATGTCGGCGCTGGCGAGCTGGACGGCTACCTGGGCGTGACCAATCTCCAGGACCTGGCCCGCCTGCATCGCTGGAAACCGGATCAGGTGCAGGGCCTGCGCTTGAAGTTCGACGATCTGTTCCAGGCCCCGCGTGTGGCCTGGACCATCGCCCAGCAGCTCGGCGAAGACCGCTACTACGCCCGGGACTGGACCCGCACCCACGGCAACCTGTACCAGGCGATCCGTATGGAAAAAGCCATGATCGGCCTGCTGCTGTTGCTAATCGTCGCCGTGGCGGCGTTCAACATCATCTCCACGCTGGTGATGGTGGTGAACGACAAGAAGGGCGACATCGCGATCCTGCGCACCCTCGGCGCCACGCCGGGGCAGATCATGCGGATCTTCATGGTCCAGGGCACCGTCATCGGCGTGATCGGTACGTTCGTCGGCGCTTTGGTCGGCATGTTCGCCGCGCTGAATGTCAGCGCCGCGATCGCCGGCCTCGAAGGCCTGATCGGGCATAAGTTCCTCAACGCCGACGTGTACTTCATCGACTACCTGCCATCGCAGTTGCAGTCCGATGACGTGTTGATGGTCTGCGGCGCCGCGTTGGTCCTGAGTTTCCTCGCCACCCTGTATCCTGCCTGGCGTGCCGCGCGCACCCAGCCTGCGGAGGCGTTACGTTATGAGTGAGTCGGGCATGAGTGAAAAAGCAATCTTGAGCTGCCGCAACCTGGGCAAATCCTACGAGGAAGGCCCGGAGTCGGTGGTGGTGTTGTCGGGCCTGCAACTGGAGTTGCATCCTGGCGAGCGCGTGGCGATTGTCGGCACCTCCGGGTCGGGCAAAAGTACCTTGCTCAACCTGCTGGGCGGGCTGGATACGCCGACCGCCGGCAGCGTCTGGCTGGCCGGCGAAGAGCTTTCGGCGCTGAATGAGAAGGCCCGTGGCCTGCTGCGCAACCGTTCCCTGGGCTTCGTCTACCAGTTCCACCACCTGTTGCCAGAGTTCACCGCGCTGGAAAACGTCTGCATGCCGCTGTTGATCGGCCGCACGGCGATTCCCGAGGCTCGTCAGCGCGCCACGGCGTTGCTGGAGCGGGTAGGGTTGGGGCATCGCCTGGAGCACAAGCCGGCTGAGCTGTCCGGCGGCGAACGCCAGCGCGTGGCGATTGCCCGGGCCCTGGTCAACAAGCCTGGCCTGGTGATGCTCGACGAGCCGACCGGCAACCTCGACTCCCACACCGCCCAGGGCATTCAGGATTTGATGCTGGAGCTCAGCACCTCGATGCGAACAGCGTTCCTGGTGGTGACCCACGACATGAACCTGGCCCGCCAGATGGACCGCGTCCTGCATTTGCAGGAAGGTTGCCTGACGCCCATCTGACCGACCGAAACCCGGCACTTGCTGCAAGTGCCGGGTCTTTTATTTGCATACGGTGCCCAGCGAATGTTCAGACCGTTATCGATTTTCATCGGCACGCGCTATACCCGCGCCAAGCGCCGCAATCGTTTTGTTTCGTTCATCTCCATGACCTCGATGATCGGCCTCGCCCTGGGCGTGCTGGCGATGATCGTGGTTTTGTCGGTGATGAACGGCTTCCAGCGCGAAATGAGCTCGCGCATCCTCGGCATGGTGCCCCACGCCACCATCGTCGGCGTCAATCCGATCGACGACTGGCAGCCGGTGGCCGCCGCGGCGCTGAAAAATCCCGAGGTCACCGCCGCCGTGCCGTTTACCGAGATGGAAGGCATGCTGAGCCATAAGGGTTCGATGCAGCCGATCCAGATCAGCGGCATCGACCCGGCCCAGGAAGGCAAGGTGTCCATCGTTGCCCAGCATATTGTCCAAGGACGTCTCGATGCCTTGAAGCCGGGCGAGTTTGGCGTGGTGATCGGCGAGATCACCGCTCGGCGCTTTCGCCTGAACGTGGGCGATAAGCTGACCCTTATCGTGCCGGAAATCAGCACCGCGCCGGGCGGCATCACCCCGCGCATGCAGCGCTTGAATGTCGTGGGTGTGTTCAAGGTCGGTGCCGAGCTGGACGGCTCCATGGCGCTGATTCACCTGGCCGATGCCGCGCAAATGCAGCATTGGCAGCCGAACCAGGTGCAAAGCGTGCGCCTGGCGGTGAAAGACTTGTACGCGGCGCCGAAGGTCTCCGGTGACATCGCCACCGGTCTTGGTGCGAGTTACAAGTCTGACGATTGGACCCACACCCAGGGCAGTCTGTTCAGCGCCATGAAAATGGAAAAGACCATGATTGGCTTGCTGTTGCTGATGATCGTCGCGGTGGCGGCGTTCAACATCATCGCGACCCTGATCATGGTGGTGAACGACAAGGGCGCGGACATCGCGATCCTGCGCACCATCGGCGCCACGCCGCGGCAGATCATGGCGATCTTCATGGTCCAGGGCACGGTGATCGGCGTCGTCGGCACGCTGATCGGTGGCGTGCTGGGCGTGATCGCGGCGTTGAATGTCAGTGCGCTGGTGGGTTGGCTGGAACGGGTCAGTGGCCAGCACATCTTCAGTTCCGACGTGTACTTCGTCAGCAACCTGCCATCGGAGCTGCAGCGTGGCGACGTGGTGCTGATCTGCTCGGCCGGGTTCATCCTGAGCTTCCTCGCCACCGTCTACCCGGCGTGGCGCGCGGCGAAGATCGAACCGGCGCAGGCGTTGCGGTATTCCTGATACGGCGCAGATCGCTGTGGTTCTCCGCTGTGGGAGCAAGGCTTGCCCGCGATGCAGGCAACTCGGTCTGCGGGGGAAACAAGGCGCCTGCATCGCGGGCAAGCCTTGCTCCCACAGATAAATTCCTTTATCACAGGGGTTGTGTCAGACCTCACCCTTCGGCAGTTCAATCAAAAAGCGCGTCCAGCCATCGGCCGATTCACAGCGAATCTGCCCGCCATGGGCGCGGATGATCGAGCGGGTGATGGCCAGCCCAAGTCCCGCGTGTTCGCTGCTGCCCTCCTGGCGGGACGGGTCGGCGCGGTAGAAACGGTCGAACAGGCGCGGCAACAAGTCCGCTGCAATCCCCTCGCCACTGTTTTCCACGCTGATGTTCACCCCTTGATCCTCATCGGCAATGCGCACCCGCACTTCGCCGTCAGCGGGGGTGAAGCGCAGGGCGTTGTCCAGCAGGTTGGAGAGGGCTCGACGCAGCATGTTGCGGTCACCCTCGATCAGGCTCTCGCCGTCGCGACTCAGGCGTACGTTGGCGTCTTCGGCCAGTGGCGCGAAAAAATCCAGCAACATGTCCACTTCCTCGGCCAATTGCAGCGGTTCGCGATGGAGCGCCAGCAGGCCGTGGTCGGACTTGGCCAGGTACAGCATGTCGTTGACCAGTTGCGCCATCCATTGCAGTTCTTCGAGGTTGCTGTGCAACGCCTCGCGGTAGACCTCCAAGGGGCGCTCGCGGGTGAGCGTGACTTGGGTGTGGGTCAGCAGGTTCGACAGCGGTGTGCGCAATTCGTGGGCGATGTCGGCGGAGAACGCGGAGAGCCGCTGAAACGCATCGTCGAGGCGTCCGAGCATGGCGTTGATGCTGTGGGCCAATTCCGCCAGTTCGGCAGGCATTTGCTCTTCCGGCAGTCGGGCGTTGAGGGAGCGGGCCGAGACGTTGCTGGCGATGGCGCCCATGCGCCGCAAGGGGCGCAAGGCGCGCCGGGCGGCCCAGGCACCGAGCAGGGCGGTGGCCAGGGCCGAGAGGCCGACGGTCAACCAGATCAGCCGTTGCATGCGCTGCAGGAAATGCTGGTGATGCGTGATATCCAGCAGCAAGGTCAATTGCGGCGAATCGGTTCGGTCGGGGTACAGCGGCGCGTTCAACACTCGATAATCGTTGTCGGCATCGCTGAGGGTCGACAGGCCGGGGCGCTCCGGCAATTGCGCCGGAATCCGGATCGAGCTGTCGTACCAGCGCACGCCATCGCTGCCCTTGATGCGCAGCGCCAGGTCGGCCTGACGGCTCAGTTCATCTTCCAGGCGGCTCTGGGTCTGCTCGGCGTTAAGGTCTTGCAGGGCCCGGCGCAGGCCGATCAGCTTGCCTTCGAGCAATTGCTGGTCCAGCTCGATGAAGTGCGCCTCGCTACCCCGGCTGAACAAGACCCCGGCGAACAACGACACCACCGCCGCGCAGGCGGCGAACAGCAGCGCCAGGCGGCTGCTCAGCGACCACCGGCCCCTCACAGGCTGCGCTCTTCAAGCACATAGCCCATGCCGCGCACGGTGTGGATGAGCTTATTGGGGAACTCATCATCGATCTTGATGCGCAGGCGCCGGATGGCAACTTCGATGACGTTGGTGTCGCTGTCGAAGTTCATGTCCCAGACCTGGGACGCGATCAGTGATTTGGGCAGCACTTCGCCCTGGCGGCGCAGGAGCATTTCCAGCAAGGCGAACTCCTTGGCGGTGAGGTCGATGCGCCGGCCGCTGCGTTCGACGCGGCGGCGGATCAGGTCCAGGCGCAGGTCGGCCAGTTGCAGGCTGGTTTCCTGTTGCGTCGAACTGCCTCGACGCAACAGGCTGCGCACACGCGCCAGCAATTCGGAAAAGGCGAAGGGCTTGACCAAGTAATCATCGGCGCCCAGTTCCAGGCCATGGACCCGATCCTGTACCGCATCCCGCGCGGTGAGGAACAGTACCGGCGTATCCAGCCCGGCGCCGCGAACGGCTTGGAGAATTTGCCAGCCGTCACGGCCAGGCAACATCACGTCGAGGATCAGCAAGGCGTATTCACCGCTCAAGGCCAGTTGCTGGCCGGTGATGCCATCGGCCACCAGGTCGGCGGTGAACCCGGCTTCGCCGAGGCCCTGGCGCAGGTATTGGCCGGTTTTGGTTTGGTCTTCGACGATCAGCAATTTCATGGGCGGCTCAAGGCAGGGTTGGGACGAGGGCGTTATACCGTGGCGGGCGGGTCCGTGGCACAACCTGACAAAGTTGTAATCGAGCTGTAAGCCGATTGGCAGGCCTGCAACGGTAGAGTTTCCCACACGCCGAATCTGATTGGAGTATGGACATGTTGATGGGAAAACGCTTGATCCTGGCCGCTTGCGCACTGGCCCTCAGTGCGCCGTCGTGGGCATCGCCGGGTCATTTTGATTTCGGCCAGCCTGCACCAGCGACCAAGGCCAGTCGCAGCATCGAGGTGATGATGGGCGACATGACATTCGATCCCGGTGCGCTGGACATCAAGGCTGGCGAGACGGTTCGGTTCGTGCTGGTCAACAAAGGCCAGTTGCTCCATGAATTCAACCTGGGCAACGCGGCCATGCACGCCGACCATCAGCAGGAAATGCTCAAGATGCAGCAGAGCGGCCAGTTGCTGCCGACCGCGATGAAGCCAGGGATGGACCATGCCGCCATGGGCCACGACCAGGCGAGCATGCGCCACGATGATCCCAACAGCGTGCTGGTGGAGCCGGGCAAGACCGGCGAGCTGACCTGGACCTTCAGCAAGGCCACGCGCCTGGAGTTTGCCTGCAATATTCCCGGCCATTACCAAGCCGGGATGAAGGGCAACCTGACAGTCAGTCAGTAAGCACTCAAAGGCGGCGGCAAAGGCTGATAGAATCCGCTGATTATTCAGTCAGGTTTCCATCATGCATCCCGCAGCCGAACATTCGCCGCTGGGCAAATCCAGCGAATACATCGCCACCTACACGCCGTCACTGCTGTTCCCGATCCCGCGCACCGCGAAATGGGCGGAACTGGGCCTGACGGCCGAGACCCTGCCGTACAAGGGCGTGGATTTCTGGAACTGTTTCGAGCTGTCGTGGCTGTTGCCGTCCGGCAAGCCGGTGGTGGCCATCGGGGAATTCGCGATCCCGGCGGATTCGCCGAACATCATCGAATCCAAATCCTTCAAGCTGTACCTCAATTCATTGAACCAGACCCCGTTCGCCGATACCGCGAGCCTGGAAGCGACGCTGCGCAAAGACCTTTCGGCGGCTGCCGGCAAGCCAGTGGGTGTACGGATTCGCAGCCTCAAGGATGTTGAAAGCGAAGGCATCGTGGCGCTGCCCGGTGCGTGCATTGACGACTTGGACATCAGCGTCGATTCCTACGCGCACCCGCGCCCGGAACTGCTGCGTTGCGATGCTTCGCGCATCGTCGAGGAAAGCCTGCACAGTCATTTGCTCAAGTCCAACTGTCCGGTGACCAGCCAGCCAGACTGGGGCAGCGTGGCGGTGGAATATCGCGGTGCGGCCCTGGACCCCGCCAGCCTGCTGGCCTACATCGTCAGCTTTCGCCAGCATTCGGATTTCCATGAGCAATGCGTGGAGCGAATCTTTCTTGACCTGCAGCGCTTGCTCAAGCCGGAGAAACTGACGGTGTATGCGCGGTATGTGCGGCGGGGCGGGCTGGATATCAACCCGTATCGCAGTACTGAAGATGTCCAACTGCCGAACCATCGCCTGGTCCGCCAATAAAGCTCTAAATGTGGGAGCGAGCCTGCTCGCGATGAGGGCGGCACATTCAACGTTGGTGTTGGCTGACAGTGCGCAATCGCGAGCAGGCTCGCTCCCACAATGAACTGCATTTCAAGTTACCTGAATTAAAAAGCCCTGCTAGCGATAGCAGGGCTTTTTGCATTTAAAGGGTTCAAATCCCCATGTTGCCCAAGGTTTGTACGATGTTGCGCAAGGTCCCGGCCAAGGTGGGGTGCTCCAGCTCGAAGCGCTCGACGGCCAGGTTCACATTGTCAGCGAGGCTGGTGTCCTGTGTTTGGGTTTCCAGTTCAAGCTCAAGTTCGATCTGCTGCATCAGTGCGTGCAGGTCCTCGCGCTCGGCTTCGGAAAGCGGTGGATTCTGTTCCAATTGCTCGCGCAGTTTGTTGAGCTGTTCTTGCAATTCGCGGGCAGGCATTGGCGTACTCCCTTTATTGATAGGCACACCATGGACCGCGACGCTGCGGCAAAAATCCATGGCCTGCCTTAAGAGTAATCCACACTCACGCGCCCTGCATGATCCTGGTCAGGGCTTCTCGCCTTTAATGCGACGCAGGCAGATATCGGCCAGGCAAGTCTCGAGTTCGCCCAAGTGATCGATCACTGAGTGCACCCCCAGGCTGAACAACTGCACGGTGGCCTTGGCACGTTTGGCTTCCCGCGCCTGTTGGCTCAATGCCTGCCACTCGGCGGGCGCCAGGCCACACAAAGAGCCGCAGGAGGCCAGTCCGATGGTCCACAAACCCGCGTTGAGCCCTGACTGCAGCAGCCGAGGTTCGCCGCTGACCAACACGCAGCCGTCCAACTGCTGGACGTTCAGCGCCATCAAGGCTTGCCAGCAGGCATGCGGTGCCGGCCATGGATAATTTGTTGCAGGAAGTTGCGGTGCTTTGATGGACGTGGGCAATGCGGCCGCGAGGCGATGACTGGTGGCGGGAGGCAATTCGTCGAGCCAGGCGCAGGGGATATTCAGATGCTGCAAGCGTTGCAGGCTTTCCAGTGCGCCGGGTGTCGGGTGGGCGTGATCCGCTGGCGCTGCCCCTGGCTGACGAATGCGCGCCCCGAAATCCACCAGGCAACCGCTCAGGCCAAACAGAACAGCGGTGAGGCTGGGGGCAGGAAGGGGCAGGGCTTCGGTGCGGGGCATGGGAACGTCCTTGAAATAACCAGCAGCCTAAAGCGCGCGGATGACAGTCCGGTGACAGTGAAGTGAAGGGCGCCAGTAGCGGAAACATCCTACGGCTGGCGTGTTTTTTCGGTGCTGCCTATCCTCGCGTTCCGTCTTATACTAGCCAGCTTACCGCCTGGGCTCGGCGCCCTTGCCTGAATAATCCAAGGAGTTTTCCCCTATGCGCTGGAGCCATCGTCTAGCTCAGCTGTGTCTTTCCGCCTGCGTCCTGCTGGTTCCGTTCGCCGCCCAGGCCGCTACGGAAGAAGATCCTTGGGAAAGCGTCAACCGGCCCATCTTCACCTTCAACGACACCCTCGATACCTATGCGCTCAAGCCATTGGCCCAGGGATATCAATACGTGACGCCGCAGTTCCTCGAAGACGGCATCCACAATATGTTCCGCAACATCGGTGACGTGGGCAACCTGGCCAACAACGTGCTGCAGGCCAAGCCGGCCGCCGCCGGGGTCGACACCGCCCGATTGATCTTCAACACCACCTTCGGCCTGCTGGGCTTCTTTGACGTGGGTACCCAGATGGGCCTGCAGCGCAGCGATGAAGATTTCGGCCAGACCCTCGGCTACTGGGGCATGGGCAGTGGTCCGTATGTCATGTTGCCGCTGATGGGGCCAAGCACCCTGCGAGATGCGCCGGCCAAGCTGGTGGATAACTACACCGCCCCGTATCGCTATATCGATAACGTTTCGGTGCGTAACTCCATCTGGGGCCTGAACATCGTCGACACCCGCGCCAGCCTGTTGTCGGCCGAGAAGATGGTGAGTGGCGACAAGTACGTCTTCATCCGCAATGCCTACCTGCAAAACCGCGAATTCAAGGTCAAGGATGGCCAGGTCGAAGACGACTTTTAATTTCGTCCTGTAAAACCACGAAGGCGGCCTATAAGGCCGCCTTCTTTGCTTTCAAGGCGGGTTTAGAGGGTTTGATCCTTCCATTGAGTTACGCTTCGCTCGGTTCTTATAACTCTCTGTGCTTTGACAAATAAAGACGGCAAGCGGCTATCTGCATGAGCTTGAAACGCCCCGCGGATGGGAGTACCGTCTGCGCCTTAGAAGGGCACCTCTGATGTAATAGTGTGTAGGGCAATGGCCTGAAACCGGTACGACAGAGAGGCTAGAAAGCGAATCCAGTAGTGCGTGCCAGGCCAGACCGCCCAGCCCCCTACGCCAACCTAATTCTGGCGCCGTTTGCCCACATGCCAAAAACCAGTGCCACGCTGCTGATAATCGATGATGACGAAGTGGTGCGAGCCAGTCTCGCAGCCTACTTGGAAGACAGTGGTTTCAGCGTCCTGCAGGCCAGCAATGGCCAACAGGGTCTTCAGGTATTCGAGCAAGACAAGCCCGACCTGGTCATCTGCGACCTGCGCATGCCGCAGATGGGCGGACTCGAACTCATTCGCCAAGTCACCGAGATCTCTTCGCAGACCCCGGTGATCGTGGTGTCGGGCGCGGGCGTGATGAACGACGCGGTCGAGGCATTGCGCCTGGGCGCGGCGGATTACCTGATCAAGCCCCTTGAAGACCTTGCCGTGCTCGAGCATTCGGTGCGCCGGGCCTTGGACCGTTCGCGCCTGTTGGTGGAAAACCAGCGCTACCGCGAGAAGCTGGAAACCGCCAACCGCGAGCTGGAAGCCAGCCTGAACCTGTTGCAGGAAGACCAGAACGCCGGGCGCCAAGTGCAGATGAACATGCTGCCGGTCAGCCCTTGGACCGTCGACGATTTCCGCTTTGCCCACCAGATTATCCCGTCGTTGTACCTGTCGGGCGATTTCGTGGACTATTTCCGCGTTGACGAGCGGCGAGTGGCGTTCTACCTGGCGGATGTTTCCGGCCACGGTGCGTCCTCGGCCTTCGTGACGGTGCTGTTGAAGTTCATGACCACGCGGCTGTTGTTCGAATCCAAGCGCAACGGCACGCTGCCAGAGTTCAAGCCGTCGGAAGTCCTTGGGCATATCAACCGAGGCCTGATCAGTTGTAAGCTGGGCAAACACGTCACAATGGTCGGTGGAGTCATCGACGAGGAGACTGGTTTGTTGACCTATAGCATCGGCGGTCACCTGCCGTTGCCTGTGTTGTATACGCCAGACAGTGTTCGTTACCTGGAAGGGCGTGGTTTGCCGGTGGGCCTGTTCAACGAGGCCACCTACGAAGACCACGTGCTCGAATTGCCGCCGACCTTCAGCCTGACGCTGATGTCTGATGGCATTTTGGACCTTTTGACAGAACCTACACTCAAAGAGAAAGAAGCGGCCTTGCCTGAACGGGTGAGTGCAGCGGGCGGCAGCCTGGAAGGCTTGCGTCAAGTGTTTGGATTAGCCACGCTCGGGGAGATGCCGGATGATATCGCCCTGTTAGTGTTGAGCAGGAACCTTTGATGAGTACCGGTAGAATCCAGTTCGCCGAGCAGGACGGCACCTTCGTCCTGAAGTTTGTCGGTGAAGTGCGCCTGACCCTGTGTTCGGCGCTGGATGCGACTATTGAGCGGATCTTCACCGCGCTGAACTTCAGCGCCATCGTGATCGACCTGACCGAAACCCGCAGCATCGACAGCACCACGTTGGGCCTGTTGGCCAAGCTGTCGATCCTGTCGCGGCAAAAGGTCGGCCTGCTGCCGACCGTCGTCACCACCCATAACGACATCACCCGTCTGCTGCAATCGATGGGCTTCGACCAGGTGTTCAACATCGTGGGCGACCCAGTGCCGTGCCCGGAATGCCTGGACGACCTGCCTGACCAGGACCAGTCCGAAGAGGAAGTGCGGATCAAGGTGCTCGAAGCCCACAAGATTCTCATGGGGCTGAACGACTCCAATCGTGAAGCGTTTCATGACTTGGTGAATGCGCTAGAGGGGCCTTGACCTCGGGGCATGTATTGGCCTGACGGACGCCTTCGCGAGCAAGCCCGCTCCCACAGGTCTTGCGCCGGTCAAAAAAACTGAATCCTACCCAAATTCCCCTGTGGGAGCGGGCTTGCTCGCGAAAGCGCCGGTTCAGCCACCTGATCCCTCAGCGCGAAGCCAAATCCCAATAAAAAAGGGCGAACCCACCCAGGTTCGCCCTTTTTGCATGCCTGCTGAATCAGCTCAAAGCTTGGCTTGCAGCAACGCCTCCAGCTTCTCCTGGTCCCGGGCAAACTGACGAATGCCTTCAGCCAGTTTCTCGGTCGCCATGGCGTCTTCGTTGGACAACCAGCGGAACTGCGCTTCGTTGAGGATCAAGCGCGCTTCCCCGGCTTGCCCAGGTGCCAGCTTGCGCTCCAGCTTGCCTTCGTCTGCGGCGAGTTTTTCCAGCAGGTCCGGGCTGACGGTCAAGCGGTCGCAACCGGCCAATTGCTCGATCTGGTTGAGGTTGCGGAAGCTCGCGCCCATGACCACGGTCTTGTAGTCATTGGCCTTGTAGTAGTTGTAGATACGCGTCACCGACTGCACGCCCGGATCATCCGCGCCGGTGTAATCGTTGCCGTTGGCTTTCTTGTACCAATCGTAGATACGGCCCACGAACGGCGAAATCAGGAACACCCCGGCATCGGCACAGGCGGCGGCCTGGGCGAAGGAGAACAGCAGGGTCAGGTTGCACTGGATGCCTTCACGCTCCAGCTGCTCGGCCGCGCGAATGCCTTCCCAGGTGGAGGCGATCTTGATCAGCACGCGCTCGCGGCCAATGCCGGCCTTTTCGTACAGATCGATCAGACGATGCGCACGCTTCAACATGGCCTCGGTGTCGAACGACAGGCGTGCATCCACTTCAGTGGAAATACGGCCTGGGATCACTTTCAGGATTTCTTGCCCGACCGCCACGGCAAAACGGTCGCTGGCCAGGCCCACATCGCCCTTGCAGTCCGCCACGCAGGCGTTCAGTTGCTCGGCATAGCCATGAATGGCCGACGCCTTGAGCAGCAGGGAAGGGTTGGTGGTGGCGTCGACGGGTTTGACGCGGGCGATGGCTTCGAAGTCGCCGGTATCGGCCACGACGGTGGTGAATTGCTTGAGTTGTTCCAGCTTGGAAGTCATGAGCGTGCTCTGTCCTATGGGTCCGTTGACATTACCCGAGGGCCGGCAGCCACTCAAGGGCGTGAAGAGGTATCGACGGCCCCAGCGGCAACAACCTGAAAACGGCTGTTTGAAAGGCCGGGGCGGTATCGGTAGATACGATGCCAAAACCGCCCGCAGGTTCAACGTCACTGCCTGACGGTCATGGCTGCTGGGCGTTCAGGAACAAGCCTGCAATGCCTTCCGGCAGATGCGCCGTCGAGATCAGGATCAGTCGCTGACCGGCCCTGGTCATTGCCATATAGAGCTTGCGCGAGTTTTGTTCACGCTCCTGGGCCGAAAGCACTCCGGCCTGGGCCGTTTCCTTCATGAGTTTTTCCAGGCCCAGCAGAAACACGACACTGGCTTCAAGTCCGGTAGCCGTATCCAGGCTGGAAACACGTAGGTTATCTGCGTCCACGTGCACAGATTCCATGCTGTTCAGATCCCAGACTTTGCGCGAACCGAATTGCTTGCTCAACGTCTTGAACAGAAGCTTCTTGTTGGTATCTCGTCCATAGAGAACCAGCATATTCGATAGATTGATCTGTTGGGTTTCCAGGTAGCCCACTATTTCGTTACAGGTCTGTGTAACTGCATCCTGAGGCGTCTCTGATCGGATCAACAGCGGGGCAACGCCTTCATCCATGCCGTCGAAATCAGGTTGCAGATAATCGTCCGGGTCGGTTTGGGTGAATTCGGCCAGGACAAGGCCGGCAGCCCGCAATATGGCTTGAGTGGTTCGATAGGAATGGTGAAGTTTCTTTGTTTTACCTGCCACATCCAAGCCGACACGCTTCCAACTGAGTCGGCTTTTCAAAAAGCCCTGGTTGGGGTCAGCACATAAAAACAGGCTGCCCTCGGAGTCGGTCAAGGTGCTCTTGACCAGTTGAAACCAGGTCGGCGCAAAGAATTGAGCTTCGTCTACCAGGATATGCTGGTATTTATCGAGCTTGTCGAGCTTCGTGAGACATAAATCCCGAGACAGTGAACTCCATAAGCGAGCGCCCTGTTTGCTCAGCGCGTCATTGACTTGCCCGTAGAGCGACCACACCTGCATGCGCTCTTCCTTACGCAAGGCAAACCCTTGGCCTGCGCGCTCGGCCGCCAAATAGTTCTGCTCGTCGCAGATCAGTGATTCATTGATGAAGTCGAACTCATCCAGAAGTTGTTGATCGCCGGGCCTCAGGTCCGGAAAGGCTTTTCGGTAATGGGCGATCTGGCTTGTAACCTGGATAGGGGATGCCATTTCTGGTTTCGGCTCAAAATGATTCACCCATTGCTGCCGTATCCAGGCCAGTGCGGTCATGATTGTCAGGTTGCGCGGTAGATCTCCCGGGCTGGACTTCTTCAAGCGATGCTTGAGGTCTTTAACCACTGGGACATTGTGGATCAGCATCAATATCTTCTGATCGGGAAATTTCTTTGCCAGGATCAACGCCCGGTTAGCGGCGATCAATGTTTTGCCGCTACCCGCCACGCCGTTGACCAGGCGCACCGAAAAATCATTCAAGGTTTGCGTTTGTTCGTCAGGCAGTTCCAGATCCAGCTTACTGGCCCACTCTTGTTGTGAGTCCAGAAAGTATCGAGTGGTCTTTGCCGAGTTATCCCGTGAGAAATGCCGGCGCGTCGTACATATCGCGGGTATTTCCGCTTCTGGAAAGTAGTGCCCCATGAGCGTGTCGCTGGCCTCATGGCTCAATGAGTTAAGCAACTTGGGCAGTTGTTCGTGGCCATGTTCGATAAAGGTGTTTTTTGACATCAGTCGCGGGCCATCAGGTGTTGAGTAGTGCTGCCACAGCCGCTTGGTCTGGTCGGGTGTGCAGTTCCACATGACGATCAGCCTGCCGAGTCGCTGCCCGGTCGGCATCCCGTCGGGCTCGGTTGCTTCCAGGCGCGAGAGCAACTCCTTGAAGGCCTGTTGTCCGGTAGCCGCGAACAGTTGATCAGGGTCCAGTGTTTCAAAAGAGAGTTCACACAGCACAATGGCCAGCCATTGATGTTGTGCGTGCTGAAGGAAAAAGTCCGGCGCCCAGGCCTCTCGAGGGAGGCACTGGCGAACGACATGGTGGTCGTCCAACTTGCGCAACACCCGTTTGACGTGGACGTGCGCGCCAGTGCTGCGTTGCCATTCAGGGATAAATAGCGTCATGGGGTGAGCACCACTTTGCGGCATCGACTGACCAGGCTCAAATAGTCATTGGCCCATTGCTGCGTGATGCTGTTGCTGCATTCAATTCCTTGGCTCAGTTCAGGCCCGATGATGATCAATTTAGTCATCGCCCGGGTGATGGATACGTTCAATCGCTCGGGTTGGAAAAAAAATTCCGCCACAGCCCCAATGAACGCCTCGTCGCCACTGGCCAACGAGACGATGATCAGTTCACGTTCCTGTCCCTGCATGCGCTCAACAGTGTCCGCCACAATGGTGCTGGCGATCTCGCGCCCGAAACCACGCGCCAACAGCGTTCGAATCGCCCGGCCCTGGGCTCGGTAAGGTGTGACGATGCCGATATCAGACAGGGCAAGGCCCATGGTTTGGGCGGTCTTACAGAGTTCCAGTACATGCTGGGCATCGCGATAATTGCGGGTCTTGGCGGTTCTGTCTGTGGTGGGGATAAACACGGCGCTTGCGTCTGGATCAAATACGCGGTCCATTGGCGGCTCGATATCAAGGTATTTGAAACGCCGCTCCTTGTTAGGGCCCGCTGCCCGTAACTTGCCTTTGTAGTAGTTTCTGCTCGGCCATTCGGTCAGCCATTGGTTCATCCGATAGGTTTCTTCGAGCATTACCGTATGGTCGGCCGTTTGGGAGGTGAGGCGACCAAATATAGACATCGATTCGCCGGACAGGATCGACTGGGACAACAGCACCGGTGGCAGTTGTTTCTGGTCCCCAATGAAGATAAATCGCTTACCTTTGCGCATGGCCATCAATGCGAGGGGGAGGGTGATCTGACTGGCTTCGTCAAAGATCACCGTGTCGAACTTGAAATGCTCTAGCTGGCTGCAGGTGGCGAAGGGTGTCGCGCCAATGACATAACCACTTCCGTCCGCCGGTAGATTTTCCCAATCGGCAGGTGTTTTTGCCCAGTCAACGGTTTTGCTTAGATCATCCCGGCGGCCACCAATCTTCACGGTTGGGATTTTTCGCTCGGCAATCTTTGCCAGGGCATTATTGATAGCCATGTGCGTATGGGAGGTGACGAATACCCGCTCGTGACGCTCTACCAGCAATTGGACGATAAGTGCCAGAGCACGGGTCTTGCCGGTCCCTGGCGGGCCTTGAATGCACGCAATCTGCTCGGCGGCGAAAGCCATGGCAACGGCCCGGGCCTGATGCTCGTTACACTTGTTATCGATGGCGAAACTTTCAGCGTAATCCAGATCTGCGTCGTTGAATGTGATGACCGGCGCATCGCCGAGCAACGGGACAATGATGTTATCGGCATTGATCGAATCGGCGATATCTTCCAAGGCCTTTTCATAGCGAGGCGTCAGGTCCAACGCGTCCATGTCGGCGTAGCAAGGGCCGTCCTGATAGTTGTCCCAGACTGTATTGGCCAGTTTCTCGCTCAGTAACCAACGGCCGTCTTCTTCACGCTCAAACGTCATTCGGGCGCATAACAACCCTGTGGACGGATCGCCCAAGTGCAGGCGCAGCATGTCCCCTTCACGAAAGCGCGATTCGCTGTCATCGGTGTACGCCCAAAGACAAGTAGCCTTGTCGGCTTTTTCAATATGCGTGAAGCCTTGAGTCAGGCCCTTTTCAAGCTTCTGATGTAACGGGCGCTGCCAGGTTTGCAGGAGTTGATGAAAGTTCGCATCGCGCTCGGCATGGACAAATTCAAAAAGCTTTTCAATAAGCGGATGTTGCCCTGGCATGGGGATACTCGTCCTTGTGATCCGTGATGGCACAACAGTTTTACATACTGTTGGAGCAAGGTGCGAGTGTTATGGATCCAATCGCCCCTTTTGGGGCGAGTGTTGGATTAAATGCAAGTTGCGAGTTTCCAGCCAAGCGCGTTTGCGTCAACTGTGTGCGTTAACGCCCCTCCAGCAACTGCCCCGCTTGATCGAGTAAGGCCAACGGATCCTTGGTCTTGTGGATGTCCACCGACAACAACTGCCGAAACCGCCGCGCCCCCGGAAAGCCGGTACCCAGCCCGAGCACGTGACGGGTGATGTGGTGCATCGCGCCGCCAGCGGCCAGGTGATCGGCGATATAGGGTCGCAACTGCGCCAGCGCCTCTGCCCGGGTGATGATCGGGGCGGTGCTGCCGAACAGTTGCTGATCCACCTCGGCCAGCAAATAAGGGTTGTGATAAGCCTCGCGCCCCAGCATTACGCCGTCGAAAGTCTGCAAATGCTCGTGGCACGCCTCCAGCGTCTTGATCCCCCCGTTGAGCACAATCTCCAACGCCGGAAAGTCCGCCTTCAACCGCGCAGCCACGTCATAACGCAGCGGCGGGATGTCACGATTCTCCTTCGGCGACAACCCCTCCAGAATCGCAATCCGCGCATGCACGGTAAAACTCGTGCAACCGGCCTCACGCACCGTCCCGACAAACTCACACAACTGTTCGTAACTGTCCCGCCCATTGATCCCGATGCGATGCTTGACCGTCACCGGAATCGACACCGCATCGCGCATCGCCTTCACACAATCAGCCACCAAATCCGGATGCCCCATCAGGCAGGCACCGATCATATTGTTCTGCACCCGATCGCTGGGGCAGCCGACGTTGAGGTTCACCTCGTCGTAGCCGTGCTCCTGGGCCATGCGGGCGCAGGCGGCGAGGTCGGTCGGGACGCTGCCGCCTAGTTGCAGGGCTAGGGGGTGTTCGGCTTCGTGGTGGCGCAGGAAGCGTTCGTGGTCGCCGTTGAGTAAAGCGCCGGTGGTGACCATTTCGGTGTAGAGCAGGGCGTGCTTGGAGAGGATGCGTAGGAAGAAGCGACAGTGGGCGTCAGTCCAATCCATCATGGGCGCGACGGAGAAGCGGCGGGAGAGAGAGGCAGTTTGTAGAGGCATTGGGAATCTGATTCATCGGGGCGAATGGCCGCAGTTTATCAGGGATGCTTGTCGGGTACTTGGCGGGCTCTCACGCCTACCCACTCAATCTTTGATGACAACCAAGCAGGGCGCATGCTCGTTCAGCGTTTCAACGCGTACCTTGTGTTGACGATTTAATGTGGCTACGATAATTGCATGCAGATTACTTATGACCCAGCCAAAGACGCTCGCAACGTCGAAGAACGTGGACTTCCGTTTGCCCTCGTGCGGGACTTTGAATGGTCTACAGCATTGATCCTGGAAGATGATCGATTCGACTACGGCGAGTGTCGTTATCGGGCGATGGGGTACGTAGGGGATCGGCTGCATGTCGTAGTGTTTACCCCACGGGGTGACGCGGTCCACGTCATCAGCTTTCGTAAAGCCAACAAACGGGAGGTCAAAAATTATGACCAAGAAACCCAGTCCTGAGAGGGTCGATACGGTAAACCCCGAATGGTCGACCGAAGACTTTGCCAAGGCCAAACCAGCCAGCGAGGTGCTTGGTGGGTTGTTTGGCAAAGCTCAGGCAAAGGAAATGCTCAAGCCAAAGCGTGGTCGACCCAAGTCGGTAGCCACTAAAGAGCACGTCAATGTTCGTTTCGATGCTGACGTGCTGGAGAGATTCAGAGCTTCTGGCCCGGGCTGGCAAACACGGATGAACGCCGCCTTGGCCGATTGGCTCAAGACGCATACACCAGAAGAACTGAAGGCTTAGTCGCCAAATATTATTCGTGAAAAAATTAGCCGCCGATGAGGCGGCTTTTTGTTGTCTGCTGATTGGATTTGTTTCGGTAACGGTATAGTAAATCCGTAGAGCGGGGCAGTTGGAGGTTAGGAATCTGAATCAGATAAGACCAGTTTGGGACTGCCCATTCCGGCGTCTGGTTTTACTCCAGCGCCGGGCACGCATCGCTGCCACTCGCTCATCGGTAGCAAATTTGCCTTGGTCAGCTTCCTTTACGGCAAGTTCGATCTGTGTGGTCGGCGCTTTTTCGTGTTCGATGTAGTCGCGAAGAATGTCCATCGCCAGGTAGCTCGGACTTTGGCCGTTGGTCTTGGCCAGCTCGGCGAGGGAGTTCGATAGGTCTTCGGGCAGATTCAGGGATATGCCGGACATGGCAGCCTCGATGGTGGACGTTTTCGGGCATCTTCCGCCGTTGACCGAGCGCTTGAATCAGCAGGCCGTCGCAAGGTGTGTCTCGACGGTTCCGCGTCGTATCCGCCGAACAATGGCAGTTGAGGAGCTAGCTCCTCCATAAACACCGCCATCCCCTTGTACTGCACGAATCTCCCGTACAGGGGCTGTCCCGCCTGTCAGATTTTTCCTATACAAATTGACCGCGAAACTTGTACAAAGTTAACTGTACGTTCGTACAGTGTTTTGGAAGTCGTGCGTCATGAGCTTTTCAATTCTAGGCCCTATTGCCGAGGGTGGCTTGAAGCTGCCCTTGTGTTCGTTTCGAGTGCCTGCCGGGTTTCCGTCCCCGGCGGCGGACCACATCGAAGCGCACATCTCATTGGATGAGGTTCTGAACATACGCGCCCCGCATGTCTACCTGGTTTCCATCGCCGGGGAGAGCATGCAAGGCGCTGGGATCTTTGAAGGGGACCTAGCCGTTGTGGATCGTGCGATGGAACCTGCGCATGGCCACATCGTCGTGGCGCTGCTAAACAACGAACCCGTATGCAAACGCCTTTGCATACGTGGGAAGGAGGTGATTCTCCTGTCGGAGAACCCAAAGTACCCACCGAGGTACGTGCTCGAGGGCGACGAGCTGATCATCTGGGGCGTCATCACCTGCAGCGTGCGCAGCCATGTCTAAAGCCCAACCAGTTTTCGCCCTGATCGATTGCAACAGCTTCTACGCCAGTTGCGAAAGAGTGTTCCGTCCGGACCTGGCCCGCGTGCCCATTGTGGTGCTGAGCAACAACGACGGGTGCGTGATCGCCCGCAGCTACGACGCCAAGCCCTACGTGAAAATGGGCGAGCCGTATTTCCAGATCAAGCACAAGCTGCAGAAACACGGCATCGTCCCGTTCTCGTCGAATTACGCACTCTATGGAGACATGAGCGAACGCGTGATGACCCTCATTGAATCGATGGTGCCCGCAGTCGAGGTTTACAGCATCGACGAAGCCTTCGCGGATCTCACCGGCATCGACGGCCGGGATACGCTCGGCCGCAGGATCCGCAGCCACGTGCTGCGCTGCACTGGCATCCCAGTCGGGGTAGGGATCGCTCACACCAAGACCTTGGCGAAGCTCGCGAACCACACCGCCAAGCGCCTGCAGGTACAAACCGGCGGTGTGGTCGACATCTGCGACCCGTTCAAGCGCGATTGGGTGCTGCGCAATACCGACGTGTCCGAAGTCTGGGGAGTCGGTCGCATGATGAAATTGCACCTGGACGCCATGGGAATAAAGACGGCTATGGATCTGGCCAAGGCTGCCCCCTGGACGCTACGGAAGAAATTCAGCGTGGTGATCGAAAAGACCGCCCGGGAGCTGGCCGGCACGCCGTGCCTGGAGCTGGATGAGCCGGACCCGCCGAAGCAGGAAATCTGCTGTAGCCGGATGTTTGGTAAGCGGCTCACGGAGCTGGCACCGATCAAGGAAGCGGTAGCCACCTACATGATGCGCGCATCGGAAAAGCTCAGGGCGCAGAAGTCGTTGTGCAAGAAGATCCGCGTCAGCATCCGCACCGGTATGTTCAATCCGGAGGAGGCGAAGTACGCCAATGGAGTCCTGATTGACATGCCGTACCCCACCGACGATGTGCGGTTGCTGACTAAGGTAGCGGTAGATGCGCTCGACCGGGTCTACCGACCAGGTTTCAAGTACAGCAAGGCAGAGGTGTTATTGACGGACCTCTGCCAGCAGGGGGAGTACACCGACGACCTGTTTGCCACCTCGCAACCTACCGATGCTACGAAACTGATGGCGGTGCTGGACCAGATCAACGGGCGATGGGGCAGGGGGACACTCCGATCAGCCAGCGTGCCCGTCAACCCTGACTGGGGGATGCGTCGGGAGATGATGAGCCAAAGTTACACAACCAGGCTGGACCAGTTGTGGCAGGTGTCCTGTAGATGATTCTCTGCGGTAGGAAGCTTATTGGAAGGGCGCAACAGAGCGCAGCTTTATGTGACGCCGATGCTGTGCGGTCTATTGGCTGAAACGTCAAAACCCGATTGAGTGGACAACCACACAGTGATAGACCTCTCGGAGCATGGGACCAGGTGAAAGGGGCCGTGCTGGACCGATGAATGAAACACAGTCAAGCTCCAACTTTTGCCATCAAAGTGGTTCAATGATGAAAGCGCTAGAAATCCCTGACGGAATGAAACTCGCTACTATCTGGGTGGTATGGAGTTTCCTCTCGATGGGCGTTTTAGGCTGGGGGCTCTGGGTAATTTTAGAAGCTGTCGGATCGCTTAAAGACATGGCGGCGTGGGTGCAAGCTATAGGAAGTATTGGTGCTATTTTGGCCGCAGTCGCGATTGCGCGGCGAGGAGTGTGGCAGCAAAAGAAGGACAAGCTTCTAGAGGGCTACGGTTATATGGAGAAAGCTCATGGAGTCGCTGCCTATGCGGGCGAGGTGATCGCGGGGGCAAGTCGGTACATCTTGGAGGGGGAGCCCACCCCGCCGATGCTGAAATATCACTCAAATTTGTTGGACATATCCCTTGAAGACTTAAAAGAGATTGGCTACGCCCGCATCGATGATTCGGACGTTGCGGATGCCTTCCTCTCGCTCAAGCGTAGTGTCAATTTGACCCGGTCAGCAATTCTGGTCCGGCTCGAAACCAATGAAAGGTTTGTTGTGAGTCAGGTCGCATTATGGGGACCAAACGCACATAGCGAGGTCAAAAGGATGAGCGGTGCGATGCTCCGCTATTTGGGGAGGCATCCCTGGTTACTTGATGAGGTTCATGCTCTTCACCTGGAACGGGCCTAACTGTGCATCTAGCGCTACTTCAATTCACAGTTCGTACAGGAATGGCTTACGCGTATAGCTACACCCAGAAACAGTGTATTAGACCCTGGCCCCGCATACGGGCCAAGGCAGCCTGCAACCTGCGCTGAGGTGGATATGTGATGCCGCTCTTCACGCATGAGCAATTGCTGTGTGATTTTCTCTGGGTGTCGCGCGGTTTAAAGGAAACCGAGCTGCGGTTGCTTAATATTTGCTACAAGACGGCTAAAAAAGCGCTTCTAAGCAAGCGAAGCGGTGGGCACAGCCATTAGTCGGTCCAATCCATCATGGGGGCGACGGAAAAGCGGTGGGACAGTGAAATAGCTTGTTGGGGTATTGGGATCATGTGCATCGCTTGATCCAATCGATCAAAATACGAGCAGGTGCCTTGTTTTGATGGATACAACTGCAGCCTCTCTAGTTGCTTTGATTGTAGGAATGGACTGCGCGGGCACCCCCACGACCTGATCACATACGTCACACACTGAAACCAAAACGCCATTTACCTCACCAATACCATCGTCGAATGGTACGTTTCTGCGGAAAATGTCGTCTGGACCAAGCCTTCGCAGTGACTGCAAATCGCTCGATTCTTATCGCTCTCTTGATAAAAATTCATAGCCATTGACTCATTGATGAACGCCGGAACTATAAGCTTCCTTATAGAAATTCAGCAAGAAATTGGTGCGTAGGAAACTTCTCTAAATTATGAGCGTGATCGATTGCGGAGTCGCTAGGGCTGCAGAGTCTTTGGTTTCTCAACCGCAATCGCCTGCTACGCGCCTTGGTACCCTCGGCCACTATCATCTGATAGCGATTTCGCCTCGAAGAAAAACTGAGTAAAAGCGATGCCTTGTCTCACTGGCTCATATTTATACTAATGATTGCTTCGGTTTGGATATTAACCAGGCTTAACGCGCCATCGGAAAATGCGCAACCAGTGTCGATATATACGACATTACCCAAGCGCATAATACTGGGCACTGTTGAATGTCCAACATAGAGTCGGTCTATTCCTTTGATGGGCGTGTGGTCGTTTTGCTCGATTTTTTCTCTGGCATACAGCGCTGTCTTCAAGGCTTGCCGCTGATGTTGCTCTCCAGTTTTTCCTGTGATTGCATCTTTGGCTTCCTGCCAGCCATCGTTACTTTGGATGACGGGGGCTTCGGCATGGACTATTCCAATTGTTTGATCACTTGATAAATTGATCTCAATGATCAGTGGAAGTGCTTGCAGGGCTTTTGATAGTTCTTGCTGAATGTCGGGTTGTAACTCGTAGAGCCAGGCACCACCGTTTCGGATATGTCGGGGTATGTCGCCATGGCCGGAGATACAGTCAATAAGCATCTGCTCATGATTGCCGCGTACGGCATGGAACCACAGCTTCTCAAGCCAGTTCAATACATCCATGGAGTCGGGACCTCGGTCGATGAGGTCTCCCACGGAAAAGATGCGATCCAGCTCAGTGTTGAAGTTTAGTTTGTCTAAGGCTGCTGTTAGAAGTTTGAAATGTCCGTGAACGTCGCCCACCACAAAGTCACGACCTTTTTTGTTGGATGGGAAAGATCTCGTCCTGTACATTTTCAGTGCTTCAGCAGATGTTGATTGGCGGTGACTGTATCACTTGGCGAAATAAACAGTAAGCTGCTGAGCGGGGGGAATAACGTTGTGCGGTCAAGCTTGAATCGCCAGCCCGATACACTTCTCAAAAACCTGCTCCATAGGCCCCATGACGCCGTTATAAGCCGCGATATTGGCGTAGATCCACTCGTCCTTCTCAATCCCCCACCAACTGATTTCAAACCCGGCGTTCATGATCAGGTGTTCAAACAGGATGCGTTGCGCACGACCGTTGCCTTCGCGGAAGGGGTGTACGACGTTGATGTCGGAATAGGCCTCTGCCACAGCGACTATCAGCTCAACCCGCTCCATGCCCTCGAACCAGTTTGCCGCGGCCATGTTGGCGAAGATCTTATTGGCTTCCTTCTCCATGTACTCAGGTTGGCAGAACCGTGTGGCTTGTTTGGACATGCCAACGGTGCGCAGCTCTCCGGCCCATTCGAACAGGTCTGAAAAGAGGATTCGATGAATGTTTTGAAGGTAGGTCAGGCTGTAGGGAGGAGGGCTGAACTCGACGTTGTCCGCTGCGATGGCCGAGAGCTGTTGTTCGGCTTCGCTTAGGGTCGGTTCGTCTCGAATATCGAGTTTGTTGCGAAGGACGGTGGAGCCGGGATAGCAATAAGCGTCCTCGCCGACTCCATATTTGTCAGGCATCAGGTTCTGGTCTGGGTGAAGGCCTTCAAGACCTCTTCACGCGTTGGCATTTTGCGTTCGCCATCCGCGAAGGTCGTTTTGAAACCTTCCAGACGGAGGCTGGCCGCGTAGTTGGATCTACGCGTCCTGGCGGCATAGGCCTTTTTGGTTTCAAGGCTGACATTGCCCATGGGCTGGACCTCAAATCGCGCTGGTGGGCGGATTATAGCCCATCCCGTTGGCATGGCCTACGTCGCGCCTGGACGAATCAGGTTTGACGGTGCGAGGCCGCTTTCGGGCTGACTATTCCAGATTGTGAGCAGTCTTTGATAGCAAGCTCTGGCGCAGTAGATGGTTGATGACGGTTTGATATCCGGTGCCGACATTTTCAGCTCGCTCGCGAGCGGCCTTGATCACTTCATCATCAAGCATGATGGTGATGCGGGTTTTTCCTTTGCTGCTCGCAACGGGGCCACGCTTGGCCGTGCTGAACTCGTATTCTTCTTTCATAGGTCAGTTTCCAGATGCTGCGCCGTCATTTTCGACGCTATTGGTGCGCTGATTAGGGGCGCCTCACCATACGATGGATTTTTTGACCATGCCAAAGCGATGGGCGCTCATTCGTTTCGAGATTTGTCCCTGCAGTTCGTAGCTGCGCTGCTGAATCCATCGCCGGACACTCCCATCGGAAATTTCCCTCAAGACGCGTCGCTCTCCGCTGACTATCCACCCGATCACCCCGTGCGCTAAGTTCTCTCCGTCGCTGCAAATTCAGCGGCAGGGTGTGGAAGCCCTAATGCCTAGGATTTTTTTAATTAATCCTGAGATCGCCCTATGAAAAAAGGTACAGCTATTGCTTTAAATCTGTGTCCGCAAGGTACGCATCATCTCAACCTCATCCAATCTGTCCTCCATCAATTACCACCTCCTGCTCAACCTATGAATTCCGGCCCCGGATTCGGTCCTTTGTCAGTGCCGTTCCTATCTTCAACCAGCACTGACCTCCCATCCCCGCAGGAGTAACCCCTCATGTCCCGCTACATGCCCATCACCGGTATCGAAAACAATTTCCACGCGCTCCTGATCGACACAGAAGCGCCGCTGGACGTGCTGCACGACACCGCCGCTTACCGCATTGCCGCTGTCACCCAATTATTGGAAAACCTCGCCATGCGTTCCGACATCAGTACGGACGCCGTAATACTCCATGATTTCGCCCAAGTGCTTGCGATCCCCCTGCGTGATGGGTGTGATCTGCTGGATGTGATTGGGCGGCGATTGCAGGCACAGGTGTTGGCGTCGTAATGGAGGCGGGCGATCTCTTGAGGTCGCCTGCCTGACTCACCATCCCTTGCAGTCAGCGATTTGTGGGAGCCAGCTTGCTCGTAATGGTGCCGCGATTTGACGGGTGAAAGTTGGCCCTTGTGGCGAGGGAGCTTGCTCCCGCTTGAGTGCGAAGCACTCACAAAAAGGGGCTGCTCCGCAGCCCAGCGGGAGCAAGCTCCCTCGCCACAGTGAATCAAGCACAGTGAATCAAGCACAGTGAATCAAGCACAGTGAATCAAGCACAGTGAATCAAGCACAGTGAATCAAGCACAGTGAATCAAGCCACAATGAATCAAGCCTGTATCCATCAAACCGCCTTGGTGTGATTGCCTAGCCCGCGCAACGCCGCGATGTCCCGCTTGGGCGGTGCACCAAACAAGCGGGCATATTCGCGGCTGAACTGGGAAGGGCTTTCATAACCCACTTTGAAGGCCGCGCTCGCCACGTCCACTTGCTCGTTGAGCATCAAGCGTTTTGCTTCGTTCAACCGCAGCCACTTCTGGTATTGCAGCGGGCTCATCGCGGTGAGCTGGCGGAAGTGGTGGTGAAACGTCGGCGCGCTCATTTGAACCCGTGCCGCGAGGTCGTCTACGCGCACGGGCGCGGTGTAGTTCAACTTCAACCAATCGATGGCCTTGGCGATTCGGTAACCCTGGCTATCGACCGAGGCGATCTGCCGCAGCCGGATAGCCTGGTCGCTGAGCAGCAGCCGATAGTGGATCTCGCGCTGGATCAACGGCGCCAGTATGGGGATCGCTTCGGGTTCTTCCAGCAATGCCAGCAGGCGTGCGAACGGCGCCAAAAGGTCGGGCGTCGCGGTGCCGATGCCCGCGCCAATCCCGACCGCTCGATCACGCGGGGGCGACAGGCTGCCTTGGGCGATCAGGTCGGCCACCATGCGTAAGTCGAGCCTCAGGACCAGGCCCAGGCAGGGTTGTTCGGGGCTTGCCTGCAGCACTTCAGAATTGGCCGGGATGTCCAGGGATGTCATAAGGAACCGCCCGGTGTCGTAGCCATAGGCCTCGCCACCGATCCAGACCTGCTTCTCGCCTTGGGCCACCAGCACGATGCTCGGCTCGATCATACAAATCACCGGCGGTGCCGGGGCTTCACGTCGGAAGAAGGCGAGGCCGGGAATGGGCGTCTCGACGTCGCCCGGGTGTGGGGTCCAGGCGCCGATGACGGCGGTCAATGTCTCTTGTACGGATCTGCGTTGGGTGGCCATGTCGGCTCCGGGTGTCGTCTCGGCTCAAGCGCTATAGGCAGGACATTAACGCGCTAAGCGAAGCACTGCCTATGTGCGCGGGAACAACGCCTAGGATCAGGCAAGAATCTCATCGGTATGCACTACCTGCGCATTGACCTCGGCGATGAAGATAGCGGGCACGGAATAGGTGAACGCCGCCATTCAAAACGGTGGGAGCGAGCTTGCTCGCGATAGCGGTCTGCCTGGGGCGGTGGTGTGAATGTGCCGCCGTCATCGCGAGCAGGCTCGCTCCCACAGGTTCATCAAGAAATACAGGATTGTCATCAATGACTAATAACCCATTGTCACAAGAGCCGCCTGCCTGGGGCGCGGTATTTGCCATGGCCCTCGCCGCGTTCGTGCTGGTGGCCTCGGAGTTCATGCCAGTCAGCTTGCTGACGCCGGTGGCAGCCGATCTTCAGATCAGCGAAGGGCAGGCCGGTCAAGGCATTGCCGTCTCTGGCGCCTTTGCCCTGATCACCAGTCTGTTCATCGCCTCGATTGCCGCCCGGGTCGACCGCAAATGGCTCCTGCTGGGACTGACCTTGCTGATGATCGTTTCAGGTACCGTGGTGGCGTTCGCGCCAAACTACGCGGTATTCATGGTCGGCCGTGCGTTGATCGGCGTGGCGATTGGCGGCTTCTGGTCGCTGTCGGCGGCCACGGCCATGCGGCTCGTGCCGGAAGATAGCGTCCCGCAAGCGCTGGCCATCGTTAACGGCGGCAACGCCTTGGCGACGGTGGTCGCGGCGCCGCTGGGCAGTCTCCTCGGGGCGATTATTGGCTGGCGTGGCGCGTTTTTCTGCATCGTGCCTGTTGCTGCCATCGCCCTGGTCTGGCTGCTGTTACGCCTGCCCGCCATGCCTTCGCAGGCGAAGCGGGGCAGCACCAACGCCTTCAAGTTGATGGCCCGGACACCGGTCGCGCTGGGGATGCTGGCGGTCAGCACGTTTTTCATGGGTCAGTTCATGCTGTTCACCTACCTGCGACCGTTCCTCGAGTCGGTGACACAAGTGAGCGTATCCACGCTGTCCTTCATGCTGCTGGTGATCGGTGTGGCGGGGCTGCTGGGCACTTTCCTGATCGGCGCCTGCTTGAAAAACAACCTCTATCGAACGCTCATCGTCATTCCTCTGCTGATGGCCGCGATTGCCATGGCCCTGGTGGGGTTCGGCGGGTCGGTGACGGTCACGACGCTCTTGCTCGGCCTGTGGGGCCTGGCGGCCACGGCTGCGCCCGTCGGCTGGTGGACCTGGCTTTCGCGAACGCTGCCGGAAGATGCCGAAGCCGGCGGCGGCCTGATGGTGGCGATCGTCCAACTTGCCATCGCCGGGGGCGCGACCGTGGGTGGCGTTCTGTTTGATCTGAATGGCTATCGCGCGACGTTCGAAACCAGTGCGGCCGTGTTGGGGATGGCCGCGGTGCTGACGGTGCTGGCTGCTCGTTCAGCGGTCCGAGAACCTTCGTCGATTTCGGATACGGCCTGTTATGGCGCGGCGGATTGAGGCCAGTCCTGTAAGCCAAGAGAGGGCGACCGTTGGGCGCCTGAGCTTGGTGGCACATTGATGGCTTGTTATGCTCGGGGTCTGTTTATCCAGCATGTTGGTTGATTGTGACTACCGAGCGACTTTCCCAATTAGAGCAAGCCCTGATGGCTGTGATCGCCGCCGCCGGGAAGATGGGCATCAGCAGCGATGAATTGTGCGCACACGCTGTGGGCGGGCTGATATCCGATCCGTACTGGGGCTGGGCAGATGCCCAATATACGCAAGGTGCGGCTGACGAAATCGACAATGCCTTGAATAAACTTGTGGGAAGACCGGCGCAAGCATTGACGCTACTGGTTCCCGGGCCCGACTCAACGCTTGAATCAGCGCCGCGATGAAAACGGGTGAACTCTAGGGTTAGTGCCTATCCGTTAAGCAGCAAACGGCATAAATCCTGTGGGAGCAAGCTTTGCTCCCACAGGATTACTGCTTAGCTGACTGGCATTAACCTCAAGAGTCGCCCATTTGCGTTAAAGGCCGAGGCCTTCTTCTATCAGCGAGAGCAAAGTGTCCTCGTCCAGAATGATAGGATCAGGACGCGGTTGCCCGGCCGATCGCAGGGCTTGGAGATGCCAAAGCGATTCGCCATGCTCACCGAGTGTGCGCACGATACAGTGCTCCTGCCCCTTCATATGAACTTCAATGCAGCCCTCGCCCTGGGGCGAAAAACGCGCAATCGGGTCGAATGAAATGCGGCTATGATTGCCTTCGATCACCAGTTGATCGATCGCGTAGTTGTACGTCGAACCATTGGAATGACTTTCAAATACGTGGGTGGGATTGCGCCGAATATCCAGGCCGGCCTCGCACACGGGCGCCAGCCAGCTTTCGATCTGGCGATACAGCTCATAGACCTGGGCGGGCCAGTGCTCGATTGCCAGGTCGGCACAATTGTCGGTATCCGCGCGGGTCTGCTGGGTTTTCCTCAGTTTGGCCGCTAGCTCGTCTGCCTTGCTCATGTCGATTCCCTGTCGTGATGATAGGTTGAGCTTAACTGATGGGCTGGGGGGGGCGTTTGCGCTGGGTCATGGGCTGGTGAGTTGTTGAGTTTTTTGGCGGCAATGCCGATCACTGAGACACTGACGAGGAAGCCAGTCATGCAAATGAGAACACTCAGCAATAACCACCTGGGCCCCCTGCGCGATGCGCTTACCTTGGCCGGCCTACCCGTGGACGACCTGACGTATCCTGGCCGACAGTTCTTCAGCTTCAGCCACCAAGGCGTTGAAGTGGCGTTTGCCGGCATAGAAGGAGAGGGGGGCCGAGCGGTTGCTGCGCTCGCTGGTTGTGCTTGAGGGACTGCGAGGCAAGGGCACTGGTGCGGCGGTGCTGGCCGCTATCGAAGCGTTTGCAAAACGCGAGGGGGCAGAGCGGCTCCACCTGTTGACCGAGAGCGCCGCCGCGTTTTTTACCGGCCAGGGCTATCAGCCGGGGGACCGCTCGCTGGCGCCCGCTTCGATCAGCGCGACGGCCCAGTTCAAGACCTTGTGTCCGGCTTCGGCGACGTACCTGAGCAAGCGCCTCGTCTAGTGGCCTGTGTGGCTAATTCGTGCACTCAACTTCGGCGCCAGAACTTGCCAGTCTGCGTTGCCATTCCTCGCCGTAGCGGGCTACGACTCGTCATGGCGCCTTGCCTGGCAAGCCCTGGCACTCGAATTTGAGTACTCGAATTAACCGTACAGGCCACTAGCGCAGCAAATGCACCGACAGCCCGGCCAGGCCGCACGCCAGCAAGACCTGGATCACCCCGCGCTTGTAGCGAAACAGCGCAATGGCCGCGGCGATTGCGATGATTGCCGACGGCCAGTCCAGGGCACCTGCAAAACCGTTGGGCCAAAGCACGTGGTAACCGAAGAAGCACGCCAGGTTAAGGATCACTCCGACCACCGCTGCGGTAATCGCCGTCAGCGGCGCGGTGAATTTCAATGCGTTGTGGGTCGATTCCACCAGCGGGCCGCCGGCCAGGATGAACAGGAACGAGGGCAGGAACGTAAACCAGGTCACCAGTGTGGCCGCGACGGCCCCGGCGAGAAAGGCCTGCTCGGGGCCGAACACCTGCATCACGTAGCCGCCGACGAAGCCGACGAAGGCCACGACCATGATCAGCGGCCCGGGGGTGGTTTCGCCCAGGGCCAGGCCGTCGATCATTTGTGTCGGGGTCAGCCAGCCGAAGTGTCCGACGGCGCCCTGATAGACGTAGGGCAAAACCGCATAGGCGCCGCCGAAGGTCAGCAAGGCGGCCTTGGTAAAGAACCAGGCCATTTGCGTCAATGTGCCGTCCCAGCCGAACAAGGCGGTCAGCAGGCCCATTGGCAGTGTCCACAGCAGGGCGCCGATAACAGCCAGCCGGGCCAATCGTGCGGTGCTGAACCGGGCATGGTCCGGGGTTGGCGTGTCGTCGTCGATCAAGGCGGGGCCGAAGGATTTGTGCTGGGTAGCGTGACCGCCCAGGCTGAATTTATCCGGTGCCCAGCGACCGCCGAAATAACCGACGGTAGCCGCACCCACTACGATCAACGGGAAGGGGAGATCAAAGGCAAAGATCGCGGTGAACGATGCCGCCGCGATCGCCCACAGCCAATTGTTCTTGAGCGCGCGGGAGCCGATCCGGTGGGCGGCATGCACCACGATGGCCGTCACAGCCGGCTTGATCCCATAGAAAATACCCGCCACCACTGGCACTTCGCCAAAGGCGATGTACAACCACGACAACGCGATGAGAATGAACAGTGACGGTAGTACGAACAACGCCCCGGCGATCACGCCGCCCCAGCTTCGGTGCATCAGCCAGCCGAGGTAGGTCGCCAGTTGTTGGGCCTCGGGCCCAGGCAGCAACATGCAGTAGTTGAGGGCATGCAGGAAGCGCCGTTCGGAAATCCAGCGCCGACGTTCCACCAGCTCCTGGTGCATGATCGAGATCTGCCCCGCCGGGCCGCCGAAACTGATGAAACCCAGTTTGAGCCAGAACCAGAAAGCCTCGCGCAGGCTGACGGTGCCGGGTCGGGTCAGGGGGTGTTCGTCATCGTTTCGGGTCGATTTGCTCATGGGCGACGGGCACTTGGAAGTCGAAGGCGAGCATACGTTATGGGGCGTTACGCAATTTAGATAGCCCCCAGGAAAGTTTGCTTGTAAACACGGGACGTCCTCATTCAGGAAATACGCGTTTCAGCCGGCTGGCGTGCGGCGTTTTGGATCCACTCCAGCCACCCATCGGCTCCTTTGCACAGGCAAATTGCCGCCTCACAAACGGTAGGCTAAGCTCACGAATATTAAGGGTTATGAGCGAATTTGCTCATGCTTTTGCCCTCTTCAGGAACTCGCTTGCCTATCTCCATCTACGATCCTTTCCATACCCCTGCCGGCGCCCTGAAACGCCTGCCGTTGCTCAAGGCCGCGGTGACGTTTATCGCGGCGGTGTGCCTGTGCCTGTGCGGTTTGCTTTTTCTACAGTTGGAGCAGTCCCGTCGCCACGATCTGGAGTCGGCCCGCATCGCCTCGGCCACCCTTACCCGGGCCATGGCCCAGCAGGCCCAGGACACCTTCCTCCAGGCCGATCTGGTCCTGGCCAGCCTGGCAGATTGGATCCAGATCGATGGGTTCGGCCCTGCGGTATTGCCACGCTTGCAACAAACCCTTGCCCGCCGCGTGCAATCGCTCGAGCAGTTGCATGGTCTGTTCCTGTTCGACAAGCACGGTCAGTGGATCACGACTTCCTTCGACTACCTGCACAGGGGCGCAGGGGTGGCGGATCGAGAGTATTTCGTTTTCCACCAACAGAACGCCTCCCTGATCGCCCATATCGGCCCGGCGGTTCGCAGCCGGCAAAACGGCGACTGGATCATTCCGGTTTCCCGGCGCCTGAATGATCGAGACGGCAATTTCCAGGGCGTGTTGATGGCCGGCATCAAGATGTCCTACTTCGACCGGTTCTTTAAAAGCTTCAGCCTGGATGAGCAAGGCGAGATGGCCCTGGCTTTGTCTGACGGGACACTGTTGGCCCGTCGCCCCTTCGATGAGGCGCGAATCGGCCGTCCGTTGGACGAGGAGCCTATCTACAACCATGCCCTGACCGGCGGGATGTCTGGCGATGCAACCATCCGCTCAACCGTCGACGGCGTCATCAGGTTATATGGGCACCAACATTTGCAGGCTTATCCGCTGGTGGTTACCGCCGCGATGTCTGAAGAGTCGATTCTCGCGGGCTGGCACGACCGGGCTTTTCAATCCAGTCTCATCGTGGGCTTGGTGGTCCTGGGCATTTGCTTGTTCGGCTGGGTATTCGTGCGCCAGGTCCGTAACAGCGAAAAGATCGAAGCGAACTTACGCAAGGCCCAGGAAGCCTTGGAACTGATCGCCACTCACGACAGCCTCACCGGGCTGGCGAACCGGCGGTTGTTCGAGCGGGCCCTGGATCTCGAGTTTGGCCGGGGCGCCCGTCAGCGCAGCCCCTTGAGCCTGATCATGCTCGACATCGATTTTTTCAAGCACTACAACGACGCCTATGGGCACGTGGCCGGGGATCATTGCCTGGCGGAAGTGGCCAAGGTGCTCAAGAGTTGTTGCCATCGCAAGGCCGACCTGGCGGTACGTTATGGCGGCGAAGAGTTTGCGGTGCTGTTGCCTGACACCAATCTTTCGGGGGCCATGGCGATGGCCGAGCAGATCCGGCGCAGCGTCATCGACAAGCACATCACCCATTCCGGTTCCCCGACCGGCTACCTCACGGTGAGCCTGGGCTGCTATGCCTTTGTGCCCAGCAGCCTGGACAGCATCGAAGTCTTCATCCAGCGCGCCGATGCGGCGCTTTACCAGGCCAAGCACAACGGCCGCAACCGAGTGGCGGTGTTATCGACCGAACGCGGGTTCGACAGCTTGGCGCGCTCGGATCGTTGAGATCGGTTTGAATCATCGGCAGCTTGCCACGGTCAACTATTCAGGCATCGCGCGGGCGGGTCTCAGGCAGCGTGTAGGCTCTTTCGCAAAATACCGTGGGCTCGCCAACTGATCGAGCAGTGGCGGCTAAGGTTAGGAGCGACTGGTCTCGGTCCGCACCTTTCCGGGCACCGAGGCCAGCGTTGACAGGATAGGAGCAGGTCAATGGATTACACTGCCGATACCCCTTCAGGCACCGCACGTCATACACCCATTACCCATCGCCTGGTCGTGGCCGTCGCGGGACTGTTTGTCCTGGGCGTCTTGGTGGCGATCGCCGCGCTGTTCAACATCGCGCAAAAGCTGGACGCGGAGGACGTGCACAAGACGCACTTCTATATCGAGCGCGCCCTCGAGAATCGCATCACCGCTTCGAAGAACTACATCGCCAGTTATGCCTACTGGACCACGGCCTACGAACGCCTCAACGGTGAAGTCGATGTGCAATGGGCCTACGCCGAACAGAACATGGGCAAGACCCTGTTTACCAATGACGAATACGAAGGCGTGTTTGTCATCGATCGGCGACGCACTAAATATGCTGTGGTGCGTGGACGCAATGTCCAGGATGACGCCTCGGTATATATGGACACGCCGCTGGCAGAGCTGGTGGACCAGCTCCAGGCACAGCCCGACCTGACCCGGTCGACGATCCGCTACACATTGTTCGAGGGCTGGCCGGCCGTTGTCACTGCGTCGGTGATCCTGCCCAACGACGAAAGGCCCCAGGTCGAGGCCAAAGGCACCTCGGTGTTGCTGTTCGTCGACCAACTGACGCCCGTCAAGCTGCGCAAGATGGGCAAGAGTTATGGCCTCACCGACTTGAATCTCAAGAAAGACACCGAGCTCGAGCCCGGCCAGCCAGCCGTGCCACTGGACAGTACCGGCTATAGCCTGGTGTCCCGACTCGAGCGCCCGGGCCAGCAATTGCTCTGGTCCCTGGTGCCGCCGTTGGGGGCCGCGCTGTTGATCCTGGCCCTGCTGACCGCGTACTTTTTTCGTTATGCGTTGCGCACGGCACGGCATGTGGACGCCAGTTACGACAGTCTGGAAAGATCCGCGCGCGCCCTTGAGGCCAGCGAGGAGCGCTTCCGGGCCGTGGCCGAGGCGGCTTCCGACTGGATCTGGGAAATCGACGGGCAGCAGCGCATCACTTATCTGTCGGCGCGCTTCAATACAGTCACCGGGTTTTCCGACCAGCAATGGCTGGGGCAGGACATCGAGCAACTGCTGTATTGCGACACCACGCCGATTGCCCTTTGGTTAGGCAAGCTGACGGAGGAGCAGAGCACCAGCAACTTGCGCTGCTCCTACCGCGATCATTCCGGGCAATTGCGTTTCTGTCGCGTGTCGGCGCGCCCGATCTACACCAAGGCCGAAGTGGTGGGCTATCGCGGTACGGCCAGTGACATCACCGATGAAGTGGCGGCCCATGCCCAGGTCCAGCATCTGTCGATGCACGATGCGCTGACCGGTTTGCCGAACCGCAACAAGCTGGCGCGGTACCTGGATGACGCGCTGGTGGCCAAGGAGCATGCCGCCCCCCTGACAGTGTTGATGGTGGACTTGGACAACTTCAAACCGATCAACGATTCCCTTGGCCACCCGGCCGGCGACGCGGTGTTACTGGAGGTGGCTCAGCGGCTGCGCGGCAGCACCCGCGAGCAAGACCTGGTGGCGCGGTTGGGGGGCGACGAGTTCGTGGTGGTGCTCAACGGCATGGAGCACACCACGGAGATCGATCGATTCTGTGAGCGGCTGATCGACAGCCTGCAACAGCCGATCCTCTACGAAACCCATTCGCTGCACATCGGTGCCAGCATCGGCATTGCGGTCAGTCGCCGTCAGGGTTATGTGCCCGGTGAGCTGATCCGCTGCGCCGACATTGCCTTGTACCAGGCCAAGTCCGAAGGCAAGAGAACCTGGTGCTATTTCGCCTCGCAAATGAACGATCAGATCCAGCACCGTCGCCAACTGGAAAGCGACCTGCGCCAGGCCGTGAAGAAAAATGAATTCGTCCTGCATTTCCAGCCGCGCTATACCGTTGATGGCAAGGATATCGTGGCGGTCGAGGCGTTGGTTCGCTGGCAGCATCCGACGCAAGGCTTGTTGGGCCCCGATGCCTTTATTCCGTTGGCCGAGCAAACCGACCTGATTGTCCCGCTTTCCCGTTGGGTGTTGCGTGAGGCCTGCGAAACCGCGCTGACCTGGCCGGGGGAATTGATGGTTTCGGTCAATCTGTCACCAGCGCAGTTCGAGCGCAGCGACGTGGTGGAGGATGTGCGACAGGTGTTGATCGAAACCCGTTTCCCGGCGAGTCGCCTGGAGCTCGAGATCACCGAAAACGTGATGCTCAACGACGTCGACGGCGCCCTGCAGGTCATGAACGCCCTGAAGGAGCTGGGCGTGCGCTTGAACATGGATGACTTCGGTACCGGTTATTCGTCCCTGGGTTACCTGCGCACCTATCCATTCGACGGCATCAAGATCGACAAGCGCTTCATCGCCTCCATGAGCAACAGTAGCAACGACCGCGCCGTGGTGCAGGCGATCATCAACCTGGGCAAGGCCATGGGGCTGACGGTCACTGCCGAAGGCGTGGAAACCCTGGCCCAGCTCGGCTCATTGGGCACTGACCAATGCCACGAGGTACAAGGCTATTTCCTCAGCCGGCCGATCGACAAACAGGCTTTTGCGCAGTTGCTGGAGAACGGCCGGCCCTTACCGAAAACCGGCTCTTGAAGACCCGTTGCAACCACCGCGACGGGTTGACGGTCACAGCCAGTAACGTGGCATTTCGAGTGTTGGCCCTATGAAAAACCTGCGGATCGCGACCTTCAACATCAATGGCATCCGGGCCCGGCTGCCCAACCTGATGGAATGGCTGGAGCGGGAGAAACCGGACATTGCCTGTTTGCAGGAACTCAAGGCGGGGGACAAGGATTTCCCGGCGGCGGAGCTGGAGTCGGTGGGGTATGGGGCGATCTGGCACGGGCAGGCGTCGTGGAACGGTGTCGCGATCCTGGCCCGTGATGCGCAGCCATTGGAGAGCCGCCGAGGCTTGCCCGGCGGGGACGACGACAGCCACAGTCGCTATCTGGAGGCGGCGGTGCATGGCGTGCTGGTAGGGTGCCTTTACTTGCCCAACGGCAATCCGCAGCCGGGTCCCAAGTTCGACTACAAGCTGGCCTGGTTCGAACGGCTGATCGACTACGCCCAAGGGTTGCAGGCCAGTGATCATCCCGTGGTGCTGGCCGGTGACTACAATGTGGTGCCCACCGACATGGATATCTACAACCCGCGCTCCTGGCTCAAGGATGCGCTGTTGCAACCCGAAAGCCGGGAATGCTACCAGCGGTTGTTGGACCAGGGCTGGACTGATTCGCTGCGCCACCTGTATCCGGAGGAGCGGATCTACACCTTCTGGGATTATTTTCGCCAACACTGGCAAAAGAACTCCGGACTGCGCATCGATCACCTGTTGCTCAACCCGGTCGCCAGCGCTTACCTGAGCGAGGCTGGCGTGGACGCCTGGGTCAGGAACCAGCCCCACCCCAGCGACCATGCGCCCACCTGGATCCGGCTGGCTTCGCGTAAACGGCGCTGACCGGGGGGCGATTGTTGTCTCCGTGAGGGGAATGCCTTATACCTGGCGCCCAATAGCAGTGCGCCTATGAGCGCTGCGCCGCCCCGGAAAAGGACACCCTCATGAGTCATCCCCAACTGAGCGATACGGCCCGCTATCTGCGGCGCCTGGGTTTCGACGCACCACCGGCGCCGACCCTCGACACCTTGCGTCAGCTGCAATGGCGCCATACTGCCGAATTCCCCTTTGAGACCTTGTCGACGCTGCTGCGTCACCCCGTGCCCATCGACCTTGAATCGGTCGAGCGCAAGGTTTTCGAAGACGGGCGTGGCGGCTATTGCTATGAACTCAATCAGCTATTCCTGGCGCTGTTGCAGGCGCTGGGTTTCGACGCCCGCGGCATCACCGGGCGCGTGGTGATGAATGCGCCAGAGGGTGCCTGGACCGCCCGAACCCATCGGCTAAGCCTGGTGACGATCGACGGCATGCGCTACATCACCGACGTCGGCTTTGGCGGCATGGTGCCCACCGCGCCGCTGCTGCTGGATAGCCGTGATGTTCAGATCACGCCTCATGAGCCGTACCGTATCGACACCCACGCGGACGGTTACCTGTTGCGTGCCAACGTCGCGGACGAATGGCGGCCGATGTACCTGTTCGACCTGCAACGCCAGGAAGACATCGACTACACCGTCGGCAATTGGTACGTCTGCAATCACCCTGAGTCGCCGTTCATGGGCCGGTTGATGGTGGCCCGCACCGGTGACGGATTGCGCAAGACCCTCAATGGCAACAGCTATGCCGTACACCGGATAGGGCAGGAGAGTGAGCGGCGCGTCATCATCGATGCCGATGAGTTGATCGATTTGCTGGTGCAGGAATTCAGCCTGCGCGTACCGCCACGCGAGCTGTTGCGGCCCGCGGTCGTGGGGTTGCTGCAGTCATAAAAGGTGCTGGGTCGGGGCGCTGTTCCTGATGGGTAGACAACAAGTTGTATACAACTCTATGGACATTTGTCCTAAGTTTTGAATACAGTGTGCCCATAACAAAAAACAGGGAATCCCCGAACCATGAAAACGCCCCATGTTTCACTCCCACGGCCCGAGGACGAAAACCTCGGCGTCGGCGCGAATATGGCTTACGGCCTGCAACATGTGTTGACCATGTACGGTGGCATCGTCGCCGTGCCGTTGATCATCGGCCAGGCGGCCGGGCTTTCGCCGGCGGACATCGGTCTGTTGATTGCCGCGTCGTTGTTCGCGGGAGGCCTGGCCACATTGCTGCAAACCCTCGGCCTGCCGTTTTTTGGCTGCCAGTTGCCCTTGGTGCAGGGCGTATCGTTTTCGGGCGTCGCGACCATGGTGGCGATTGTCGGCAGTGGCGGGGAGGGGGGCTTTCAAGCCATCCTCGGCGCGGTGATCGCAGCGTCCCTGATTGGTTTGTTGATCACTCCAGTGTTTTCCCGCATCACCCGGTTCTTCCCACCCCTGGTCACCGGCATCGTGATCACCACCATCGGCCTGACCCTGATGCCGGTGGCGGCACGTTGGGCGATGGGCGGTAACAGTCACGCCGCCGATTTCGGCAGCATGGCCAACATTGGCCTGGCCGCGGTGACCCTGGTGCTGGTACTGCTGCTGAGCAAGATGGGCAGCGCAACCATCTCGCGGCTGTCGATTCTGTTGGCGATGGTCATCGGTACGGTCATCGCGGTGTTCCTCGGCATGGCGGACTTTTCGTCGGTCAGCCAAGGCCCGATGTTCGGTTTTCCGACACCGTTCCATTTCGGCATGCCGACTTTCCATATTGCCGCGATCCTGTCGATGTGCATTGTGATCATGGTGACCTTGGTGGAAACCTCCGCCGACATCCTGGCGGTGGGCGAGATCATCGACACCAAGGTCGATTCGAGGCGCCTGGGCAACGGTCTGCGGGCCGACATGCTGTCGAGCATGATCGCGCCGATCTTCGGTTCCTTCACCCAGAGTGCCTTCGCCCAGAACGTCGGACTGGTGGCGGTCACCGGGATCAAGAGTCGTTTCGTGGTGGCAACCGGCGGGGTGTTCCTGGTGGTACTCGGCCTGCTGCCGTTCATGGGCCGAGTGATCGCCGCGGTGCCGACCTCGGTACTGGGCGGTGCCGGTATCGTGTTGTTCGGCACGGTGGCTGCCAGTGGCATCCGCACGCTGTCGAAAGTCGACTACCGCAACAACGTCAACCTGATCATCGTCGCCACTTCTATCGGCTTCGGCATGATTCCCATCGCCGCACCGAACTTCTACGATCATTTCCCGAGCTGGTTCGCGACCATTTTCCATTCAGGCATCAGTTCCTCGGCGATCATGGCGATCATGCTGAACCTGGCGTTCAACCACTTCACCACGGGCAATTCCGACCAACAGTCAGTCTTCGCCGCCGGCACCGAGCGGGTGTTGCGCTACCAGGACTTGGCGGCGCTGCGCGAAGGCGATTATTTCAGCGACGGCAAGCTGCATGATTGTGACGGCAACGAAATTCCCGTGGTAGCGGAGCCTGTTCACGAACTGGCGGAGCATGGGCCGAGCCGACTGAAAAGCAGCGAGCACGTCTGACACATACACGGTTAATCAGCGAATATGAAAAAGCCTGTGATCAATAATCACAGGCTTTTTTTGTGCCAAACCGGAAAGCGGGTTACCAGCGGCCGTAATGACCCCGGGGTGGGCCATAGTAGTACCCCCGTGGTGGCCCGTAATACACCGGTGCCGGGCGATAGTAGATCGGTCGCTCTACATACACCGGTTGCGGCTGGTAATAGACCGGCGGTGGTGCCTGGTAGTAGACCGGTTGTGGCTGGACGTAGACCGGCTGCTGCACATACACCGGACGATCTCGGTTGATGATGGCCGAGCCGACAATGGCCGAACCGACGATGGCACCAAACACGGCGGGCCCCTCCCAACCACCACGACCGTGGGCGGATGCCTGGCCGGTGACCGCGAGTGCCCCCATGAGCAGGGCGATGATGGGAAGTCTACGATTCATGGCTGTTCCTCGTTTCGGCCCCGGCGCCTGTGGTCTGCAACAGACCCGATGAGGGTCGCGGGGATACTGCTATGACAGCGATTTTCTCAGGATTTGCGCCGCCGTTGGGTAAATATTGTGTAAGGTCTGTAGCGCTTTTCTTTACCGCGCCGCGTCATCCAGTGGCCCTGGATCGGGTCGGGCCTGGCGGTATCATCATCGAACAGACCTTTCGGGGCGGTGTTCCGTTTGTCCGAAAGTGAATGCAAGGAGACACGCATGCAGATCAATCCCAACAAAGACACCCAACTGTGCATGTCGCTCTCGGGGCGTCCCGGAAACTTTGGCCTGCGCTTTCATAACCATTTGTATGAACAACTGGGCCTGAATTTCTATTACAAGGCGTTCAGCAGCCAGGACCTGCCTGGGGCGGTGGGCGGTATCCGTGCCTTGGGCATTCGTGGCTGCGGTGTGTCGATGCCGTTCAAGGAAGCCTGCATTGCGCTGGTTGACGAGTTGGATCCTTCTGCCGCCGCGATCCAATCGATCAACACCATCGTCAATACCAACGGCCATCTGAAGGCCTACAACACCGATTACATTGCCATTGCCCAGTTGTTGCAAAGCCACGCCGTGCCCAAGGACTCGACCTTTGCCCTGCGCGGCAGCGGTGGCATGGCCAAGGCGGTGGCCAGTGCCTTGCGCGATGGTGGCTACAGAAACGGGCTGATCGTCGCCCGCAATGAAAGTGCAGGGCGAGCCTTGGCCGAATCCCTGGGGTATGAATGGCAAGCTGAACTGGGTGCGCGACGGCCGCAGATGCTGATCAACGTCACGCCGATCGGCATGACCGGCGGCCCGGAAGCCGACCAATTGGCGTTCGAGCCCGAGACCATCGCCGCGGCCGAGACCGTGTTCGACGTGGTGGCGATCCCGTCGGAAACGCCACTGATCGTGCGCGCCCGGGCCGAAGGCAAACGGGTCATCACCGGGCTGGAAGTCATTGCGATCCAGGCCCTGGAGCAGTTCGTGCTGTACACCGGCGTGCGGCCCAACCTGGAGCAATTCGAACAAGCCGTCGCTTTCGCCCGGTCCGCGTAGGAGCTGCCAAAGGCTGCGATCTTTTGATTTTGATCTTCCGCTTTTGACTCAATTGTCTGCCGCAAGATCGCAGCCTCGTTGCACTCGACAGCTCCTACACAGCTCCTGCCGGAATTCCAGTAAGTTACTCCAGTCTTGCCAGGCGTTCTTCCAGTGCGGCGATCCGCGCTTCGAGCTCTTCGATGCGCTCCAGCGAGACACCGCCGCCCGCGCCACGCTCCACCGGGTGCTGGCGGGCGGCGAGAATCGCTTCGATGTCCGCCGGATCGCCCATGGCGTGCACATAGCGGTCCTCGCGCTGGCCGGCCTGGCGTGGCACGAGCAGCGCCAGCCCCCGGGCGATCAGGCGTTCGAGCTGGTGCACCACTTGCTCGGTGTCTTCGAAGTCGTGCATCCGTCCGCTGCGGGTCAGCAACTCATTGACCGTTTGCGGGCCTCGCAAGAACAGCAGGCCCATCAGGACCACTTGGGCCGGCACCAGCTCCAGGGCTTTGTCGACCCGATGTTCCCAGCGGTCGGCGCGGCTGCCCATCACCAGCTTGGTAAAGCCGCGACCTTCCAGCGCCCGCAGGCTCTGGCCGACCTGGCCGGGATTGAGGTTCATCACCGGCTCGCGGCTGGTTTTCTGGTTGCAGGCCAGTACCAGGGCGTTGAGGGTCAGCGGGTAGGTCTCGGGGTTGGTGGCCTGTTTCTCGACCAGCGCGCCGAGGATGCGGATTTCCGTGCTATTGAGCCGTGGTTCTTCAGCCTGCTGTTGTTCTTCGATGCTCATCGCGCGTTCCCTATGCTGTGGAAGCCGCCTAGCCTAATCCTTGCGCAATAAAAGACAAGCCGTGCAACCCGCCGTGGCTATAATCGCTGCCGTTTGATTCATTCTTTCCTGCCACCTGCATGAGATTGCCATGACTATTTCCCTGTACGCCGCTTCCGTCCCGGTTTTCAAGCAGATGCTCAATGCGTTGAGCGACGTTCTGAACAAGGCCGAAGCCCACGCCACCGCGAAGAACATCGACCCGAACGCTTTCCTGCAAGCCCGCCTGTACCCGGACATGTTCCCGCTGGTGCGCCAGGTGCAGATCGCGGTGGATTTCGCCAAGGGTGTGTCCGCGCGCCTGGCTGAGGTCGAGGTGCCGAAGTATGACGACAGCGAGACCACTTTCGCCGAGTTGCAAGCCCTGATCGCCAAGGTATTGGCCTTTATCGATGGCATCAGCCCTGCGCAGATCGATGGCAAGGAAGGCATCGAAATCGTCACCCGACCGGGGACACCGAAGGAGAAGCGCTTCAGCGGCCAGAACTACCTGCTGACCTACGGCCTGCCGCAGTTCTTCTTCCACGTCACTACCACCTATGCCTTGCTGCGTCACAATGGCGTGGAAGTGGGCAAGCGCGACTACATGGGCGCGTTCTAAACCCTCAGGCAAGAAAAAGCCCGGGACGGTTTGGGCCGTTCCCGGGCTTTTTTGTGGCTGCAGTCTAGGTGGTTAAGCATGCTAATTGGCGGTGAGCGATCTGGCGCTATCGCGAGCAGGCTCGCTCCCACAAGGTTTTGCGGCTGACACAGATCCACTGTGGGAGCGAGCCTGCTCGCGATGAGGGCAGCACCGACACCGCAAGATTCAGTTCCTTCCTGATTACGCCGTACGCGCCAGCTTCGCTTCCTCACCCAGGCACGCCGCTGCCGTGAACAGCACATCCGTCGACGAGTTCAACGCTGTCTCCGCCGAGTCTTGCAGGACACCGATGATGAAACCCACAGCGACCACTTGCATGGCGATTTCACTGGGAATGCCAAACAGGCTGCACGCCAGGGGAATCAGCAACAGCGAACCGCCGGCGACCCCGGACGCACCGCAGGCGCAAATGGCAGCGACAACGCTCAGCAGCACGGCCGTTGGCAGGTCAACCGCAATACCCAAGGTATGCACGGCCGCGAGGGCCAGTACGGTGATGGTGATGGCTGCGCCGGCCATGTTGATGGTCGCGCCCAGTGGGATCGACACCGAATAAGTATCTTCGTGCAGACCCAGGCGTTTGCTCAGTTCCAGGTTCACCGGGATATTCGCCGCCGAGCTGCGGGTAAAAAAGGCTGTGATGCCACTCTCGCGCAGGCAGGTGAACACCAGTGGATAAGGGTTGCGACGCAGTTTCCAGAATACGATGAGTGGGTTGACCACCAACGCCACGAACAGCATGCAACCGATCAGCACGGTCAGCAGGTGCAGGTAGCCGAGCAGGGCGCCGAAGCCGGACGTGGCCAGGGTCGAGGCCACCAGGCCGAAGATCCCCAGTGGGGCGAAGCGGATCACCAGGCGCACGATCACGGTCACGCCGTTGGACAGGTCTTCGAGCACGGTGCGCGTGGTCTGGCCAGCATGACGAATGGCGATGCCCATGCCGATGGCCCAAGCCAGGATGCCGATGAAGTTACCGTTCATCAGTGCCCGGACCGGGTTATCCACCACGCTCAGCAACAGGCTTTGCAGCACCTCGCTGATGCCGCCGGGTGCGGTGACGGCAACGTCATGGGTGGTCAGCACCAGGCTGGACGGAAACAACATACTGGCAACCACCGCGACCACCGCCGCGGCGAAGGTGCCCAGCAGGTAGAGGAACAAGATGGGGCGGATATGGGTTTCCTGGCCGTGCTTGTGGTTGGCGATCGACGCCATGACCAGCACGAACACCAGGATCGGCGCCACGGCCTTGAGCGCGGAGACGAAGACGTTGCCGATGAAGGCGCTGGACTTGGCCACGTCGGGCGCCAGCCATGCCAGGACAATACCGGCGATCAGGCCAATGATGATTTGCGTCACCAGGCTGGTGCGTTTAAGGCGTTGCAAAGGGGTAACGGACGAAGCTGTCATAGCGGCATCTCTGATTTTATTGTGTTCAACGGTCGACGGTTCAGGGCAACAAGCGGGCAGGCCACATGAGCGGACCGAGAGAAAGTACGGCGTTTGCAGGCCGCGGACTTTAGCACAGCCGGTAATAAATCTGACGGACCTGTGACAGTCCGTCACCCTTATCCGGGCCATGAGGTGCGTTTGTAAGACGCGTGCATTCTGTTAGGCTTTGCCGTTCTCACCTTCTTTCCGCCAGCGGGCCTTTCGGCTAACCGCTGGTGTCGTCGTTTCGCTGGAGTTCTGCATGTTGTTACCCATTTTCCTGCTGTCGGCCGCCGGTTTCACCGTGCTGACCACGGAATTCGTCATCGTCGGCCTGTTACCCTCCATCGCCCGCGACCTGCACGTCAGCATTCCCCAGGCTGGGCTGCTGGTGACGTTGTTCGCGTTTACGGTGGCGGCGTTCGGGCCGTTCCTCACGGCCTGGTTCGCCCGCTTCGAGCGGCGCAAGCTGTTTATCAGCGTGCTGGTGATGTTCGGCCTGGCCAACCTGCTGGCCACCTATGCCCCTAACATCTGGGTGATGGCCGTTGCTCGGTTGATTCCGGCCTTGGGCCTGCCGGTGTTCTGGGCCCTGGCCAGTGAAACGGCGGTGGACATTGTCGGGCCGCAACTGGCCGGGCGGGCCATCGCCCGGATCGGCTTCGGCATCGTCTGTGCCACCGTGTTCGGCATTCCAGTCGGCACGTTGATCGCCGATGCATTTGGCTGGCGCAGTGCGTTCGCGATCCTGGCGGTCATTGCCTTCGCCAAGGCCTTGTTGCTGTTTATTTATTTGCCGAAAACCAACCTGCACCAGCATCAGGTGAGCTTCCGTTCGCAATTGAAGATCCTGCGCAGCCCGTTGATGCAAGGGCACGTGCTGTTGTCGATCCTGGTGTTCAGCGGCATGTTCACCGCCTACACCTATCTGGCGGATATCCTCGAGCGTCTGGCCGGCTTCGATGGCACCCTGGTGGGCTGGTGCCTGATGGGCTTCGGCGCCGTCGGGCTGTTGGGCAACTCCTTGGGCGGCCGTGCGGTGGACCGCCATCCGCTGATTGCATCGATGGTGTTCTGCCTGTTCCTGATCGGCGGCATGGTGGCGTTGGTCCCAAGCATTCATTCACCCCTCGCGCTGGCGGCGGCGATGGGCATCTGGGGCGTGACCCAGGCCGCGTTGTTCCTGGTCAGCCATGTGCGGCTGATGAAGGCGGCCCCGCAAGCCCCGGCGTTTGCCGCCTCGTTGAACATCGCCGGGGCCAACCTGGGGATTGGCCTGGGGGCGATGATCGGTGGCCGGGTCATCGATACCCTGGGCCTGGGCAGTGTCGGGTTCGCGGCGGCCGGGTTCATCTTCGTCTCGATTCTGCTGGCGTTGCTCCTGATGACTTTCAAGCCCCGCGCGACTTGCCTGGATAACTAAGCGCTGAACAACTCGCGACGGGCGCCTTCGGCAATCGCAACGATGCCAGGATGGCTGACCTTGCGTTCCACGGAAATGGCGTAGAAGGATTCGCTCACCGCATCGGTCTGACCGATCACTTCTACGCCGTACTGACGCTTGACCTCTTCGGCGATCACGCTCGGGCCTATGAAAATCCCACTGCCTGATTGACCAAAGGCCTGCATCAAGGCGCTGTCATCGAATTCGCCAACGATACGCGGTTGGATCTGTTGCTCGGCGAACCAGCGTTGCAAGCGGCTGCGCACCACGGTTTCCGGCCCGGGAATCAGCAGCGGAGCGTCATGTAGGCCATGGGGGAAATCCTGCCCGTAGCGTTCGGCCAGCGCGGCAGTGGCGAAAAAACTGATCCCGCATTCCCCCAGTTTCTGGCTGTAGCCCTTGATGTCCAGGTGGGTCGGCATGGGGCTGTCGGAAATCACCAGGTCTAGGCGCTGGATCGCCAGGTCCGCCAGCAGCCGTTCGAGCTTGTCCTCGCGACAGGTGATGCGCAGCGGCTCACTCAATTCCATGGTTGGCGCCAAGAGTCGATAGACGATGGATTTGGGCACCACATCCGCCACCCCGACCCGGAACAGGGTTTGCTGCTCGTTGGGCTGGGCCCTCAGCATCAGTTCCAGCTCACCGCCCAGCTGGAACATGTGCTCGGCGTAGGGCAAGGTCTGGCGGCCGGCTTCGGTCAGTTCCAACTGCCGCCCGACACGACGAAATAATTTGATGTTATAGGTTTGCTCGAACAGGGAAATCTGCCCGCTGATGGTCTGTGGGGTCAGGTTCAACTGCTCGCACGCCCGCACGATGCTGCCGGTTTTCGCCACGACCCAGAAGTAATGCAACTGTCGATAATTGAGCATGGGATCACATTGCTTCGTAAAAACCGAAGTATAACCGCTGAAAATACGAATTTTCCTGAAGTATTCGTCTCTCTAGAATGCCTGGCCATTGGTGGGCCACTTTCGAGCTCCTTCTATTCTTCAAGAGGCATTTATTCCATGACCTATAAATCCCTGGCGCTTGCAGCCCTGTTGGTGATGTCGGCAACGACACTGGCTGGCTGTGAACAGGCGGAAAAAAGTGCCCAACAGTTAATGGGGCAGGCTGCGGAAACCGCCAAGCAGGCCATCGACGATACCCATAAGGCCGCCGAACAGGCGATCAGCGAAGCCACCGGCGGCTTGATCAGCCCGAAGAAAGAGCCGGCGGACGAAGCTGACGAAACACAAACCCCTACCAAAACCATCTAAACGCGTCACATCAGTCAGGACTGACCCATGGATTATCTTTTACAGCTCGCCGCCAGCCCCACCGCGTGGATCGCCCTGGCGACTCTGGTCGTGATGGAAATCGTGCTTGGCATCGATAACCTGATCTTCATTTCGATTCTGACCAACAAGCTGCCCGAACAGCATCGTGCCAAGGCGCGGCGGATCGGTATTGGCATGGCGCTGATCCTGCGCCTGGGCTTGTTGAGCACCATTGCGTTCATTGTGCAGTTGACCGAACCGGTCATCGAAATCCTCGGCCAGGCGTTTTCCTGGAAGGACATGATCCTGATTGCCGGCGGCCTGTTCCTGCTGTGGAAAGCGACCACTGAAATCCACCACAGCATGGACCCGGCGCCGGATGACCCCAAGTCGGCCACGTCCGGCGTCACCCTGGGCTTTGCCGCAGCCATCGGTCAGATCCTGATGTTGGACTTGGTGTTCTCCATCGACAGCATCATCACCGCCGTGGGCATGACCGAGCATTTGCCGATCATGATCATCGCCGTCGTCGTATCGGTGCTGGTGATGCTGCTGGCGGCCGAACCGCTCGCCAAGTTCATCAATGACAACCCGACGGTCGTCATGCTGGCCCTGGGCTTCCTGATCATGATCGGCATGACGCTGATCGCTGAAGGTTTCGGCGCCCATGTACCGAAAGGCTATATCTATGCGGCCATGGCGTTCTCGGCGGCGATCGAAGTGTTGAATATGCTGTCCCGCAGGGCCAAGGAAAAGGCATTGCCCGACAACGCCTGATTCCAGGCAGTAGACAGAAGCCACCCGGGTCCAGGCCCGGGTGGCTTTTTTTTGGACTTGAGAACGATGGGTTTGAGCGTCAGAGGTCAGTGCGCGGCGGCGTGGTGCCGGGCAGGTTTGGCGGCTTTTGCCGATGGCGCAGGTGGTGCGTGATGGTGGCGTCGAGCGATTCGAAGCACCCCCCACAGCATGGCCGTGGCTACGCTCAGCCAGCCGAATATCAGCATCAGGATTGTCGTCGTCAGGCTCATTCGTGCCTCCTTCTAACCCCGGTTCGGGATAACGCACCCAGTACAATGGACAGTCTAGTCGCTCAAGTGTTGCAGCTTGTCGATGTATGGCACTGGGGACGGATCGGTTCGTTCTATCGCCCTTTTAAAACGATTGTTATGGCTATACCCGGCGCGGTGCGCACCTTATGATCGTCGACCCAAGCCTGGCCCGGATGCCGGGCACCTGAACAAGAGAGTCATCATGTCGCCAGTCATTCCATCGTTTCGATCACTGGTACTGGCGGTGTCCTGCCTCGTCGCCCTGGCGGGCTGCGCGGGCAGCGTATCGCCGCAGATCCAGCGCCTGCCCGAACGGGTGGAACTCAACAGCGTGCCGTTCTATCGTGGCGAAATGCACCAGGGCGCGCCGCAGTCCCTCGCTGCCCTGCTGACGTTGCAAGGTACGGTGATCACGCCGGGGCTGCTGGAGAAACCGTTGCACCTGCCGGGTGGCGAAGCCGGTTTGCAGCAGAATATGCAAAACTTGGCGCGCGAATACGGGTTGTTGGTGTATCCCCTCGACGCCAAGCTGCCCGCGCTGTTGGAGCAGGTCGCGGCGGGGTATCCAGTGCTGGTGCGCTATGTCGATGGTTCGGCGTTTTGGGCCGAGCCTCGGTATGGGATTCTCGCCGGCTACAACCGCCAGAAACAGACGGTGTTATTGCGCGCAGGTATGAATCGCCGGCAGTTGATGAGTTTCAGTGCTTTCGAATCGGCCTTCCAGAGCGCGGGCGGCTGGGCGGTGCTGGTTCAGCGGCCTACGCAGCTTCCGGCCAATGTCGACTCACAGCGTTGGCTGAAAGCGGCGGCCGATCTGGCCGGGGCAGGGCAGGAGCAAGCAGCGGCGCGTGCCACCAAGGCTCTCGGTGCCGCGCATTGATCGTTCATTCCGTTCGTCACTTGCCGGGCACGACCTGGCAGGGCTGAGGCTCTTATCGTCAGGGTTGGGCATTTTTCCGACCGTGATAGGAGGAGGCACGCATGGCACAGTCGAAAACACCTACGGGGCCACATTCATCCGAGCATTCCAGTGGTGATGATTTGGGATTCGATCCGGACTCGCCGGACCTTGAGGATCCCCAGGTCGATCCGGTCGGGCCGGCCAAGGCGCCGCTGGATAAGAAGGATGAGCGAAAGCCTGAGCCTTATGATCCGCTGGGTGACTTGAAGGCCTAGGCGTTATCTGTTCTGAGCGGCTTGGTTTGGTGTGTATATCCATTGCTGCGGTAACGGCGGCTTAGGGTTCCGCCCTTACGGCGGCTCACTTTTGGAAGAGCCGGGAGCCGGACCAGCCAAAAGTAACCAAAAGCGCTTTGCCCCACCACTCGGCACCTCGCCTAGGCTCGGTGTGCCCTCACTTCGGCTATTAGCTGAACCACCGCCATCGCGAGCAAGCTCGCTCCCACGATGGGCCTGCGGTGAACACAAGACTCATGAGCACCCAAGATTCCTTGTGGGAGCGAGCCTGCTCGCGAAGAGGCCGGCACATCCAGCATCCTCGCAACTGGCGCACCGCTTTCGCGAGCAGGCTCGCTCCCACAATGGGCCTGCGGTGAACACGAGACTCATGAGCACCCAAGATTCACTGTGGGAGCGGGCTTGCTCGCGAAGAGGCCGGCCCAACAACATCACCGTCAACTGACACACCGCTTTCGCGAGCAAGCCCGCTCCCACAGAAGAAACGCGATCCCATCAAGAGCCAGGTCGGCTATCAGGCCGCCTCGCGATGGACGTTGATCTCGGGCGCCCCGTTACGAGTCGGAGCTTTTTGATTCGTGGATTACTTGGAGGCTTCCACCACCCCACTCTGGCGGCTCTTGAGATTCTTGGCGGCCTTGTATTGCAGGGCCACCGCCGGCACGGCGGAGCTTTTTCCGGTTTCCACCCAGCTACGAATCCGGCTGGCGTCGGCGAAGTGCGTGTACTTGCCGAACGCATCGAGGATCACCAGCGCCATCGGGCGATTGCCCATCTTCGTCACCAGCACCAGGCAGTGGCCGGCCTGGTTGGTAAAGCCGGTCTTGGTCAACTGGATATCCCAGTTGGCCTTGTGAACCAAGTGATCGGTATTGCGAAACCCCAGGCTATACACCGGTTTGCGGAAGGTAACGGTCTTTTCCTTGGTTGTACTCAATTCGCTCAGCAGCGGGTACTTGCGGGCGGCGATCAGCAACTTGGTCAGGTCCCTGGCAGTGGAGACGTTGTGGATCGACAGGCCCGTCGGCTCGACGTAATGCGTGCTGGTCATGCCCAACGCCTTGGCCTTGGCGTTCATGGCGGCGATGAACGCCGCATAGCCGCCCGGATAGTGGTGGGCGAGGCTGGCGGCGGCGCGGTTTTCCGAGGACATCAGGGCGATCAGCAGCACGTCCCGGCGTGACAGTTCGCTGTTGAGCTTGACCCGGGAAAACACGCCCTTCATCTCTGGGGTGTTGGCGATGGTGATGGAAATGTATTCATCCAGGTTCTGCTTGGCATCCAGCACGATCAGGCCAGTCATCAACTTGGTCACCGAAGCGATCGGTACCACCACGTCCGGGTTGCTCGAATAGACGACCTTATCCGTCTGCAGGTCCAACAACATTGCACTGCCCGAGGCAACTTGCAGCTTGGCCGTGTCCCGTGGGGCCGCGATAGTTTCCTGTGCAACGACGTTTTGCGTGATAAAGGGGCCTGTGAGAGCGATGAACAGGCTGATGATCGAAAGACGGATTTTCACGCGAGTAGACTCGATGGAGTTGAAGGTGCCGTTGAGCAACGACTTTTAAAAAAAAACGTCGCATTCTAGGAGTATGGGCGACAGCAGCGCTATATGCCTGTACCGCCGGGGGTTGTGAATAAATAAAGTTTAATGGAGGGGATTCTGACGAATCGAATTTGAAAAATTCGTAATTTGCGCGATCGAGGGAATCGCGGCACAGGCCAACGCCTGTCGATAAGGATCAGGCGACAAAAACGCTTGTGGGAGCGAGCCTGCTCGCGATAGCGGAGTTTCAGCCAGCATTGATATTGGCTGATCCCAAGCTATCGCGAGCAGGCTCGCTCCCACAGGGTTTATGGCTGGATTGAAGCGATATGTCAGCTATGCAGCGTTTCAGCCGCGTACAAGGTGTTTTCCAGCAAGCAGGCGCGGGTCATCGGGCCGACGCCGCCGGGTACCGGGGTGATCCAGCCAGCGCGGGGCAGGGCGGTCTCGTAGACCACGTCGCCCACCAGCTTGCCGTCGTCCTGGCGATTGATGCCCACGTCGATGACGATGGCGCCCTCCTTGATCCACTCACCCCTGACCAGGCCGGGTTTGCCGGCGGCCACTACCACCAGGTCGGCACGGCCGACATGGCCGGCCAGGTCCTTGGTGAAGCGATGGGTCACGGTCACGGTGCAGCCGGCCAGCAGCAACTCCATGGCCATCGGGCGACCAACGATGTTGGACGCACCCACCACCACGGCATCAAGGCCATACAGGTCCACGCCAGTGCTTTCCAGCAAGGTCATGATGCCCTTGGGGGTGCAGGGGCGAAGCAGTGGGATACGCTGGGCCAGGCGGCCGACGTTATAAGGATGGAAGCCGTCGACGTCTTTGTCTGGACGGATACGCTCCAGCAGCTTGGAGGCGTCGAGGTGTTCAGGCAGCGGCAACTGGAGCAGAACACCGTCGATGTTCGGATCGTCGTTCAGGCGATCGATCAGATCGGCCAACGCTTGCTGGGTGGTTTCGGAAGGCAGGTCGTAGGCCTGGGAAAGGAAGCCGACCTCTTCACAGTCTTTACGCTTGTGCGAGACATAAACCTGAGAGGCAGGATCGCTGCCGACCAGGATCACCGCAAGGCCGGGCGTGCGCAGGCCTTGCTGGCGGCGCTCGGTGACTCGTTGGGCGATCTGCTGGCGCAGGCTGGCGGCGATCGATTTGCCGTCGATAAGTTGTGCAGTCATTGCGCGTGGTTAACCATCGAGAGGGGAAAAAAAGAGAGCGCATTCTCGCACGCCGGGGCGTGAGGGCAAAGGCGCTTGGTCTGCAAATTCCCCTAACCCCTTTAATTAAATGAATTTTTTTTAAAAAAGAGTTGACGACCTATCAGGCCGTCTATAACATTCGTCGCACTTGTCGGGCACAGCCTAGCACTGGTTAAGAAGGTTGAGCGGAGTTGGTTGTTTCAACTCGGCAAAACTGAAAGCACTTAGTTTGTAATCGTCCAAGAATACAGATTAAAAAGGCGCCCGTAGCTCAGCTGGATAGAGCATCCGCCTTCTAAGCGGATGGTCGCAGGTTCGAGTCCTGCCGGGTGCGCCAATTAGGCAGCTTTGGCACAAGTAAGGCAACAAGGCAATATGGTGGGCGTAGCTCAGTTGGTAGAGCACGGGATTGTGACTCCCGTTGTCGTGGGTTCGATCCCCATCGTCCACCCCATATTCTAGAAAGGCGCCAGATCTAACAATCTGGCGCCTTTGCTTTAAAAGCTTGATACGCGGATGTGGTGGAATTGGTAGACACACTGGATTTAGGTTCCAGCGCCGCAAGGTGTGAGAGTTCGAGTCTCTCCGTCCGCACCATACAAGTCGCTATTTAAATAGCAGAAAACGGCGCAGTACCTGAAAAGGGCTGCGCCGTTTTTGTTTTCGGTGGTTCTGTGTCTGGCGTCGGCGCTGTTTTTTTGCGGTTGAGCGCAGCGGACGGGTTGTCGCGAATATGTTTCGTGATGATGCGTAGCATGCCCGTCGGTCTCCTTGTGGGGCGGGACGCTGCGCGATCGGACACGCCGCTTCTATATATAGAAGCGTTGGCGCAGAGCCCTGGACTGAATCGACTGTATTTGCAATCCGGGCGGGGCATGACCGTTTGTCCCGTCCTAAATCCGGCGCCTGTTTCCAGCGCGTTTTCAGTAGGGTGACTTCTTGAGTTTGACCTACTAGAATGCATGCCCTTGATTCTGGGGTCGGAAACGCCCGGCCAACGTCTGTGCAACGAGGAATATCCATGCAAGTTTCTGTTGAAAATACTTCTGCTCTTGAGCGCCGCATGAGCATCACCGTGCCGGCTGAGCGCATCGAGACTCAGGTCAACAAGCGTCTGCAGCAGACTGCCCAAAAGGCCAAAATCCCAGGTTTCCGCCCAGGCAAAGTGCCAATGAGCGTGATCCGTCAGCGTTACGAAGCTGATGCGCGTCAGGAAGCCGTGGGCGACGTGATCCAGTCTTCGTTCTACGAAGCGGTCGTCGAGCAGAAGCTGAACCCGGCCGGCGCGCCGTCCGTCGAGCCTAAAGTGCTGGAAAAAGGCAAGGACCTGGAATTCGTCGCTACTTTCGAAGTGTTCCCGGAGTTCACGGTTGCCGGTTTCGAATCCATCGCCGTCGAGCGCCTGAGCGCTGACGTGTCGGATGCCGACCTGGACAAGATGCTGGACATCCTGCGCAAGCAGAACACCCGTTTCGAAGTGACCGAGCGTGCTGCCCAGAACGAAGACCAACTGAACATCGATTTCGTCGGCAAGGTCGACGGTGAAGTGTTCGCTGGCGGTTCCGCCAAGGCTACCCAGCTGGTACTGGGCTCCGGTCGCATGATCCCTGGCTTCGAAGATGGCCTGGTTGGCGCCAAGGCCGGTGAAGAGCGCGTGCTGAACGTGACCTTCCCTGAGGACTACCAGAACCTGGACCTGGCTGGCAAAGCCGCCGAGTTCACCGTGACCGTAAACAACGTTTCCGAGCCGAAACTGCCTGAGCTGAACGAAGAGTTCTTCGCCCAGTTCGGCATCAAGGAAACCGGTCTGGAAGGTTTCCGCGCCGAAGTTCGCAAGAACATGGAGCGTGAACTGCGCCAGGCCATCAAGTCCAAGGTCAAGAACCAGGTCATGGACGGTCTGCTGGCTTCCAATCCGATCGAAGTGCCAAAGGCCCTGCTGGACAACGAAGTGAACCGTCTGCGCGTGCAGGCTGTTCAGCAGTTCGGTGGCAACATCAAGCCGGACCAACTGCCTGCCGAGCTGTTCGAAGAGCAAGCCAAGCGCCGCGTCGTGCTGGGCCTGATCGTCGCCGAAGTGGTCAAGCAGTTCGAGCTCAAGCCTGACGAAGCCCGTGTTCGCGAGCTGATCCAGGAAATGGCCTCGGCCTACCAAGAGCCTGAACAAGTCGTGTCCTGGTACTACAAGAACGACCAGCAACTGAACGAAGTCCGTTCGGTTGTGCTGGAAGAACAAGTTGTGGATACTGTTCTGCAGAAAGCTAGCGTGACCGATAAAGCGGTCTCTTACGAAGAAGCGGTCAAGCCGGTGGAAGCTCCACAAGCCGATTGATGGTTCTGCGGTAAGAAATAAACACCCATAAGCCAGCCTTCGTGCTGGCTTATGCGTATTCAAGACATAACTATTTGGGAGTGACTGCGAGACATGTCCCGCAATTCTTTTTATCAGCAGAGCTCTGACATCCAGGCCGCAGGCGGCCTGGTCCCGATGGTTATCGAGCAGTCCGCCCGCGGCGAACGTGCCTATGACATCTACTCGCGTCTGCTCAAGGAACGCGTCATCTTTCTGGTGGGCCCGGTAGAGGACTACATGGCCAACCTGATCTGTGCGCAACTGTTGTTCCTTGAAGCCGAAAACCCGGACAAGGATATCCATCTCTATATCAACTCCCCGGGCGGTTCGGTGACGGCGGGCATGTCGATCTACGACACCATGCAGTTCATCAAGCCTAACGTTTCGACGACCTGTATTGGTCAGGCGTGCAGCATGGGCGCGTTTTTGCTGACCGCCGGTGCTCAAGGCAAGCGTTACTGCCTGCCGAACTCGCGCGTGATGATTCACCAGCCACTGGGCGGTTTCCAGGGCCAGGCATCGGATATCGAAATCCATGCCAAGGAAATCCTCTTCATCCGCGAGCGCCTCAACACGTTGATGGCCAAGCACAGCGGGCGCACGCTTGAAGAAATCGAGCGCGATACCAATCGGGACAATTTCATGAGCGCTGAAGCCGCACGTGAATATGGTCTGATCGATGAAGTGATCAGCCAGCGCCCCGCTTAAAATAAGCAGCTCAAAACGAGGTTGATCGGCAGGTCCGATCATCTGCGGGCTTGAAAAAGCCCGCAATTGCCTTCATCTTGTGTTGCAAGCCTATCGGATTTGGATCGATCGAATGACTGACACCCGCAACGGCGAGGACAACGGCAAACTGCTTTATTGCTCCTTCTGTGGCAAAAGCCAGCATGAAGTGCGCAAATTGATTGCCGGCCCCTCGGTCTTCATTTGCGACGAGTGCGTCGACCTGTGCAATGACATCATCCGCGAGGAGGTGCAGGAAGCCCAGGCCGAGAGCAGCGCGCATAAATTGCCTTCGCCTAAAGAAATCAGCGGCATCCTTGATCAGTATGTGATTGGTCAGGAACGTGCGAAAAAGGTACTGGCCGTAGCGGTGTACAACCACTACAAGCGCCTGAACCAGCGTGACAAAAAGAATGACGAGGTCGAACTCGGCAAGAGCAACATTTTGCTGATCGGCCCGACAGGCTCGGGTAAGACCTTGCTTGCCGAAACCCTGGCCCGCTTGCTGAACGTTCCGTTCACCATCGCCGACGCAACCACCCTCACCGAGGCGGGTTATGTTGGTGAGGACGTCGAGAACATCATTCAGAAGTTGTTGCAGAAGTGCGATTACGATGTGGAAAAGGCCCAGATGGGCATTGTCTACATCGACGAAATCGACAAGATTTCCCGCAAGTCCGACAACCCGTCCATCACCCGGGATGTTTCCGGTGAAGGTGTGCAGCAGGCCTTGCTCAAGTTGATCGAAGGTACGGTCGCTTCCGTTCCACCCCAAGGTGGTCGCAAGCATCCGCAGCAGGAATTCCTGCAAGTCGACACCCGTAACATCCTGTTCATCTGCGGCGGTGCGTTCTCCGGCCTGGAAAAGGTTATTCAAAACCGTTCCACCCGTGGTGGTATCGGTTTCAACGCCGAAGTGCGCAGCAAGGAAGAAGGCAAGAAAGTCGGTGAATCCCTGCGTGAAGTCGAACCTGATGATTTGGTCAAGTTCGGTCTGATCCCGGAATTCGTCGGTCGTCTGCCGGTCCTGGCGACGCTGGACGAGTTGGATGAAGCGGCGTTGATGCAGATTCTGACCGAGCCGAAAAACGCCCTGACCAAGCAGTATGCCAAGTTATTCGAAATGGAAGGTGTAGACCTGGAGTTCCGTTCCGACGCGCTGAAATCGGTCGCCAAACGTGCCCTGGAGCGTAAGACCGGTGCCCGTGGGTTGCGCTCGATTCTCGAAGGCGTATTGCTCGACACGATGTATGAAATCCCCTCGCAGTCCGAGGTGAGTAAAGTCGTGATCGACGAAAGCGTTATAGAAGGCAAGTCCAAGCCATTGTATATCTATGAAAACAATGAGCCGGCTGCCAAGGCCGCGCCGGACGCTTAAGCGTCCCGCTGCCGGAATAAAGAAGGGGCCTTCGGGCCCCTTTGCTTTTAGCGTGTTTTAGACGTGTCTTAGCGCTTGTTTTTTTTCAAGGCTGCCCCCATCTTGGTTTCAAGCTTACTTCCATCTGTTTCCGGCCCTAGGGCCGCCGTAGAGGCGAAATCATGAAGACAACCATCGAATTGCCTCTCCTGCCATTGCGCGATGTCGTGGTGTATCCGCACATGGTTATCCCGCTGTTCGTGGGGCGCGAGAAGTCCATCGAAGCCCTCGAGGCTGCGATGACGGGTGACAAGCAGATTCTGCTGCTGGCTCAGAGAAATCCAGCCGACGATGATCCCGGCGAAGATGCACTTTATCGCGTAGGTACGATTGCAACGGTTCTGCAGTTGCTCAAGTTGCCCGATGGTACCGTCAAGGTCCTGGTCGAAGGCGAGCAGCGCGGTACTGTCGAACGTTTCAGCGAAGTGGACGGCCACTGCCGGGCCGAGGTGTCGCTGATCGAAGAAGTCGATGCGCCCGAGCGTGAATCAGAGGTGTTTGTCCGGAGCCTGCTGTCGCAATTCGAACAGTACGTGCAATTGGGCAAGAAAGTGCCTGCAGAGGTCCTGTCGTCGCTCAACAGCATCGATGAGCCTGGGCGCCTGGTCGATACGATGGCGGCCCACATGGCCCTCAAGATCGAGCAGAAGCAGGAAATTCTCGAGATTATCGATCTGTCGGCCCGTGTCGAACACGTGCTCGCATTGCTTGATGGCGAAATCGATCTGTTGCAGGTCGAGAAGCGCATTCGCGGTCGCGTCAAGAAGCAGATGGAGCGCAGCCAGCGCGAGTACTACCTGAATGAGCAGATGAAGGCCATTCAGAAAGAGCTGGGCGATGGCGACGAAGGCCACAATGAAATCGAAGAGCTGAAAAAGCGCATCGATGCCGCCGGCTTGCCCAAGGATGCCTTGGCCAAGGCTCAGGCTGAGCTGAACAAGCTCAAGCAAATGTCGCCGATGTCTGCCGAAGCCACCGTAGTGCGTTCCTACATCGACTGGCTGGTCCAGGTGCCTTGGAAAGCCCAGAGCAAGGTGCGTCTGGACCTGGCACGCGCCGAAGACATCCTCGACGCCGACCATTACGGTCTGGAAGAGGTCAAGGAACGTATCCTTGAGTATCTCGCCGTACAGAAACGCGTGAAGAAAATTCGCGGTCCGGTCCTGTGCCTGGTCGGTCCTCCCGGGGTCGGTAAAACCTCCCTGGCAGAGTCGATTGCCCACGCGACCAACCGTAAATTCGTGCGCATGGCCCTGGGTGGCGTGCGTGACGAGGCGGAAATCCGTGGCCATCGTCGTACCTACATCGGTTCGATGCCAGGAAGATTGATTCAAAAGATGACGAAGGTCGGCGTGCGCAATCCGCTGTTCCTTCTGGACGAAATCGACAAGATGGGCAGCGACATGCGCGGCGATCCCGCCTCTGCATTGCTCGAAGTGCTCGATCCTGAGCAGAACCACAACTTCAACGATCACTACCTGGAGGTCGACTACGACCTGTCGGACGTGATGTTCCTCTGCACCTCCAACTCCATGAACATTCCGCCAGCGTTGCTGGACCGGATGGAGGTGATTCGTCTGCCGGGCTACACCGAAGACGAGAAGATCAACATCGCCGTGAAGTACCTTTCGCCCAAGCAGATCCAGGCCAATGGCCTGAAAAAAGGCGAGCTGGAGTTCGACGAGGAAGCGATTCGCGACATCATCCGCTACTACACCCGCGAAGCCGGTGTGCGTGGCCTGGAGCGGCAGATCGCCAAGGTTTGCCGCAAGGCGGTCAAGGAACATGCGCTGGAAAAACGCTTCGCGGTCAAGGTCACTTCGGACCTGTTGGAGCACTTCCTGGGCGTGCGCAAGTTCCGCTACGGCCTGGCCGAGCAGCAGGATCAGATCGGCCAGGTGACTGGCCTGGCGTGGACTCAGGTCGGTGGCGAATTGCTGACCATCGAAGCGGCCGTGGTACCGGGCAAGGGGCAACTGATCAAGACCGGTTCCCTGGGCGACGTGATGGTCGAGTCGATCACCGCGGCACTGACGGTGGTTCGCAGCCGCGCCCGGAGCCTGGGCATTCCCCTGGACTTCCATGAGAAGCGCGACACCCATATCCACATGCCTGAAGGGGCTACGCCCAAGGACGGCCCTAGCGCCGGTGTAGGCATGTGCACGGCGCTGGTTTCGGCCTTGACCGGTATTCCGGTGCGCGCCGACGTGGCCATGACGGGTGAAATTACGCTGCGCGGGCAAGTGCTGGCGATTGGTGGCCTGAAGGAAAAACTGCTGGCGGCACACCGTGGCGGGATCAAGATCGTGATCATTCCCGAAGAGAATGTCCGCGATCTGAAGGAAATTCCTGACAACATCAAGCAAGATCTTCAGATCAAACCCGTTAAATGGATTGACGAGGTCCTGCAAATTGCGCTGCAATACGCGCCGGAGCCCTTGCCGGATGTGGCTCCGGAGATTGTCGCGAAGGAAGAAAAGCGAGAGTCTGACTCTAAGGAAAGAATTAGCACGCATTAATACGCATTTGCCTGGGGGGCCTTCCTTGACAGTTTTTTAGAGCCCTTGTTATAAAGCGGCTCTTAAGTGTCTGCAGGCCATTCAGCACTCGTTTTTGCTTTCACCAAAAAAACTTAGAATCATCTCAAATAGATATAAGGGGACTTAGAGTGAACAAGTCGGAACTGATTGATGCTATCGCTGCATCCGCTGATATCCCGAAAGCTGCTGCTGGCCGTGCGCTGGACGCTGTAATCGAATCCGTCACTGGCGCTCTCAAGGCTGGCGACTCCGTTGTTCTGGTTGGTTTCGGCACCTTCTCCGTGACCGATCGTCCTGCTCGTATCGGTCGCAACCCGCAGACCGGTAAGACGCTGGAAATCGCTGCTGCCAAAAAGCCAGGCTTCAAAGCTGGTAAAGCACTGAAAGAAGCCGTTAACTAAGGTTTCGTTGAGTTTATCCGGGTCGGGTCATGCCTGGCTTGGCAGCGGAGCGGTAATACGGCCGGTTTCAACCGGTCTGGCACGCCAGGGCTTGCAGGTTCGAGCCCGGTCCGCTCCGCCAGTTACGAGAAGGCGCATCCTCGGATGCGCCTTTCTTCTATCCGGATTCTACCCACGCTCCACGGTTGCCTAAATTTGAAGTTCAACCGTTTCTGGGGGACGCATGCTGCAGAATATCAGGGACAATTCACAAGGCTGGATTGCCAAGACCATCATCGGGATCATCGTCGCATTGATGGCGTTGACCGGTTTCGAAGCCATTTTTCAAGCCACCTCGAACACCAATGAAGCGGCCAAGGTCAACGGCGAAGAGATCAGCCAGAACGAGCTGAGCCAAGCGGTCGACATGCAACGCCGTCAGCTTATGCAACAGTTGGGCAAGGATTTCGACGCCTCCCTGCTGGACGAAAAAATGCTGCGCGATTCGGCACTCAAGGGCCTGATTGATCGCAAGTTGCTGTTGCAAGGCGCACACGATGCGAAATTCGCTTTCTCCGAAGCCGCGCTCGATCAAGTGATCCTGCAAACGCCTGAGTTCCAGGTCGACGGCAAATTCAGCGCCGAGCGTTTCGATCAAGTGATCCGCCAGCTGGGTTACAGCCGTATGCAATTCCGCCAGATGCTGGCTCAGGAAATGCTGATCGGTCAGTTGCGCGCCGGCCTGGCGGGCAGCGGTTTTGTCACCGATGCCCAAGTGCTGGCATTCGCCCGCCTGGAAAAGCAGACTCGTGATTTCGCCACCTTGAACATCAAGGCCGATCCTGCGTCGGTAAAGCTGAGCGATGATGAGGTCAAGGCTTACTACGACCAACACGCCAAGGAATTCATGACGCCTGATCAGGTGGTCATCGATTACCTCGAGCTGAAGAAAGCCTCTTTCTTCGATCAGGTCAGCGTCAAGGACGAAGACCTGCAAGCGGCTTATCAGAAAGAAATCGCCAACCTGTCCGAGCAACGTCGGGCTGCGCACATCCTGATCGAAGTGAACGACAAGGTCACCGAAGCGCAGGCCAAGGCGAAGATCGAAGAGATCCAGGCCCGCCTGGCCAAGGGCGAATCGTTTGAAGCCTTGGCGAAGGAGTTTTCCCAGGACCCGGGGTCGGCGAACAACGGCGGCGATCTCGGCTATGCCGGCCCGGGCGTCTACGATCCGGAGTTCGAAAAGGCCTTGTACGCCTTGAACAAGGATCAGGTTTCGGCGCCGGTACGCACCGATTTCGGTCTGCACTTGATCAAGCTGCTGGGTGTCGAAGCGCCTGAAGTGCCGAGCTTTGCCAGCCTCAAGGATAAGCTGACCCGCGATCTGAAGACCCAGCAGGTGGAGCAGCGTTTCGTGGAGGCGACCAAGCAATTGGAAGATGCCTCGTTCGAAGCGTCCGATCTGGCGCAACCGGCCCAGGACCTGAAGCTGACCGTCCATACATCGGCCCCGTTCGGTCGTGAAGGCGGCGAAGGCATTGCGGCCAATCGCGCGGTGGTGACCGCGGCGTTCAGCCCGGAAGTGCTGGAGGAGGGTGCCAACAGCACCGCCATCGAGCTGGATCCGGAAACCGTCGTGGTGTTGCGTGCCAAGGAGCACCGCAAGCCTGAGCAGCTGCCACTGGAAAAAGTGTCCGGCCCGATTCGTGCTCAACTGACCAAGGAACACGCCAGCGCAGCGGCCAAGACCCGCGCCGACGAGTTGATCGCCAGCCTGCGTGACGGCAAGACGGCGCTGGACAAGTCGGTCGACGGCCAGGACTGGAAAGCCATCGAGGCGGTCACCCGCAACCAGGAAGGCATTGACCCTGCGGTGCTGCAAGCACTGTTCCGCATGCCCAAGCCTGAGTCCAAGGACAAGCCGACCTTCAGCAGCGTGACCTTGCCTGACGGCAGCCTGGTGGTCGTGCGTCTGAACGGTGTAAACGAAGCGGCGGCACCGACTGACGAAGAGAAGGCGGAATATCGCCGCTACCTTGCGTCCCGTGTGGGTCAGCAGGATTTTGCAGCGTATCGCAAGCAGTTGGAGAGTCAGGCGGATATCAAGCGTTTTTGATTGCTTGATGCTTTTTCAAACTTGGTTGTAATGCTGCTCATTTAGAGAAACGGCGCTTCTGCAGAAATGGGAAGCGTCGTTTTTTTTGGTTTTTTGAGAGGGGGCGGGTTTTGTGTGTATATCCGTTGCTGCGGTAACGGCCACTTAGGGTTCCGCCCTGACGGCGGCTCACTTTTTTTCAAACGCCAAAAAAAGTAAGCAAAAAAGGCTTTGCCCCACCACTCGGTGCCTCGCCTGGGCTCGGCATGCCCTCTCTCCGGCATTGCTCCGTGGGCCGCCGCGAAGGGCCATCCATGGCCCAGCGCGGCTATCCCGGCATCCATGCCGGGATGCCCACTGCGCAATGCCTGCGTTCGGCCATCGTGGTTAACGGGGCCTCAAGATCAAAAGCAAAAGCGAGGCGGCCTGATAGCCGACCTGGTTCCTGGTGCGACCGCGTTCCCCCTGTGGGAGCGAGCCTGCTCGCGAAGACAGTCTTTCAACCGACCTGCTCTGACAGTCGTACTTCGATCCCATTGTGCGAGCTTGCTCGCGATAACGGTGGATCAGCTTGCCTGGGTGTTGAATGTGCTGATGCCTTCGCGAACAAGCTCGCTCACAGGGTATTGCTGTGTGAACTGACTGGCGGCGCTTGTCAGAAAAATCTCGAAAGAGTACAAATGTACTCCATGACGACTCTCACTCCCCGCCGTACCGCCATCCTGACTTTTATCCGCGAACGCATCGCCGATCAGGGTCAGCCTCCCAGCCTCGCTGAAATCAGCGAGGCGTTCGGTTTTGCCTCTCGCAGCGTGGCGCGTAAGCATGTGCTGGCGTTGACCGAGGCTGGTTTCATCGAGGTCAATCCGCACCAGGCCCGGGGCATTCGCTTGCTGAACCAGCCGTCGCGGCCCGAACTGCTTGACGTGCCGGTGCTGGGGCGAGTGGCTGCCGGCCTGCCGATTGGCGCCGATGCCGAGGTCCACAGTCGCTTGATGCTGGACCCGGCGATTTTCATCAAGGCGCCGGATTACCTGCTGCGGGTCCAAGGCGACTCGATGATCGAGGACGGCATTCTCGACGGTGACCTGGTGGGCGTGCAGCGCACACCCCAGGCTGCCAACGGCCAGATCGTCGTGGCGCGCCTGGACGGTGAAGTCACCATCAAGCGCTTCGAACGCATTGGCGAGCGGGTGCGTTTGCTGCCGCGCAACCCGGCCTACCAGCCGATCATCGTCGAGGCCGACCAGGACCTGGCGATAGAAGGAGTGTTCTGTGGTTTGGTGAGGCAAGGCTGATGGGCGCTGTCGTTGCGCTGGACACGCTGTTCAATGGCGGCCAGGTCTGGAAAGGCCGGCCTGCGCCGCCGGCTGCCAGCCCGCAACCCACTGGCCATGATGCACTGGACGCGGCGTTGCCCAGTGGCGGCTGGCCGGAAGCGGCGTTGACGGAGCTGCTCATCGCCGCGCCGGGCGTGGGCGAGCTGCAATTGGTCTGGCCGACCCTGGCGCGGCTGTCGGCGGCGGGGGAGCGGATTGTGTTGGTGGCGCCGCCATTCGTGCCTTACCCCCAGGCCTGGCAGAACGCCGGCATCGATCTGCGCCAGTTGTCGATCATCCGTGCCGATGAACGTGAGGCCCTCTGGGCCACCGAACAATGCCTGCGGTCGGGCAGTTGTGGCGCGGTGCTGTGCTGGCCCCGCCAAGCGGACGACCGCGCCTTGCGCCGCTTGCAAGTGGCGGCGGAAACCGGCCAGACCCTGGCATTCGCCTGGCGCCCGATCCAGGAGGCCATCAACCCGTCGCCGGCGGCCCTGCGCATCGCCATCGATACCCGGCCTGCGCAATTGCGCGTGCTCAAGTGCCGGGGCGGGCTGGCCCGTTCGGCGCCGATTGCCTTTGCCACGCTCGCCCCACACACCGGGCATTGAGGTTGCGATGCGCTGGGTCTGTATTCTTTTCCCGCAATTGGCGCTGGACGCCGCGCTGCGTCAGCGCCCCGATCCCGAGCAGCCCCTGGCCTTGCTGACTGGTCCGGCCCAGCGCCGGATCCTGCAAGCGGTGAACGCGCCGGCACGGGCCCTGGGCTTGCGTCCCGGCCAGACCATGACCGCCGCCCAGGCCTTGAGCAAAGGCTTTGCCACCGCCGAGTACGACGCGGCGCAGATCGAGTATTGGCAACAGTTCCTGGCGGCCTGGGCCTACCGTTTCAGCTCCCAGGTCAGCGTGCATTACCCGCGTACCTTGATATTCGAGATCGAGTCGAGCCTGGGCCTGTTCGGGCCTTGGCCGGTGTTCGAGGCGCGCTTGCGAGCCGAGCTGACTGAGCTGGGCTTTCGTCATCGCATCGTCGCCGCCCCCAACCCGGTGGCGGCGCGGGTGTTGGCCAATGCCTATGACGCCTTGGTGGTGCCCGATGCCGAGACCTTGCAGCACTGCCTGGGCCACATGCCCGTGGAACGCATCGGCCTGGAACCCGAGGTCGCCACGGCGCTGTCGCGTATGGGCCTGCGCCGCCTGAGCCAGGTCCAGGCCTTGCCCCGGCAGACCCTGGCTCGGCGTTTCGAGGCCCAGGTGCTCAAGCACCTCGACGCGTTGACGGGCAGCCGCACCCTGGCGCTGTCGTTCTACCTGCCGCCCGACCGTTTCGACGTGCGCATCGAACTCAACTATGACGTGCAATCCCATCAGGCGCTGCTGTTCCCGTTGCGCCGCCTGACTGGTGACCTATCGGCCTTCCTCTGCGGACGCGACAGCGGCGTGCAGCGCTTCGACTTGCACCTGGAACACGCCGGGTTGTCGGATACGGTGATCAAGGTCGGCCTGCTCAGCGCCGAACGCGCCCCGGCGATGCTCTTCGAACTGGCCCGCGGTCGCTTGGAGCAAGTGCAGGTCGAGGCCCCCGTGCGGGGTTTTCGCTTGTGTGCCGAAGACCTGCCGAGTTTCGTGCCCCAGCGCCTGGAGCTGTTCGACGAGCGCCCGCAACAGTCATTGCCCTGGGAGCAACTGCGGGAACGGCTGCGGGCCCGCCTGGGGGATGATGCTGTGCAAGGCCTGGGGTTTCGCGACGACCATCGGCCTGAGTGCGCCTGGCAGATGACTTCCCAACCCCGATCCCAGGCTTGTCCGGCGCGCGAGGGCGTGCAGCGTCCCGGCTGGCTGTTGGATGAACCCCAGGCTTTGCCGCAAGGCCAGGCACAGATCCTCATGGGGCCCGAGCGTATCGAGACCGGTTGGTGGGATGGCGCGGATGTGCGCCGCGACTATTACCTGATCGAAACCCGTAGCGGACAACGGGGTTGGGCCTATCGACCGGTGGGCGAGGGCGGGCCGCTGTGGCTGCAGGGCTGGTTCGCATGAGCGTTGAGTATGCCGAACTGCATTGCCTGTCGAACTTCAGCTTCCAGCGCGGCGCCTCCAGTGCCCTGGAGTTGTGCCGTCGCGCCAAGCAGCAGGGCTATCAGGCCTTGGCGATCACCGATGAATGCACCCTGGCCGGGATCGTCCGGGCCTGGCAGGCGGCCAAGGAGTTGGCGCTGCAATTGATTGTCGGCAGCGAAATCCAGGTCGAGAACGGTCCGAAACTGGTGCTGCTGGTGGAAAACCTGTACGGCTATCAAGCCTTGTGCCGGTTGATCACCCGCGCCCGGCGCCGCAGCGAGAAGGGCCACTATCGCATCGTGCGGGAGGACTTCGACCAGCCCTTGCCGGGGCTGCTGGCGTTGTGGGTCGCCGAGGGCAAGGACGCCGAGGAGCACGGGCGTTGGCTCCAGCCGATCTTTGCCGGGCGCCTGTGGCTGACGGTCCAGTTGCATTGCGGGCAGGACGACCGCCGACGGCTGGCGGACTGCCTGGCACTGGCCGAACGCTTGGATCTTCCGGCCGTGGCCAGCGGCGATGTGCACATGCATGTGCGCGGCCGTCGCGCCTTGCAGGACACCATGACCGCTGTCCGCCACCACGTCACGGTGGCCGAGGCCGGCCAACGCCTGCACCCCAACGGCGAGCGCCACTTGCGCAGCCGCAAGGATCTGGCCGAGCTCTACCCGCAGGCCTTGCTCGACGAAACCCTGGCCATCGCCCGGCGCTGCACCTTCGACCTTGGCCAACTGCGCTACGAATACCCGCGTGAGCTGGTGCCCGAGGGGCATGATCCGGCGTCCTGGCTGCGGGAACTGACCGAGCGGGGCATGCGCGAGCGGTGGAAGGAGGGCGTGACAGACAAGGTGCGGGCACAGATCGACAAGGAGCTGAACCTGATCGCCGAGCTGGGCTATGACAGCTATTTCCTCACCGTGCAGGACATTGTCAGCTTTGCCCGCAGCCGTCATATCCTCTGCCAGGGGCGCGGTTCGGCGGCCAACTCGGCGGTGTGCTACGCCTTGGGCATTACCGAAATCGACCCCAGCCTCACCAACCTGCTGTTCGAGCGTTTTCTGTCCCGGGAGCGCAACGAGCCACCGGACATCGACGTCGACTTCGAACACGACCGTCGCGAGGAAGTGCTGCAGTACGTGTTCCAGCGCTACGGTCGTCATCGTGCGGCCTTGACGGCGGTGGTCAGCAGCTACCACGGCGCCGGGGCGGTCCGCGATGTGGCCAAGGCCATGGGCCTGCCGCCGGACCAGGTCAATGCCCTGGCCGATTGCTGCGGCCGTTGGAGCGACGAGGCGCCGCCAGTGGAGCGCTTGCGCGAAGGCGGCTTCGACCCGGACAGCCCGGTGTTGCGCCGGGTCCTGGGCCTGACCCAGCAATTGATCGGTTTCCCCCGGCATTTATCCCAGCACCCTGGCGGCTTCGTGATTTCCGAGCAGCCCCTGGACACTCTGGTGCCGGTGGAAAACGCCGCCATGGCCGAGCGCACCATCATCCAGTGGGACAAGGACGACCTGGACGCGGTCGGGCTGCTCAAGGTGGATATCCTGGCCTTGGGCATGCTCAGCGCGATTCGGCGTTGTTTCGACCTGATCGAGCAGTACCGGGGGCAGCGTTATGCCTTGGCGTCGTTGCCCAAGGAAGATCCGGCGACCTACCAAATGATCTCGCGAGCCGACACCATCGGTGTCTTCCAGATCGAATCCCGGGCGCAAATGTCGATGTTGCCTCGGTTGAGACCCGAGACGTTCTACGATTTGGTCATCGAAGTGGCGATCGTACGGCCCGGGCCGATCCAGGGAGGGATGGTGCACCCGTACCTGCGGCGCAGAAATAAAGAAGAAGAGGTGACGTATCCTTCTGAAGCGCTGAAAGCGGTGCTCAGCCGCACCCTGGGTGTGCCCTTGTTCCAGGAGCAGGTCATGCAGATCGCCATCGTCGCAGCCGACTACACCCCGGGCGAAGCCGACCAATTGCGGCGCTCCATGGCTGCCTGGAAACGTCACGGTGGGTTGGAGCCCCATCGGGAACGCCTGGCGCAGGGAATGAAAGACAATGGCTACACCGCCGAATTCGCCGCGCAAATTTTCGAACAGATCAAAGGCTTCGGCAATTACGGTTTTCCCGAATCCCACGCCGCCAGTTTCGCCTTGCTGACCTATGCCAGCAGTTGGCTCAAATGCCACGAACCGGCGGCGTTTGCCTGTGCCTTGATCAACAGTTGGCCGATGGGGTTCTACAGCCCGGACCAGATCCTCCAGGATGCCCGCCGACATCAACTGTCGATCCGCCCGGTGGACGTGCGCGCCAGCGATTGGGAGTGCAGCCTCGAGCCCATGGACGGCCGGCAACCGGCGATCCGCATGGGGCTGCGCCTGGTCAAGGGCTTTCGCGAAGAAGATGCCCGCCGCATCGAAGCGGCGCGCCGGCAGCGGCCCTTCAGTGACGTGGCCGACTTGGGTGACCGTGCGCAACTCGATGCCCGGGCCCAGGCGCAACTGGCGGACTCGGGGGCCTTGCAGGGCTTGGCCGGGGATCGCCATCGGGCTCGCTGGGAAGTGGCCGGGGTGCAGAAGCAACTGGGGCTTTTCGCCGGTTTGCCCAGCCAGGAAGAACCGCCCGTGACCCTGCCCGAACCCACGCTGGGGGAAAACCTGTTTGCCGATTACGCCACGCTGGGCACGACACTCGGCCCTCATCCGCTGGCCCTGCTGCGTCCCGAACTGCGCGCCCGGCGCTGCCGCAGCTCCCGGGAGTTGCAGGGCGTGGAGCATGGCCGCAACGTCAGCGTCGCCGGGCTGGTCACCGGCCGCCAACGCCCGGGCACGGCCAGCGGCGTGACCTTCGTCACCCTGGAAGATGAATTCGGCAATCTCAACGTGGTGGTCTGGCGCGACTTGGCCGAGCGCCAGCGCAAGATCCTGGTAGGCTCGCAATTGCTCAGGGTCGACGGGCGCTGGGAAAGCGTCGGCGAGGTCCGCCACTTGATCGCCGGGCGCTTGAGCGACCTGACTGAGTTGCTGGCGGGTATCCAGGTGCAAAGCCGCGATTTCCGCTGAGGTTGCAAACCCTGCCTGGTTCCGGGACATGATTCCTGTGGCAAACAAAGAACTCTGTGGCGAGGGGATTTATCCCCGTTGGGTTGCGAAGCAGCCCCATGATTCAGCCACTGATGTCTCAGACAGGACGCAGGGGGTTGCTGCGCAACCCAGCGGGGATAAATCCCCTCGCCACAGAGTTCTCACAGATTTTTACTTTTGCCACAAGGATCGTGCGCAAACCGGTCAGCATGAAACCAAACGCCAACCCAACGCTCGAAGCTCTGATCGCAAGGGATTTGTGTATGCCGATTCCCTGCAGGTATTTTGAGGCTCAGAGTCGACCATGCAGTTTCTATCCCAGAATCACGGGTGCCCTGGGTGGGGCGGTGAGATGGCCGGGCGTATCCGGGCGTTCGATTGGAGCCGAACCGAGTTGGGCGCCATCGAGCACTGGTCCGCCAGCTTGCGCAGCGCTGTCCAATTGCTGTTGGCTTCGCCCTTGCCGATGGTGATGTTGTGGGGCCGCCAGGGCTTCATGATCTACAACGACGCCTACGCCGAGTTCGCTGGCGGCCGCCATCCCTACCTGCTGGGGTGTGCGGTGGAGTTGGGCTGGCCAGAGGTCGCCGAATTCAATCGCCATGTCCTGGACGTCTGCCTGGCCGGCGGCACCTTGTCCTACCGTAGCAAAGAGCTGGTCCTGCTACGCGATGGCAAGCCTGAAGACGTGTGGATGGACCTCTACTACAGCCCGGTGCCCGATGACGATCAATCTCCGGCGGGGGTGTTGGCGATTGTGGTGGAAACCACCGAGCACGTATTGACCGAGCGCGCCCGGCAAGCGGCCGAACGCAGTTACCGCGCGGTCAATGAACGCATCCAGCTGGCGCTCTCGGCCGGGCCCTTGCTGGGGTCGTTCGTCTGGGACATCCAGGCCGACACGTTATCGGGCGATGAGCGTTTCGCCCGTACTTTCAACTACCCACCCGACTGTTCGCTGGACGCATTGCCCATCGAAATTGCCCGCCAGGGTATCCACCCGGACGACCTTGAAGAGGTCAACCAGCGGGTCGAACTGACCGTGCGCACCGGCGTGCCTTACAGCGCCGAGTATCGGGTTCGCCGCCTGGACGGCAACTATCGCTGGGTGCTGGCCAGCGGTCGGTGCGAGTTCGACGGCACGGGTAAGCCCTTGCGTTTTCCGGGGGTGCTGATCGATATCGATGAACGCAAGACGGCCGAAGCGTCGCTGCTCAAGTTCACCCGCAACCTGGAGCAGCGTGTCGCCAACGAGGTGCAGGCGCGGTTGGCAGCGGAAGAACAGTTGCGCCAGTCGCAGAAGCTCGAGGCCATTGGCGGCCTCACCGGCGGCGTGGCTCATGACTTCAACAATTTGCTGCAGGTGATCGCCGGCAACCTGCACCTGCTGGCACGCCACGAACGGGACAATGCCAATGTGCAACGGCGGGTCAGTGCCTCCATCGAAGCCGTGGAGCGGGGGGCCAAGTTATCCTCGCAACTGCTGGCTTTTGCCCGGCGCCAGCCCTTGTCACCGGCGGTCTACAACCCTCGGCGCATCTATGAGGGCATGGGTGAGTTGATGCAACGGGCCCTGGGCGAAACCATCCAGATTGAAGTGAGCCTGCCCCAGGCACCATGGTGCATCCACGTCGATCGCAACCAACTGGAAAATGCCCTGTTGAACCTGGCAATCAATGCCCGTGACGCCATGGACGGCGAGGGCACGATCCGCCTGCTCGGCGAGAACATCGTGCTCGATGAAGCGTTCTGTGCCGGTAAGGAAATCCCGACCGGCGACTATGTCCGACTGTCGGTGATCGATTGCGGTGCCGGCATGCCGCCCGACGTCCTGCAGCAGGTGTTCGAACCGTTTTTCACCACCAAGACCGATGGCCAGGGCACTGGGCTTGGATTGAGCATGGTGTTCGGGTTCGTCAAGCAGAGCGGCGGTCATATCGAGATTTCCAGCGACCTGGGTGAAGGCACGCGGGTGCGGATGTACTTCCCTCGAAGTCTTGCGCCTGAAGTAGGGGAAACCGAGCAAGACGATGTGCTTCAGTCCGGCCGGCAAGAAACGATTCTGGTGGTGGAGGACAACGACGAGGTGCGCAGTGCGTCGGTGGACCTGCTGGAGCAGTCCGGTTATCGGACCCTTACGGCCGCCAACGGCGATGAGGCGATGAAACTGCTGCTGGACGGCACCGCAGTGGACCTGATTTTTACCGACGTGGTCATGCCTGGCCTGATCAAGAGTTCCGACCTGGCCGCCTGGGCCAAGGTGCAGGACCCGCCGGTCCCGGTGCTGTTCACTTCGGGCCACACCCGGGACATCATTTCCCGAAACCATCAGTTGAGTCCCGACACTCATTTGTTGAGCAAACCCTACGGCCCGGACGCACTGGCCCGGATGGTGAGAAGCGTGTTGGGCGGTTGAGCGCGGCGTCTTAAACAAATGGAACCGAAGCCGTTGCGTCACCTTCGAATGTTCAAGACCGGTCAACCATCCGGCCCTGCCATGAACGAGGTGCCTATGAACGACGATCCCGCAAACACTCAGCCACAGACGCCGTCTGCGCGTAATGATCCGGCCATCGACCCCCAGGTCCCGGGCAAGCCGTCGAGTGCCGAGCCAGCCAGCCCCGCCGGAGCGGACCAGGCTGACAGCGCCGCCTCTGAGGTCGATCAGAAGCAGCATCACCAGGACAATGACAACACCTTCAGCCCCGGCTTCAAGCCTGATCCGGACCGGCCGAAATCCGGTGACAGCACGGATGCCGATATCGATACCGATGGGGGTTAGCCTGGTAGCCAAAGCTGTGAGTCAATCTGCATGTAGGTTGACTGTGACGGCCTCTTCGCGAGCAAGCCCGCTCCCACAATGGTCTTGTGGTGAATATGAGATTCATACGCGCCCAAAATCCCTGTGGGAGCGGGCTTGCTCGCGAAAGCGGTGGGTCAGCTTGTATCAATGTTGTCTGTGCCACCGCCTTCGCGAGCAGGCTCGCTCCCACAGTGGTCCTTTGGTGAATGAGAAACTCATGAACACCCAAAATCCCTGTGGGAGCGGGCTTGCTCGCGAAAGCGGTGGGTCTGCCTGCGTTTATTCAGCCTTGAAGCAATACACCGCCAGTTTGTTGCCATCCAGGTCCCGGGCATAAGCGGCAAAGGCGTTGTCCGCCCAGCCACGCGGGCCTGGCAGGCCTTCGCAGACGCCGCCGTTTGCCAGGGCGGCCGTATGGAATGCCTGGACCGCCGCGCGGTTCGGCGCTTCGAAGCTCACCGTGACACCGTTGCCGATGGTGGCCGCACTGCCGTTGGCCGGATTGAGGACAAAAAACGACGGCTTGTCGACGCCCCAGATGGAGCCGGCCTCGTTGAGATCGGCAACACGCTTGAGGCCGATCTCTTTCAGGGTGGCGTCATAGAACGCACGTGCTTTTGCCAGGTTGTTGGTGCCGACGGTGACATGGGTAAAAACGGACATCTTGGTTTCCTTTCTATGGGGTCATTGTATTTTCGAGCGGATTTCAGAAATGAGTGGCGGTGCGAATGCGACCGCAGCCCTTGGTTTCAAGGTCTGTGCTGACATGGAAGAGCCTCGTGTTAGTTGCAATGCTATCCACTTGAGAAAAACGATGAACCTGTGGCGAGGGAGCTTGCTCCCGCTTGAGCGCGAAGCGCTCACAAAATGGGTCTGCTGCGCAGCCCAGCGGGAGCAAGCTCCCTCGCCACGGGCTCATCGAATGCCTTAAATGCAACATCAGTCCCTGACCCTTAAGATCAGGGGCAAGACATCAGATGTCCTTGACCAGCCGCAACGCATCGTAGATCGCCGCGTGGGTATTGCGCGCCGACACCGCGTCGCCGATCCGGAACAGCTGGAAACGGCCCTCGGGGTTGGTCACGATGTCCTGGGTTTTCCCGGCGATCAGGTTGTGCTGTTCCACCGCGCCGTTATTGCTCGAATGCGGACGCAGTTCGAAGTACAGGTCGTCCAGGGGCAGGGTGCCATGGTTGACCACCACCTGATCGACCACGCGCTGTTTGTGCACCTGGCCGTAATCGCTGCCGAAGTTGGCGACCAGTTGACCGTCGCGCTTCTCCACGGAGTCGACCCGATAGGTCACTGTGAAGGTGACGTTCAGGTCTTGCAGGCTGCGCATGTACGGCACCAGGTTCATCGCCATCACCTCCGGCGAAAACGACCGGTCCGGCGTGACGATTTCCAGTTTCGCACCGCTGTTGGCGATGACCTCGGCCGCCTGCAACGCCGCATGGTCGCCGGCGTCGTCGAAGATCAGCACGTTCTGGCCGGGTTTGACGTCGCCGGAAATGATGTCCCAGGTCGACACCACCAGTTCATTGCCGTGCTTGAGCACCTCGGTATGGGGCAAGCCGCCCGTGGCGACGATCACCACGTCCGGCGCCTCGGCCATCACGGTCTCGGTTTCGGCCCAGGTGTTGAATTGGAACTTCACCCCCAGCCGTTCGCATTGCGCCATGCGCCAATCGATGATGCTGATCATCTCGCGCCGCCGCTCGCTCTGGGCGGTCAAGCGGATCTGTCCACCGGGCTGATCCGCCACTTCGAACACCGTGACGTCATGACCGCGTTCCCCGGCCACTCGTGCCGCCTCCAGTCCCGCCGGGCCAGTGCCGATCACCACCACTTTGCGCTTGACCGACGCCTTGGGAATTTCGTGGGGCATGGTGGTTTCGCGGCCGGTGGCGGCGTTGTGGATGCAGTACGCGGCGCCGCCCTGATAGATGCGGTCCAGGCAATAGTTGGCGCCGACGCAAGGGCGGATGTCTTCTTCGCGCTTTTCGATGATCTTGCGCACGATGTGCGGGTCGGTCATGTGCGCACGGGTCATGCCGATCATGTCCACCTTGCCGGAGGCGATGGCGTGTCGCGCCGTGGCGACGTCTGGAATCTTCGCGGCGTGAAACGTCGGGAAACCGGTGGCCGAACGAATCTCGCCAGCAAAATCCAGGTGCGGCGAATTGCGCATGCCCTGGATGGGAATCACATCGGTGAGGCCGGCATCGGTATCGATGTGCCCGCGCACCACGTTGAGGAAGTCCACCAGCCCACTGTCCTTGAGCATGTGGGAGATTTGCAGGCCGTCGCTGGCGCCGAAGCCGCCGGGCAGGTCTTCATCGCCGGTGTAGCGCACCCCGAGCAGGAAATCCTCGCCACAACGCTGGCGAATGCCACGCAGGATGTCGAAGGTGAAGCGCATGCGGTTTTCCAGCGAACCGCCGTAGGGCCCGTCGAGATCGTTGGTCAGTGGCGACCAGAACTGATCCATGAGGTGTCCGTAGGCCTGCAGTTCCAAGCCATCAAGACCGGCAGCCTTCATGCGTTCGGCGGCGTCCACGTAATCCTTGATGATCCGGTCGATGTCCCAGTCTTCCAGCTTTTTCGGGAAGGCCCGGTGGGACGCTTCGCGGCGATGGGACGGCGAGACGACTGGCAGCCAGTCAGCCTTGTCCCAGCGTGTGCGCCGGCCCAGGTGGGTCAGCTGGATCATCACCGCCGCGCCGTGTTCGTGGCACTCGTCAGTCAGGTCCTTCATCCATTTGACCACTTCGTCCTTGTACGCCAGCACGTTGTTGAACACCGGCGGGCTGTCCCGGGAAACGGCGGCGGAGCCCGCCGTCATGGTCAGCGCCACGCCGGCCTTGGCCCGTTCGACGTGATAGGCGCGGTACAGATCCTTCGGCATGCCGTCGACAGGATAAGCCGGCTCATGGGAGGTGGTCATGATCCGGTTCTTGAGGGTCAGGTGTTTGATCTTATAGGGCTGCAGCAGAGGATCGCTGGACATGGTGTTGCGCTCCGGGAACAGAACATCAGGCTTGGTTTGACATAACGGTATGTTGAATGTTCATGTGTGTCAACGATTGGGACACAGGTGTACATTTTTCTTGCGTGACGGAAAAACCAGGCATACCATCCAGTTGAAACAGGGGTGCACCGGCTCGTGCGGCCGGTCATCTCGCATCGATCCACAGTGCAAGGGGGCTATGGGAAGAACCATGAAAGTGCTCGTTGCGGTAAAGCGCGCCATCGATCCGAATGTGAAAGTTCGGGTGAAAGCCGACGGTTCAGACGTCGAACTCAATGGCGTGAAGATGGCCTTGAACCCGTTCTGCGAGATCGCAGTGGAAGAGGCGATTCGCCTCAAGGAGAAGGGGCTGGCATCCGAAGTGGTGGTGGTCACGGTGGGCTCGTCGGCGGCGCAGGAACAACTGCGCACGGCCCTGGCTCTCGGTGCGGACCGGGCGCTGCTGGTCGAGACGAATGCGCTGCTTGAGCCGCTCAACGTCGCCAAGTACCTGAGCAAAGTGATCGACCAGGAACAGCCGCAACTGATCCTGTTCGGCAAACAGGCAATCGACCAGGAGAACAACCAGGTCGGGCAAATGGTCGCGCAGTTGATCGGCAGCGGTCAGGCCACTTACGCCTCGGCCGTCAATCAGGTCGACGGGCAATGGGTCGTCGAACGTGAGGTCGACGGAGGCAGCCAGGTGGTCGCCCTCGCCATGCCGGCCGTGGTGACCTGCGACTTGCGCCTGAACCAACCGCGCTATGCGTCGTTGCCGAACATTATGAAAGCCAAGAAAAAATCGCTTGAAATCATTGCCGCCGACACCTTGGGCGCGAGCGTGAAGGAACACGCTCGATTATTAAGCGTGATCCCGCCGGCGGTGCGCAAAGCCGGGATCAACGTCGGTTCGGTGGCCGAGCTGGTGGATAAACTGAAAAACGTTGCGGGGGTGATTTGATGCGCACATTGGTGATCGCCGAACACAGCGCCGGTCAACTGACGGCGGGAACGTGGAGTGCCGTGACCGCCGCCCTGGCGTTAGGTGCCAAGACGGATTTGTTGGTGATGGGCGGGGCGCACGCGTCGGCAGTGGCGCAACAGGCAGCGCTGGCCCAGGGCCTGGACCGGGTGCTGCTCGCACACGGGGCGATGTTCGAACATGCCCTGGCGGAAAATGTCCAGCCACTGATCACTTCACTGGTGGCCGATGGGTATACGCATGTCGTTGCCGACGCCAGCAGCATGGGGCGCAATGTGCTGCCTCGGGTCGCGGCCAGCCTGGATGTCGGCATGCTGTCCGACGTCACCCACATTGTTTCGGCGGACACCTTCCAGCGGCCCATTTATGCCGGCAATGCCATCGCCACCGTGCAGTCCCTCGATCCGATCAAGTTGCTCACGGTCCGCGCCTCGGCGTTCGCCCAGGCCTTGTCCCATGAACATCGCTGTGAAGTGGTGGCGGTGGAGGGCGGGCAAAGCGCAAGCAACGTGCGTTTCGTGAGCGAACAACTGACGGCCAGCGAACGGCCGGATTTGTCGAGCGCCCGCGTCGTCGTGTCCGGTGGCCGAGGGATGCAGAGCAAAGAAAATTTCGCCCTGATCGAGCGAGTGGCGGACAAACTTGGCGGCGCCGTCGGGGCCTCGCGTGCCGCGGTGGATTCGGGTTTCGCCCCCAACGATTTGCAGGTCGGGCAAACCGGAAAGATCGTCGCACCAGAGCTTTACATCGCGGCGGGCATCAGTGGCGCCATTCAGCATTTGGCGGGCATGAGTGGTTCAAAGGTCATCGTCGCGATCAACCAGGACGCAGAAGCACCGATTGCCCAGGTGGCGGATTACATGTGGGTGGCGGATGTGTTCGAGGCCTTGCCGGCGCTCGAAAAAGCATTGTGAGTACTCAATGCAAAACGTTAAACCCGTGGCGAGGGAGCTTGCTCCCGCTGGGCTGCGAAGCGGCCCCAAAAAAACAATTTCGCCAAATGGCGGAGGAGGGCCGAACAACCTGAATACATGAAGGTTTTCCCATAACTAGAACCTATCCATGCATAGCATTAAATCCCTTGAGGAGTGTAATGGCACTCTGCTGTGATGAGGGAACGTTAATTCTTCTGCTGCCCTGCCAATAACTATTAATACAGTACGCGGAGATGCACCATGATGACGTTGTCCAGTAAGACGTGTATCGGCTGGTTTGCTGGCCTGGCGATGGCCGCCAGCAGCCTGATGACCCACGCCGAGGAAGCCACGCCTATCCGCATCGGATGGGTGAATTGGTCGGATACGGAAATTGCCGTAAAGCTGGCGGATACCGCATTGCGCGACCACTTGAAGCAACCGGTCAAATTGGTGCTCGCCGATATTGGCATTCAGTTCCAGGCCTTGGCCAACGGCAATATCGACCTGATCCCGATGGTCTGGCTGCCGAGCACGCACAAGGCGTTCTACGACAAATACCAGGACAAGCTCGAAGACCTCGGCGTGCTGTATGAAGGTCGGATCGGCATGGCCGTGCCAACGTCCATTCCAACCAGCGAACTGGCCACTGTCGAGGACCTCAACAAGCCTGAAGTGCGGGAAAAGTTGGGTGGCAAGATCCTGACCTCGGAGGTGGGCAATGGCCAATACAAACTCACGGAAAAGGCTATCAAGGAATACAAGCTCGAGGGCTACAAGATGGTTGCCTCTTCGGAGTCTGGCATGTTGAGCGAGCTGGATCGCAACCTCAAACGCGACAAATGGGCATTGATCAACGCCTGGAGCCCGCACTGGATGTTCGCCAAGTGGCCGCTGCGTTACCTGGACGATCCGAAGCAGATTTTCGGGGGGGCCGAACAGATTCACGCGGTGGCTCGCAAAGGCTTCAGCGCTGAACATCCCGATGTCGCTCGGTTCTTCGCCAACTTCAAGATCCCCAAGGCCGATCTCGAGAAGTTGATGGCGACCGCTCGTGACAGTTCGGCGGACAAGGTCGTTGCGGAGTATTACGCCGCCAACAAGCCGCGCTTCGAGGCGATGTTCGGCAGTCAGACCGCTTCCGCGACACCGGCTCAGTAAGGGTCGTTGTCATTCGATAGTGGCGTTGCAGTCCGGTGCCCTTGGCTCAGCGTGAAGGGCTCCGGCTGTATCGAGAAGTCAAAAGCGATACCCTTGAAGGCTTCGGCCTGGCTCGGGATGGGTTCGAATATGATGATGAACAGTACCGGGCATTTATCCTTGCCCCCGGACCTTATTAGCCGCGGGAAATTACTGCAGCGATCGCTCCATGCAATTCTGCTGAATCAGGTCCGCGAGGGTTCGCCAGCGTCGATACAGGCATTTGCGACTGTCCTGGATACAGCCCCATGGGCCTTGAAAAGAACATTAGAAACGCCACGCGAGCTACCAGAACCCCTGGTTCCCAGTTTATCCCAGGCCCTCGACGCTGCACCCAGGACCAACCAACACCTGGTGTCGATACTGGAGGTACTACGCACACTCTTGCCTCACGTCACCTGGATAAACCGCCAAGCCCACGCTGACCAGGACGGCGCTTTCGTGGAGCGGCATCGCCACGGGATGATCGTCGGCTCAGAAGGGTTATTTGAATGTTCCACCTTGACCCTTGGGTTGGCGCTGATGATGCCCGAGACCTGCTACCCCTATCACCAGCACCCGCCCGCCGAGTTCTATCTCGTTCTTTCGCCGGGGGATTGGTATCGGGAGGACGTGGGTTGGTGGAGCCCTGGGGCAGGGGGCCTTGTATTCAATCCGCCCTCCTGTGTCCACGCGATGAAATCGAGGTGTGTCCCGCTGCTTGCTTTATGGGGCTTGCTCCATTCAGAGGCTGAGCTATGACGGTAACCACACTGGGTATTAAATTGGATGAGGAAACGCGTACCAGGCTAAAGTCGGCGTCGGCCACGTTGGATCGCACTTCTCATTGGTTCATGAAGAAGGCGATTTTGAGTTTCATTGAAAAAGTAGAAGCCGGAGCCGGCGTTGAGGCGTTTGTTGCGGTCGAGGCGTTGGAGAGGGACACGTTGCGCCATAGCATTTCACGACGGCGCAGAGAGACCGGCCTGCTTGAAGATAACTTCCCGATCGAATCGGCCCGGGGCGGTGGACTCGGTGCGTGATGATGCTTCGCGGCCTCAGTTAGGTATCGCCTTGTGTCTTTTGTCCATGCTGGTGTTCGCCAGCCAGGACGGGATCACCAAGGTGCTGGTCAAAGACCTTCCCGTCGCGCAGTTGGTGATGGTGCGTTATTGGGCGTTCCTGGCTTTTGCTGTCGGTTATAGCGTCTATCAGGGCAGCCTGCGGACCGCGTGCCGAAGCCGCCATCCTTACCTGCAGGTCATCCGTGCGTTGATCGGGGTGGGTTAAATCGTGCTGTTTGGATGGGGGCTGCGCTATTTGGGACTGGCGCAGATGCATGCCCTGTATGCGGTGTTCCCTTTGATGACACTGGCGTTGGCTGGGGTGTTCCTGGGTGAGTTCATCGGCGTGCGTCGATGGGTTGCCGCCGCCGTGGGCTTCGCGGGGACGCTGGTCATCCTTCGGCCTGGCACTGGTGTCTTCGAGCTTGTAGCGCTGATTCCGCTGGCGTCTGCCTTGGGATTCGCGGTTTTCAGCGTGCTGACGCGTCGTATCAGCCAGCATGATTCGTTCGCCACGAACATGCTGTACATGGGCTTCTTCGGCGCGATCTTCATCACTTCGGTAGGCCTTCCCGGATGGGTGGCGCCGAGCCCGCCGCAATGGGGCCTGATTGCGGTACTGTCCACGACAGGCGTGGTGGCCCAGCTGTTATTTCTCCAGGCGCTGAAGTATGCAACCGCGGCCACGCTCCAGCCGTTCAACTACACGCTGCTGGTGTTTGCCACGCTGATTGGCCTGTTTATATTCGGCGAGCTGCCAGACACCTGGACGGTGGTGGGGGCGTGCCTGGTGATTGCCGGTGGCATGTATGCGATCAAGGCGAAAGGGTAGTGGCCTGGCAGATACCGAGCAACACAGACATTGCGTACCGCTCAAATCCACTGCGGGAGCGAGCCTGCTCGCGAAAGCGGTGTGCCTGTCACCGGAATGCTGAATGTACCGCCGCCATCGCGAGCAAGCTCGGCTCCCACAGGGTTTTGTGGTGAATGCAGATATTGCTGACACCACAAGTCCATTGTGGTGAACGCAGATATGGCTGACACCACAAATCCATTGTGGGAGCGAGCCTGCTCGCGAAAGCGGTGTGCCTGTCACCGGAATGCTGAATGTCCCGCCGCCATCGCGAGCAAGCTCGGCTCCCACAGGGTTTTGTGGTGAATACAGATATGGCTGACACCACAAGTCCATTGTGGTGAATGCAGATATGGCTGACACCACAAATCCATTGTGGGAGCGGGCTTGCTCGCGAAAGCGGTGTGCCTGTCACCGGAATGCTGAATGTCCCGCCGCCATCGCGAGCAAGCTCGGCTCCCACAGGGTTTTGTGGTGAATACAGATATGGCTGACACCACAAGTCCATTGTGGGAGCGGGCTTGCTCGCGAAGCGGTGTGCCTGTCACCGGAATGCTGAATGTACCGCCGCCATCGCGAGCAAGCCCGCTCCCACATTCGATCTTCAGTGGACGTAAGCCCGGTTTAGAACTTGAAGCGCCCCACCAACCCCTTGAGCTGTCCGGAAATATCCGTCAAGCGTCCCGAGCCGGTCTGCGCCGTGTGAGCAAACTCTTCGACCAGTTGCGCATCGGCATGAATCTGCGCGATGTGCCGGTTGATGTCCTCGGCGACCTGGTGCTGTTGCTCTGCCGCCGTGGCGATCTGCGTGTTCTGGTCGCGAATCGAGTCCACCGAGTTGCGGATCTTGTCGAAGCTGTCCCGCGCCTGCTGGATGCGCTCGACGCTGGTGTGTGACACCTGCAGGCTGCTTTGCATCTGTTGGGTCACTTCCTGGGTGCGCCGTGCGAGGTTGCCCAGCAGGCTGTCGATCTCGCCAGTGGAGTCGGCGGTGCGGCGGGCCAGGGCCCGTACCTCATCGGCTACCACCGCAAAGCCACGACCCTGGTCACCGGCGCGCGCGGCCTCGATGGCGGCGTTGAGGGCCAGCAGGTTGGTCTGCTCGGCGATGGAACGAATGGTGTCGAGGATGGTGTTGATGTTCTTGCTGTCCTGCTCCAGCGCCTGCATGGTCTGGGTCGATTGCTGCAGGTCCTCGCTCAGTTTCAGCACGCTGCCGGTGGCTTCGCCGATGTGATGCTGGCCGTCGTGCACGTCTCGATAACCTTCGTCCGCGCTGGTGGCGGCCTGGCTGCACGAGCGGGCCACTTCGTTGGCGGTGGCGACCATTTCGTTGAACGCGGTGCTCACCAATTCCACGGCCTGGCGTTGGCGCCCGGCGGCGTCGTTCATGTTCTGGGCCACGTGGCTGGTATCGGCTGCGGCGGTCTGCAAGTCGGAAGAGGCGCTGCCGATGCGCTGCATCAATTGCGCGATCATGCCCAGGAATTGGTTGAACCAGCCCGCCAGGGTGGCCGTTTCGTCCTTGCCTTGCACCGAGAGTTTACGGGTGAGGTCGCCTTCACCCTCGGCGATTTCCTGCAGGCCGTTGGCTACGCCGCGAATCGGCCGCACGATGACGCTGGCGAAACTGGCGCCCACCACAGCGAAGACCACGGCCAGCGCGGCGGCGATGACGGCGATCAGCCAAGTCAGGCTCGAAGCCTCGGCCATCACTTCATCGCGTTTGATCAGGCCGATGAAGCGCCAGCCCAACCCTTTGGAACTGACCACGTTGGCCATGTAGGGCACGCCGTCGATCTCGATCTGGGTCACACCATCGCTGCTTTTGGCCAGCTCGGCATAGTTGGGGCCCAGGTCGGCCAGCGGCTTGAAGTTGTGCTTGGCATCGGCGGCGTCCACCAGGACGTTGCCGTTGGCTTCCACCAGCATCAGGTAGCCACTGTCGCCCAGCTTGATGTTCTTGACCAGTTCGGTCAGTTGCTTGAGCGACACGTCCAGGCCAACGACACCCACAAGCTTGCCGGCGGCGTCGGAAACCGTATGCACGATGCCGATCAACGACACATCATCCGGCGCCCAATAATAAGCGTCGGTGCGCACGGTGGTGCCTGGCGCGGCGACGGCGGCCTTGTACCATGGACGCACCCGTGGGTCGTAGTTGGAGATTTTTGGGTCGTCAGGCCAACTGGCATAACCGCCGTCGGCCAGGCCCAGGGAAAGGTAGGCGGTGGTCGGGTGACTCTTGGCGAATCGGTCGAAGATCTCCAGAAGCTGTTTGTTGTTCTCGGGAAGCGGGATTTGTGCGGCGTCGGCACCGGAGTAGTTCTTCAGATCCTTGGCCGCAACGATCCGTGGATCCTTGGCGAAGAATTCGACGTTCTGGCTGATGCCATCGAAGAACTGCTTCATGCCGTTGTCGATCTGGCGGATTTCCCGGCCGCTGCTGTCCAGGAAGTTGGCTTTCGCAGCGTCGCGCAGGTTCAGTACGACAAGCACCGCCACCAGGATAACCGGAAGGCAGGCGATGGTCGCGAACGCCCATGTCAGCTTCTGTTTGATATTCATGACTTCTCCCGCGGAATATTTTAAGTGTTGGAACGGCGGAAACAGCTGTGGTTGGCGTTGCGAGTCTCTGGAAGGGAAAAGCGCCCATGCCTACTGCCAGTGTATCGACCAAAGTCGTAGGCACTTGAGGATTGCCTTTTTTGGCGCGGGCCGACCGGTAGACGGCGCAGGTGCGAATGCAGTCGGCTTGACTTGCCTGGAAGATAACGTGGTCTGTCCTGCGCCTTTGCCCTGCGGCAGGGCACCCACGTGCAGCCAATCCTCATCTTTGATGTATTAACGAGGCCTTATGCCAAGCGCATTCGAGAGCGTACTCAAAAACAAGAACATGGCTTATCGGCCACTCGGGTCGGCACCCGCCAGCCAGGCGCCGATTCGCGTCGCGTTTGTATTGATGGACAACTTCTCGATGATGTCCTTCACCGGTGCCGTGGACGCGCTGGTGACCGCCAACCTGATGAGCGACATGCCCCTCTACGAAGTGCTGACGGTGGGGGTATCGGGTGGGCAGGTGACGAGCGACCTAGGCATAGTCATCTCGACGGACATCGAACTGGCGCAGATGCCGGAAAACCAGGATGTACTGATCGTCGCCGGAGGCTTTCGCGTGAAGTTGCAAGGCCATCCCTTGCTGCGCCGCAAGCTGCGGGCCAATGCGACATCGGGAGCGATCTTGGGCGGGCTGTGGAACGGTGCATTTTTTGTGGCGGATGCCAATCTGCTGGACGGTTTCGAATGCGCTGTCCATCCGGAAAGCCGCGCCATGATGGCGGAGGTGTTTCCCCACGTGAAGGTGTCCAACCGAGCCTATGTGGTTGACCGGGAGCGGGTCAGTTGCGCGGGTGCCAACAGTTCGCTGCGCATGATGCTCCAGTTGATCCGCCAGACGGGCGGGGCGATGTTGGTGGGGGCTATCGAGGAAATCCTGCGTTGCGATGAGTCAGGCGAGGATGCGACAGACCTGCCGCCGGTTTTTGTCGAGACCGATCCGACGCTGCCGGAAAGCCTCAAGCTGGCATTGGAATTGATGTGGCAGAACGTAGAGGAGCCCCTGACCATCGATGAGCTGGCGGCGTGCGTAAAGATTTCCAAGCGCCAGTTGGAGCGGCGCTTCTGCAGTTTTCTCGGTGCGACCCCCACGCGTTATTACCTGGAACTGCGCCTGACGCGCGCCCGCCAACTCATCCAGCAGACCAATCGGTCGGTGACCGAAATCGCCGTGGCGACAGGCTTCGTCAGTTCGCCGCATTTCCAGCGCCGTTTTCGGGATTTCTTCGGTGTGCCGCCTGGCAGCTACCGCTCGAAATCGGAGCGCAAGCAAGCCTTGCGATGAAGCCGCTGGTCGATCAGGGATGAGTATCTAGAGCGGGAAGAGGGCATTGCCGGGGAGCTATGTGGGAGCAAGGCTTGCCCGCGATGAAGACGACGCGGTCTTGCAGGAAAACGAGGCGCCTGCATCGCGAGCAAGCTTTGCTCCCACACAGCTCACGCGTCAGCTGTTATCGTCGGCTTGTGTTTCGGTAGGCAGGTCTTCGGTTTGCGGAGCGATTTGCGATGCGGTCAAGGTAGTCTCCTTGCACAGCGCCTTGCCGACTTCATCGGCGATCGAGCCATCGATGATTCGCCCTTGCATCTGGTCGAACTCGGCTTTATCCAACCCTGCGAGACTGTTGTACATCCCCATGTGCCGTACATTGCGGCTGGCGCAGTCGAGTTCCAGTTTCGTGTAGTTGGTGAAGTAAGTGCCCTTTCTCTGCACGGTGGCCTGGATGGCTGAACCGCTGTCGACAGACGAGACGATGGAGTACACGGCATCCGAATCATCATAGAGGTATTTGATGTTCTGGACGTCCGCAGCCGCACTGCACGCAATCGAGATTAAAGCGAGGGATATGACGGTTTTCATGCTTTCTTCCGTGAATAAGCAAGTCAGGAGAGAATTAATGGCAAAGTGAAATCATTTTGCCTAGGCTCTTGTGTCGGGTCAATTTGCTTCGGGCAGTATCAACGACCGTCGGTCAGAAACGAAATATTTTCGGGAACTTTATAGATCGCCGTGCCTCGTGGCAACAGGCGAGCGTATTTGAGATTGCCCATTGATGCTGTCCGAAGCGTGCTGTAGCTCCAAATAGATCAAAGCCTGAACTTGACTCTTTGCCTGACTTTTTTTAGACGTTTTTCGTCTGAGCTGCCGGCGTGATCAGCACTTTGAGATTTTCGAGCGGTAGTCATCCGCTCTACAAGGTCTGGCGGGTCACCCACGCGGACCTGCGGCATAGCGTGCGGGTGCGGGCGGTGTATCGAGGAGATTGTCGAGGTGTTTGCGTTGGAGAATCCGTAATAGATCCGATTTGTGGGAGCAAGGCTTGCCCGCGATGGCCGCGCCGCGCTTTAACAACTAAACCTCGTTTTCGTTCATCGCGGGCAAGCCTTGCTTCCACAGGTTCATGGGTGGTGCAGTCACTTGCTTCATGGCATCTGCGGCAATTCCTGCGGCCGCAGATCGAAGACCAGCACCTCGGCATCCTGGCCATTGCTCAAGGTCAGGGCCTGCTCCTGGCGCACCCGCACGCCATCACCTTCCTGTAAGGGCACGCCGTTAAGCTCGACAGCGCCCCGGGCCACGTGCACATAGGCATAACGATCCGCTGCCAGGGTCAGGGTGGCGCGTTGCTCGCCATCGAACAACCCGGCGTAGACCCGCGCGTCCTGGCGCACCTGGAGCGAGCCGTCGGCGCCATCCGGGGAGATGATCAATTGCAGGCGTCCCTGTTTCTGCTCGCGGCTGAAGTGCTCCTGTTGATAACGGGGTGTGGCACCGCTGACGTCGGGCACGATCCAGATCTGCAGGAAGTGCACCGGCTCGTCCGCACTGTGGTTGAACTCGCTGTGGGCCACGCCGCTGCCGGCGCTCATCAACTGCACGTCACCGGGGCGAATGACCGAGCCCGTGCCCAAGGTGTCCTTGTGTTCCAGCGCCCCTTCGAGCACATAGGAAAAGATCTCCATGTCCCGGTGGGGGTGCTGGCCGAAACCCTTGGCGGCGGCGACCCGGTCGTCGTTGATGACCAGCAGGTCGGAGAAGCCCTGTTCGTCGAGGTTGCGGTAGCTGGCGAACGAGAAGGTGTGGAACGAGGTCAGCCAGCCGTGGCGAGCAATGCCGCGGTCCGAAGCTTTGCGAAGGGTCAGCATGATGAATTCTCCTGATGTCTTTGGGCGGCGGCTGGGGCCGTTCGCCGGGTTCAGAAGAAGGTTAATGGTTACCGAGATATTCAATAAGCAGGTGGAAAGCGAAAAACTGTCCGTTTTGAGTGGACAATGGAGAATGCCTACCGGCGGATGCTTCGCTTCGACATAATGCTGACGATAAACCCTGTGGGAGCGAGCCTGCTCGCGATAGCGCCGGATCAGCCAGTATCAATGTAACTGACATACCGCTATCGCGAGCAGGCTCGCTCCCACATGGGACATCTACAAGTTATGGATTTTTGGCGTATCCCCGATGAAAACCGTTGCAATGGTGCTGTTCCCGGATTTCTTGCTGCTCGACATGGCCGGGCCGCTGGAGGTGTTTTCCATCGCCAATCGTTACCTCGACACGAACCAGCGTTATCAACTGCTGACCCTGGGGACCGAGCGCGGGCCGTTGCGTGCATCCAACGGCGTGGCGGTGCAGGCCGATATCCATATCGACCAGGCCTGGGCGGCCTATGACGTGTTGTTGGTGCCGGGCGGGCCGGGGGCCTATAACGATCAACATCCGGGGCTGCACACTTGGCTGCGGGCCGCGGCGCAACGGGCGACACGCTACGGCTCCATTTGCACCGGCGCCTTTGTGCTCGGTGAGGCGGGCTTGCTCGACGGTTATCGTGTCACCACCCACTGGCATTACACCGAACGCTTGGTCCAACGTTTCCCCAAGGCCCTGGTGGAAACCGACAAGATCTTCCTGCAGGACCGCCGCCTGATCACCTCGGGCGGCGTCACCGCCGGGATCGACCTGGCCCTGTCCATCGTCGCCCAGGACCATGGCCGCAAAGTCGCGTTGGACGTGGCCAAGGTGCTGCTGGTGGTGATGAAACGCCAGGGTGGGCAGGCGCAGTTCAGCCCTTCGGTGGCGGCGGTGTCGACACAGGAATCGGCCATTACCCGGGTGCAGAATCATGTGATGGAGCACCTGGAAGAGCCCTTCACCATCGAACGCATGGCCGCGCTGGCCGCCATGAGTGCGCGGCATTTCGCCCGGGTCTTTGCCCGGGAAGTGAAGATGACGCCCATGGAGTTCCTGCAAGGCGCACGCATCGACCGGGCGCGTCAGTTGCTGGAAACCACTGACCTGCCACTCAAGACCGTGGCGTTTCGCAGCGGCTTCGGCAGTGTGCGGCACATGCGTTTTCTGTTCGGTGAAAAGCTCGGCCTGACCCCGGTGCAATATCGTCAGCAGTTCAGTTGAGCCGTCGGTGTCCGTCCAAGGCACCGTGATGTCCGTGGTGCTCCCTGTGCCAGCATTGTCCTGCGGCGTGCGCCTGCCAAGATAACGGCGAACCCCTTGGAAAGGATGCGCAGGAGCCCAGGGCAGACGTGTTCGGTGATCCGCACGCTGACGCCCGCACCGGTTTTCCGGCGCTGGATCGCCCATGAACAGTTTCGTCAAACCCGACAGCGAGCCGGCGGTGAGCTTCGGTCCGTTTGCCTTCTACCGGCAGCAGCGGCTGGTCACCCGTGACGGCCAGCCACTCGCATTGGGTGGTCGCGCCCTGGATGTTTTGCAGGTGCTGGTGGAGCACGCCGGCCGTTATGTCAGTAAACAAACCCTCATCGCCCACGTCTGGCCTGACAGCGTCGTGGAAGACATCAACCTGCGGGTGCACATCGCGGCACTACGGCGGGCCTTCGGCGACGGGCGCGATGGCGCGCGCTATATCCTCAACCACCCGCGACAAGGCTATTGCCTGGCGGTTCACGAGGACATCGAGGCACCGTTCAGTCCCCCAGCCGAGCGACACAACTTGCCCACGCGCTTGAGCCCGGTGGTCGGCCGCGACAGAATCCTGGGACGGTTGTTGGCGCAAGTGCCTCGTCAAGCCCTGACCACAGTGACCGGCCCGGGCGGGGTCGGCAAGACCACGGTGGTGTTGCGGGCGGCGCAGCTGTTGCTTGAACATTTTGACGACGGTGCCTGGTTCGTTGACCTGGCCGCCATCAGCGAGCCCTCGCAGGTGACGGCTCAGGTGGCCGGTGCGCTGGGCCTGGCGCACGGGGCTTTAGGCCGGCGCCTGGAATCCTGCCGGATGTTGCTGGTGCTCGATGGCTGCGAGCAGGTGCTCGGCGCCTGTCGGGAACTGGCCCAGGCGTTGGCTGTGACGGCACCGGGGGTGGCGCTGTTGTGCAGCAGCCGCGAACCGCTGGAGCTGTCGGGCGAAAAAATTGTGCCACTGCCGGGCCTGACCGTGGCATCGCCCCTCGAGCCGGAGCACCAGATCGTCGCATGCCCGGCGGTGCAGCTGTTGATTGAGCGGGTAGGCGCCCGGCAGCAGGATTTCAAGCCCCATGGCCGCGACTGGCTGATCCTCGCCCAGATTTGCCAGCGCCTGGACGGCTTGCCGCTGGCACTGGAATTGGCGGCGGCCCAGGTCGACGCCTTGGGGGTGGCTGGGGTACTCGAACAGTTGGACTACGGTTTGTCCCTCTTGAGCCATGGGCGGCGTACCGCAGTGGCCCGGCATCGGAGCCTGGAGGCGGTGTTGGATTCGAGTGTCGAGCGTTTGAGCGCTGACGAACGAACCGCGTTCCAGCGCCTGGCAGTGTTCGAGGGGCCGTTTACGCTCAAGGCGGCGCAGGCCGTGATCAGTTGCGCTGAACTGAGTGTCGGGCAGGTGCCCAGGTTGCTGTTGCGGTTGGCGAGCGTGTCACTGCTGATGGTCGAGCCGTTGGCCGAGGGCGGGCGTTTTCGACTGCTGCACACCACCCGCGCCTACGCCATGGACAAACTGCGGCGCAGTGGTCAGTGGCCTGTGTTCCATCGGCGTTACGTACTGCAAGGTGCTTGGGGGGCGCGGCGTTCACGGCCCCAACCGGCGAGTCAGCGTTTGGAGCAGCGCGTCGGCTTCCAATAGATCGGGGGTGTCGAAGCCCTCGCTGAAGCGGCGGTAGACCGGCCCGAGCAGTTCCTGCGCAGCATGCACCTGCCCTTGACGTTGCCACAAGCGGGCCAGGGAGGTCGCGCTGCGCAGCTCCCAGGCCAGGGCTTGTTGACGACGGGCCACGGCCATGGCGTCCAGCAGTTGCGCTTCGGCGGTGTCGTCCAGGGACGGCTCGTTCCGCGCCAGCAAGGTTTCGGCACCCGCCCGCAGGATTTCCGCCGAACACCAGCCCGCGGCGCCACTGCGGGCCCGTTCCAGTTGCGCGGGGCTGACTAAATCAGGGCGCAGGGTGGCGGCAATGTCCTGGATCAGCCCGTTGGTCGTGTTCGTCTCCAGCGTCTCGCCATCGAATACGCAGGCGTAATGGCAGGCCCAGTCATGGAACAGCATCACCGAATGTTTCTTGGCCTGCTGCTTCAACAGATCGAGCCGTTCCTGCGTGGTTGAATGATCGCCGGTGTAGTGGGCGATCACGCAGCCGCTGAGGGCCAGGGTGTAGCAGATCGAAATGCCGTGATTGATCTGTAACGCGATTTGCAACGCCAGGTTGGCGGTGCGCCGGGCTTTCTCGGCAAAACCTTGTAGCCAGAGGATCCGCGCCAGAATCGTCAGCGCCGCCACGCTCTGGTCGTATTGCACGCCGAAGCCGTGACTGAAGCGGCTGAGGTGGCCGCTCTGGGCCAGGCGCTGGATCACTTGCTCGGCTTCATGCCGCGCCGCGCCCTGGTCGCCGGTGAAATGCAGCGCCAACACCCGCAGGCGTTGGGCGCTCAAGGACAGGGTCGGGTCGCCCTGCAAACCCAACCGGTCGAAATCCAGGCTGTGTTCCAAGGCCTGTTGGTACTGTCCGCAACTGAGGTCGACGGTCATTTGCCCGGACACGGCCCGCAACTCGCCGGCCAGGTCCTGGCATTGCCGGGCCAGTTGTCGGGCGGTGGCAAAAGCCCGCACGGTGGCCGCTGTACCGCCCTCGGTGTGGTAGTTGAAACTGGCGTGGGCCAGTTCCAGGGCCAGGGTCAAGCGTGGGCAGGGGCTGGGGCTGGCCCGCAGCAGTTTCAGTGCCCGGTTGACGTAGAGGCCATGTTCCTTGAGCAGCGACAGCTCCTGCCAGAGGGGCAGGGTGCGAGCCGTCAGGCGAATCGCCACGGCGTGTGAACCCTGCGGGCCCAGGCCTCGGTCGAGCGCGGCGCGGATGTCATCGCGATAGTCGGCGTAACGGGCGATCCACAATCGGGTAGGGGTGTTTTCCCAATCGCGTTCCGCTTGCCCCATGAGCGCCAGGCAGCGTTCGGCGTGGCGTTCCTGGCTGGCCGCCAGTTCCCCGGCGTCGGTCAGTTTTTCCAAGGCATAGCGGCGGGTGGTGTCCAGCAGGCGATAGCGCACCTCTTCATCGCCGATCTCGACGTTGAGCAACGATTTGGCGACCAACTGGCTGATCGACACCAGCACCTGTTCGGGCGCGACATGCTGGCCGACGATCACTGCCGCGGCCGAGGCCAGGTTGAAACTGCCCATGAACACCGCCAGCCGCCGCAGACAGGTCTGCTCGCAGGCCGTGAGCAGCGCGAAGCTCCAGTCCAGCGTGGCACGCAGGGTCTGCTGGCGCGGTGCGGCGCCGGTGTCGTTGTGGAGCAGGGCGACGCTGTCTTGCAGGTGTCGGTGAAGTTCTTCCAGGGTGAAGCGGCCAAGCTGTCCGGCGGCCAGCTCGATGGCCAGGGGAATACCGTCCAGTCGCTGGCAAATGTCGATCACCAACGGCACCTCGCGGTCGGTCAGCTCGAAGTCGTCACGGCTGGCCATCGCACGCTCGGCAAACAGTTGCAGCGCCGGGTACTCCAGGGCGGGATAACCCTCGATAGGCATTTCCCGGGGCGGGAACGCCAGGGCGTCCAGACGCTGCATGTGTTCACCTTCGGCGCGCAGGCCTTCGCGGCTGGTGGCCAGGATGTGCAGGTGAGGGGCACTGCGCAGCAAGGTTTCGCTGAGTTGGGCGATGGCGTCGATCAGGTGCTCGCAGTTGTCGAGCACCAGCAACAGATGCCGTTCCTTGAGCTGCCGGGCGAGGGCGTCCGGCGGATCGCCGTCTTGCAGGGGCAGGTCAAGCAATGCGCTGAGGTTGGGAACGATCATGGCCGGGTCGTTGAGCGACGCCAGGTCCAGCAGATGGGTGCCGTCACGGTAATGGCTAATCAGCCGTTCAGCGACCCGCAGGGCAACGGTGGTCTTGCCGATGCCGCCGGTGCCGACCAGGGTAATGAAGCGTTTTCGCGGCAGCTGGGCCACCAGGCTTTCCACCAGGGCCTGGCGGCCGATCAGGCGCGTGCGCTGCAGTGGCAGGTTGCGCGCCAGGGACGGATGGGGGATGCGCGCCAATGGGTCAAGGGATTCGAAAGACAGCGGCGCGACAAAGCTGTAGCCACGCTGCGCCACGGTGACGATGTAGCGCTGCCCGGCCTGGCCGTCCCCGAGGGCCTTGCGCAGGGCTGCGACGTGTACGCGCAGGTTGGTGTCTTCCACCACGCTTTTGGGCCAGACCCGGGCGATCAGTTGCTGCTTGCTCACCACCTCGCCAGCATGTTCGAGCAACACCAGCAGGATCTCGACGGCCCGCCGCCCCAGGCGCAACGGTTGCTCGCCCTCCAGCACCAGGCGCTGGCGCGGATGGACCCGGTAAGGGCCGAAGTGCACCGTCTGTTCGACGGGCAGGCTGAGGTAGTGGCTCATGGTGCTCTCAATGTTCTGGTCCCGATGCCCGGGCTTTACCCGAGCATATTCCTCAGGTTTGGCGTCAAGCGCAACGGCGCAGCCTCTACTCCCGGCCTTCCAGACGCCGAACCTGTGGCGAGGGAGCTTGCTCCCGCTGGGCCGCGAAGCGGCCCCAAAGGCCCCACCTCCCAATCAATCTGACACTCCGAGGTGACAGTTCTGGGGCTGCTGCGCAGCCCAGCGGGAGCAAGCTCCCTCGCCACAAAAGCGGTTTTTTAACACCGCCGTTCCGAAAAAATTAACAACGTTTAACTCACGCAAACGCCTCCTCTGACCGGACCATGCAGCGATCCACCCACCTCAAGGAACCCTGTCATGAGCACCTTCATCACCCGCGACGGCACCGAGATTTACTACAAGGATTGGGGCACTGGCCAACCGGTGGTCTTGAGCCACGGCTGGCCGCTGAACTCGGACAGTTGGGAGGGGCAGATGATGTTCCTGGCGTCCAACGGCTACCGGGTGATCGCCCACGACCGCCGTGGACACGGGCGCTCCAGCCAACCCTGGGAAGGCAACGACATGGACACCTACGCCGATGACCTGGCCGAGCTGATCGAACGGCTGGACTTGAAAGACGCGGTGTTGATCGGCTTCTCCACGGGCGGTGGTGAAGTGGCGCGCTACATCGGCCGCCATGGCGCCGCTCGCGTCGCCAAGCTCGGCCTGATCTCGGCGGTGACGCCGTTGATGCTCAGGACCGCGGCCAACCCTGGCGGCTTGCCCATCGAAGTGTTCGACGGTTTCCGCCAAGCCTCCCTGGCCGACCGCTCTCAGCTATACAAAGACGTGGCCAGCGCGTTTTTCGGCGCCAACCGTCCGGGCGCCAAGGTCTCCCAAGGCATGATCGACTGGTTCTGGATGCAAGGCATGCAGGCCGGCCACAAGAACACTTACGACTGCATCAAGGCGTTCTCGGAGACCGATCTTTCCGAAGACTTGCGCAACATCGACGTGCCGACCTTGGTGGTGCACGGCGATGATGACCAGATGGTCCCCATCGAAGCGGCCGGCATTGCCGCTGCCCAGTTGCTCAAGAACGCGCAGTTGCTGGTCTACCCGGGCGCGCCCCATGGCCTGACCGATACTCACAAGGACCGGCTGAACGCGGACCTGCTGGCGTTCATACAGGGTTGATCAAGCCATGAAACTGTGGGAGCGGGCTTGCTCGCGAATGCGGTGGCACATTCGACATAAGTGCCAACTGACCCACCGCTTTCGCGAGCAAGCCCGCTCCCACAAGATCGGCATTCAACAGGAACAACACCCATGAACCGCAACGATTTACGCCGTCTCGACATGAACCTGCTGGTGATCTTCGAGGCGCTGATGTTCGAGAAAAACCTGACCCGCGTCGCCGAAAAGCTGTTCATGGGCCAGCCGGCGGTGAGTGCGGCGCTGGGGCGGTTGCGGGATCTGTTCGACGATCCGTTGCTGATCCGTCACGGTCGCGGCATGGAACCGACGCCGCGGGCCCTGGCGATCCTGCGAGAGCTGCAACCGGCCATGGACACCATCTCCGGCGCGGTCAGCCGGGCCAAGGCGTTCGACCCGTCCACCAGTTGCGACGTGTTTCGCATCGGTCTGTCCGACGATGCCGAATTTGGCCTGTTTCCTCCGCTGCTGAGCCAACTGCGCGAAGAAGCGCCGGGGATCATCGTGGTGGTGCGCCGGGCCAATTTCCTGCTGATGTCGTCGCTGCTGGCCAGTGGGGAAATCAGCGTCGGCGTCAGCTACACCACCGACCTGCCGGCCAATGCCAAGCGCAAGAAACTGCGGGACATTCCCTGCAAGGTCTTGCGCGGCGACAAGCGCCCGGGGCCGCTGACCCTGGACGAATACTGCTCGCGGCCCCACGCCATGGTTTCGTTTTCGGGCGACCTGAGCGGCAACATCGACTTGGACCTGGCCCGCATCGGCCGAAGCCGCAAAGTGGTGCTGGCGGTGCCGCAATTCAGCGGGCTGCGAGCATTGTTGGCCGGCACCGAGCTGATCGCCACCGTGCCCGACTACGCCGCCTGCGCACTGGTGGAAGGCTGCGCCTTGCGCGCCGAGGACCCGCCGTTCGAGATCAACGCCGCCGAACTGTCGATGGTCTGGAGCGGCGTGCATGACAACGACCCCGCCGAACGCTGGCTGCGTTCGCGCATCGCCAGCCACATGTCGCAACCCCTGCCGGCCGCTGCGGCCGCGGACGGAGCCCACCGATGAACCTGACCGATGAGCGCCCGTTGCAGGACCTGGGCTTGTTGTTCCTGCGCCTGAGTGGCGGATTGTTTTTGCTGTGGGTCCACGGCTTGCCGAAGCTCTTGAATTACAGCAGCGAGCTGACCCGCATCGAAGACCCGTTCCACCTCGGCGCCGCGCCGACCCTGGTCCTGGCGATTTTCGCCGAGGTGCTGTGCCCACTGTTGATCATGGCCGGTGTGCTGGTGCGCCTGGCGTGCCTGCCGATCCTGTTCCTGCTGGCCGTGGCGTTGCTGGTGGTGCACCCGCAGTGGAGCCTGGAAGAAGGCCAGTTTGGCTGGTTGCTGTTGATTGTATTTACCAGCGTGTTCATTGCCGGCCCTGGACGCCTGGCGCTGAACGCGCGTTTTGATGGAGTGCTGCGTCATGCCTGAGTCCCAAACCCTCGGATCCACCGCGAGCCCGGCGGTACCCGGTTTCGATGAAATCGTCACCTTGGTGGTCAAGCACCGAATCAAAGCCGGGCAGAACGATGCCTATGAGGCCTGGTTGCGGCGCATCGTTACCGTGGCAGGCCAGTGGCCGGGCCATCTGGGCGTCGACGTTGTGCGGGGCAAGCAGGACGGATTGTCATTGTTTACCTGCGTGCTGCGTTTTCGCTCCACCGAGGCCATGCAGCGCTGGCTGGACTCTCCCGAGCGCCGTGAATTGGTGGCCGAGGCTGCGCCACTGTTGGCCGACGGTGATCAGATCGAGGTCGGTTCCCATAAGGAATTCTGGTTCGCCCCGTTGGCCGATGCCGCCACGCCACCGCCGCGCTGGAAGCAATCGGTGGTGACGCTGCTGGTCATCCTGCCGCACACCTTGCTGGTGCCGTTGCTCTGGGGCCCGCTGCTGCAACTCAATGCCTTTCTGTCCAACTACGTGGTCGCCACGTTCCTGATCACCGTGACCATCGTGCTCTCGGTCGTGTACGTGTGCATGCCGCTGGCGACCCGGCTGTTCGCGCCGTGGCTGGAAGCTTCCACAACCCACGAACACTTGGAGCCCTAAGTAGCGCCGAACTTTTGTGACAAACACTGTTGTGGCGAGGGAGCTTGCTCCCGCCGGACGCGTAGCGTCCGCTCTTTTGGGGCCGCTTCGCAGCCCAGCGGGAGCAAGCTCCCTCGCCACGGATTAGTCCGCATATCCATTATTGTTGAAGGAAATCCGATGAACGCCGATCTGATTCTGTTCAATGGCCAGTTCCATACCGTCGACCGTGAGAAACCTCGCGCCAGTGCGGTCGCCATCAGCCAGGGCCGCTTCGTCGCCGTGGGCACCGACGCCGAGGCCATGGCCTTGCGCGGCAGCGGCACCCAGGTCATCGACCTCAAGGGCCGCACGGTCATTCCCGGCCTTAACGACTCGCACTTGCACCTGATCCGGGGTGGCTTGAACTACAACCTGGAACTGCGTTGGGAAGGCGTGCCGTCGTTGGCCGATGCCTTGCGCATGCTCAAGGACCAGGCCGACCGCACGCCAACGCCGCAATGGGTTCGCGTGGTGGGTGGCTGGAACGAATTCCAGTTCGCCGAAAAGCGCATGCCGACCCTGGAAGAACTCAACCAGGCCGCCCCCGATACGCCCGTGTTCGTGTTGCACCTGTATGACCGCGCCTTGCTCAACCGCGCCGCGCTGCGTGTCGCCGGCTACACCCGCGACACGCCGAACCCGCCGGGTGGCGAGATCGTCCGTGACAGCAAGGGCGAGCCCACCGGCATGCTGGTGGCGCGACCCAACGCAATGATCCTGTACTCGACGCTGGCGAAAGGGCCGAAGTTGCCGCTGGAATACCAAGTCAACTCCACCCGCCAGTTCATGCGCGAACTCAATCGCCTGGGCCTGACCAGCGCCATCGACGCCGGCGGCGGCTACCAGAACTACCCGGACGACTACGAGGTCATCGAGCAGTTGGCCCGGGAGCAGCAGTTGACGGTGCGCATCGCCTACAACTTGTTCACCCAGAAGCCCAAGGAAGAACTCACCGACTTCAAGAACTGGACCGGTAGCGTCAAGCTGCACCAGGGCGACGATTTCCTGCGGCACAACGGCGCCGGGGAAATGTTGGTGTTCTCGGCGGCGGACTTCGAAGACTTCCTCGAACCGCGCCCGGACCTGCCACCGGGCATGGAGCAGGACCTGGAACCGGTGGTGCGTCACCTGGTGGAGCAGCGCTGGCCATTCCGCCTGCACGCCACCTACGACGAATCCATCAGCCGCATGCTCGACGTCTTCGAGAAGGTCAACCGCGACATTCCGTTCAACGGTCTGCCGTGGTTCTTCGACCACGCCGAAACCATCACGCCGAAGAATATCGAGCGGGTACGGGCGCTGGGCGGCGGTATTGCGATCCAGGACCGCATGGCCTTCCAGGGCGAATACTTCGTCGACCGCTACGGTGCCAAGGCTGCTGAAGCCACGCCGCCGATCAAGCGCATGCTCGCCGAAGGCGTGCCGGTGGGCGCCGGCACCGACGCCACCCGCGTGTCGAGCTACAACCCGTGGACTTCGTTGTACTGGATGGTCAGCGGTCGCACCGTTGGCGGTCTGTCGTTGCACGAAGAAGGCCTGCCGCGCCTGACCGCGTTGGAGCTGTTCACCCACGGCAGTGCCTGGTTCTCGTCGGAGCAAGGCAAGAAGGGCCAGATCAAGGTCGGCCAACTGGCGGACCTGGCCGCCCTGAGCGCGGACTTCTTCAGCGTCGAGGAAGAAGCCATCAAGTGGATCGAGTCGGTGTTGACCGTAGTGGACGGCAAAGTGGTGTACGCCGCTGACGACTTCGAAAAACTCGGGCCGGCCAGCGTCCCGGTGCTGCCGGACTGGTCGCCGGTGGTCAAGGTCCCGGGCCACTGGCGCCCGGCCTCACCGCTGCAGGCGCAAGTCCACCAGTGCAGCGGGCCGTGCAAGGTGCATTCCCATAGCCACGAACGGGCGCGACTGTCGAATGTGCCGGTCAGCGATTTCCAGGGCTTCTGGGGCGCGTTTGGCTGTTCCTGCTTTGCCTTTTGACTAACACACCGATTCTCCCTTTGTGGGAGCGAGCCTGCTCGCGAAGGTGTCGGCACATCCGACATCGCCGCAAGCTGACACACCGTCATCGCGAGCAGGCTCGCTCCCACATTGGTTTTCAATACATCCATCCCAAAGGAGTCACCCCATGAGCAACGTTCCCGCCTACAACCGTCTGAACAAAGACGACGCGGTCGTCCTGCTGGTCGATCACCAGACCGGCCTGATTTCCCTGGTCCAGGACTTCTCGCCCAACGAGTTCAAGAACAACGTATTGGCCTTGGCCGACTTGGCGAAGTTCTTCGACCTGCCGACCATCCTGACCACCAGCTTCGAACAGGGCCCCAACGGCCCGATCGTGCCGGAGCTCAAGGAAATGTTCCCGGACGCGCCGTACATCCCGCGTCCAGGCCAGATCAACGCCTGGGACAACGAAGATTTCGTCAAGGCGATCAAGGCCACCGGCCGCAAGCAACTGATCATCGCCGGCGTGGTCACCGACGTCTGCGTGGCGTTCCCAACCTTGTCGGCGCTGGCTGAAGGCTTTGACGTGTTCGTCGTCACCGACGCTTCGGGTACCTTCAACGAAACCGTGCAACAAGCCGCCTGGGTGCGCATGACCGCTGCCGGCGCGCAGATGATGAACTGGTTCTCGGTGGCCTGTGAGCTGCACCGCGACTGGCGCAACGACATCGAAGGCCTGGGCAACCTGCTGTCCCAGCGCATTCCGAACTACCGCAACCTGATGAACAGCTACTCGGCGCTGACGGCCAAGTAAGCGGTTCATGCTCAATGACGCCCGCCTTGTGCGGGCGTTTGTGTGTTTGGCATTAGGTCCTTGCCAACTGAGCCACCGCTATCGCGAGCAAGCTTTGCTCCCACATGGGATCGAGGAAAGCCTGTGGGAACAAGCCTGACCAGATCAGCTTTGCTTCCAGAGGGGATCTGGGGAAGGCCTGTGGGAACAAGCCTGACCAGATCAGCTTTGCTTCCAGAGGGGATCTGGGGAAAGCCTGTGGGACCCAGCCTGACCAGATCAGCTTTGCTTCCACGGGGGATCTGGGGAAGGCCTGTGGGAGCAAAGCTTGCTCGCGATGACGGTGGCACATCCGACACCTTCCCAACCTGCCTTGCTCCACCCACAATGCCCAACTCATCTCCCTGACTGTCCCCCCCAGGAATGACAATGAACCCCTTCGAAGAAATGCGCATCTTTGCCCAGGTCATGGAGTCGGGCAGTTTCACCGCCGCCGCGGACAAGCTCGGGCTGTCCAAGCAGTTCGTCAGCCGCAAGCTCATGGCACTGGAGCAGCGCCTGGGCGTGCGCCTGCTCAATCGCTCGACCCGCCGGCTGGACGTCACCCCGTTGGGCCAGCGTTACTACGAAGCGGCGCTGCGCCTGCTCAATGACGTCGAACAAGTGGAGCAGGGCATCAGCGGCCAGACCAGCGAGCCCCGCGGCACGATTCGCCTCAGCGCACCGCTGTCCTTCGCTGTGGCGCACCTGGGCAGCCTGTTGCCGCTGTTTCTGCAACGCTATCCGGGCGTCAGCGTCGAGGTGGACCTGAGCGACCGTTCGGTGGATCTGCTGGGGGAGGGCTATGACCTGGCGCTGCGCATCGGCGTGCTGGAGGATTCGACCCTGATTGCCCGGCGTATCGCGACCATCGAGCGGGTGTATTGCGCCAGCCCCACCTACCTGGCGCAAAAAGGCACACCCGCGCGGCCTGAGGACCTGCGCAACCATGACTGCCTGCCCTATGGTCACAGTCGTCAGGTGCAGTGGCGTTTCGCGGGGGCGGGCAAACCGTTGACGCTGGAGGTCACGGGGCGCATGCGCGCCAATAACGGTGATTTGCTCAGGGACGCGGCCATTGCCGGCATGGGCATCACCTATCTGCCCGCTTTCATCCTCGGCGATGCCTTGAAGGATGGTCGGCTGATCAAGGTCCTGGAAGGCTTCGAGACCGAACCGTTGGCGCTATCGGCGGTGTATCCCCAGCATCGGCAAAGTGCACGCCCAGTGCAGGCGTTGGTGGAATTCTTGCGCGAACAAATGCAGTCAAGGGGCGCAACGCATTCAGCCGCCACATGACGGCTGAAGCATCTGGCGCTTTGATCAGGCGGCGAGGTTGGCGCTGCTCAGTTCTTTTTTGTACTGCGCTTTCATGGTTTCCATTTCCGCGCCCAAGGCGTCCAGCTTGGCCTTACCCAGCAGTTTTTTCGCGTGGGGGAACATTTCCTTTTCTTCTTCTTCGATGTGGTGCTCAAGCAGTTCCTTGACCACTTTCACCCGACCGGCGAATTCCGGCTGGGTTGGATCGGTGGTTTTCAGGTCCGGCAGCACCAGCGAGTCGACGGTGCGGTGTTCTTCCTTGGCCTCGTAATACATTTCAGCCTCGTCCTTGCCACCGGCTTGCTTGAACGCCGGATAAAGAATTTCTTCTTCCAGGCGGGTGTGGATGGAAATTTCCATTTCCAGTTTCGCCAACAGGTCGGTGCGTTTTTTCACGGCGCGCTCGGTCGACTCGCTCAGTTGAGTCAAGATGGCTTTGACGCGCTCATGGTCGGCTTTCAACAGATCGATGGCATTCATGGGGAGCTCCTCGGCAATTCACGGATGCGGGCAGGCTTCGAGCGCCGACGCCGCGTAAGAGCTGAATTGCATGAGCTGTGCCAGCCGAGACGGGTTTTAAAACGCTTTAAAAACAATGTATTGAAGTGTTCTTGATTTTCAGCGTCGTGCAAGCTGCATGAGCCGGGGAAAAAACGCGTTGCAGTTTGCGCTGATGGCCTGACACGGCGCGATCGATATCGACATATCTCAGCCGATCACCAAATGGAAAGGCCACTGCGCTTTGGCAGTCAGGCTGGTCGAGCCGAAGTTATCGATCCCCGTTGAGACTATCGGCCCAAGCCTGGACTGCCTGGTGCTCAATCACTCGGCCAGTGTCAACATCGGCCAAGGCCTCATGAGTCAGGAGACTGCGTTCCTCCTCCTGGTTTATCCAGGCGGATAGCGCTTGTTTAACGATCCAGTCCTTGGAGCGCCCGAGGCGTTCGGCCATCAAGTCGACTTTTTCGGCCAGGTGCACCGGGACGTGAGCTGTAACCGACCGGGTTTTCGTGGTGGCTGTCATGGCGGATCTCTCCATTGCAGTTGGCGGTACACGCCCTGTCTTCTGAGGCAATCGCTTCTGGAAGGATGATCGTAGATGATTGTTGCCGATATTCTCTGCGGCAAAACTATCAGATGTAATAAGAAACCGTCTCACTTTCAGAAAAAACACCAAACCCGTGGCGAGGGAGCTTGCTCCCGCTCGGCTGCGTAGCAGTCGTAACGATCGTTTACCCGATGGTCCGTGTTGAACTGATCGAGGCTGCTGCGCAGCCTAGCGGGAGCAAGCTCCCTCGCCACGGTTTTTGATCACTCGAATCCTGCTCAAAAAAAATGCCCGCATCTCACGAAACGGGCATTTTTGTTCGGTGACGCTCAGGCAATCAACCCGTCAACCCAGCCTGCTGAACCAACGTCAGCAACGGCTGCGGGTACACACCGAGGAAGAACGCCAACACGGCGATGGCCAGCAGCATCACGCCGCCTGCCTTCTGTTCCCAGTGCAACTCGGCATCGTGGCGACGCAGGTTCGGTTCCATCAGGTACAGGGTGACCATGACGCGCAGGTAGTAGAACACGCCGATGGCACTGCCCAGCACCAGGGAGCCGACCAGCCACCATTGGTGGGCCTCGACGCCGGTGGCGATGATGTAGAACTTGCCGATGAAGCCGGCGGTCAGCGGAATGCCGGCCAAGGACAGCATCATCACGGTCAGCACGGCGGTCAGGTACGGACGGCGCCAGAACAGGCCGCGGTATTCGTACAGGGCGTCGGCGTCGCGGCCGTTGTACGGCGAGGACATTAGGGTGATCACGCCGAAGGCGCCGAGGCTGGTGATCACGTAGGTGACCAGGTACACGCCGATGGCTTCCACGGCCAGGCCCTTGCTGGCGATCAGGGCGATCAGCAGGTAGCCGAAGTGGGCGATGGAGGAGTAACCCAGCAGGCGCTTGAGGTTGCTCTGGGTCAGCGCCAGCAGGTTACCGAACAGGATCGACGCGATGGCGATGATGGTCAGCACGTTGCTCAGCACACCACTGCTGGCCACTGGCGAGATCTGGAACAACCGCACCATCACTGCGAACACCGCCACTTTCGACGCAGTGGCAAGGAACGCCGCCACGGGCGCCGGGGCGCCTTCGTAGACGTCCGGGGTCCAGAGGTGGAACGGGACCAGCGACAGCTTGAACGCCAGGCCGATCAGCATCATGCCCAGGCCCAGTTGCGCGATCGGGCTAGGCAGGCCGGTGGCGGCCAGGGCCTGGCCGATGCCGACGAAGCTCAGGGTGCCGGCTTCGGCGTAGAGCAGGGCCATGCCGAACAACAGGAACGCGGAACCGGCCGCAGACAACACCATGTACTTGATGCCGGCTTCCAGGGAGCGCTTGTTGAAGAAGGCGTAGGCCACCAGGCCGTAGACCGGTACCGACAGCAGTTCCAGGCCGATGAACAAGCTGGCCAGGTGCTGCGCACTGACCAGGACCAGGCCACCGGCGGCGGCCATCAGGATCAGCAGGTACAGTTCTTCGCGGTTGCCCGGGTAACCCGAACCGCCATCGCCGAGGTAGGCGTGGGCGAGGGTGACGCAGGCCAGGGTGGCGACCAGGATCAACGCCATGTAGAGGCAGGCGAAGCTGTCGATCTGGATCAACGGCGTGACTGCCAGTGGCGCGACTTTCAAGGCCGGCAAGATCGACAGCAAGGCCAGGTTCAGCCCCGCCACCGACAGCAGGAAGGTCTGTGAGTGATTGCGCCGCCAAGCGATCGCCAGCATCACCACGATGATCGTGGCGCTGGTGATCAACAGCGGCGCAAGCGCGATAAAGTGTTGAATCGTGAATTCCATAGCGCTCTTACCGGGCCGAAGCGAGTTGAGAGAAGGCGGTGCCGAGCCACTGCTGCACGCCATGCATCGTGGCGGCAGAGGTGTCGAGGAACGGTTGCGGGTAGACGCCGAGGTAAACCAGCAGCACCGCAAGGCCGAGCACCATGATCAGTTCGCGACCGTCCATGCCACGCAACACTTCATCCGACTTGGCCGGACCGAAGTAGGCGCGGTGGATCATGATCAGCGAGTAGACCGAACCGAACACCAGGCCGGAGGTGGCAATCGCCGTGATCCATGGGGCACTGACGAACGAGCCGATTAGGATCAGGAACTCGCCGACGAAGTTGCCGGTACCTGGCAGGCCCAGGGAAGCGGCCGCGAAGAACAGGCTGATGGCCGGCAGGTAGGCGATGCGCGACCAGATGCCGCCCATCTCACGCATGTCCCGGGTGTGCAGGCGCTCGTACAACTGACCGCTGAGGATAAACAGTGCGGCGGCCGACAGGCCATGAGCCAGCATCTGGATCACCGCGCCTTGCAGGGCGAGTTGGCTGCCGGAGTAGATCCCGATCAGCACGAAGCCCATGTGCGAAACACTGGAGAACGCGATCAGGCGCTTGATGTCGGTCTGGGCGAACGCCAGGAACGCACCGTAGAAAATCCCGATCAGGCCCAGGGTCATGGCAATCGGCGCGAACTCGGCCGAGGCATTGGGGAACAGCGGCAGGGCGAAACGCAGCAGGCCGTAGGCCGCGGTCTTCAGCAGGATACCCGCCAGGTCCACGGAACCGGCGGTCGGCGCCTGGGCGTGGGCGTCCGGCAACCAGGAGTGGAACGGCACCACCGGCAGCTTCACCGCGAAGGCGATGAAGAAGCCGAGCATCAGCACGTACTCGGTGGTCTTGGACATCTGTACTTTCAACAGGTCGGCGTAGTTGAAGGTAATCACGCCGGTATTGTTGAAGTTCACCAGGACCAGGCCAAGGATCGCCACCAACATGATCAGGCCGGAAGCCTGGGTGAAGATGAAGAACTTGGTCGCCGCGTAGATCCGGGTTTTCTTGCCGTCCGAAGAACTATGACCCCAGAGCGCGATGAGGAAGTACATCGGCACCAGCATCATTTCCCAGAAGAAGAAGAACATGAACAGGTCCAGCGCCAGGAACACGCCGACGACGCCGCCCAGGATCCACATCAGGTTCAGGTGGAAGAAACCGACGTGACGCTGGATCTCTTTCCAGGAGCAGAGCACCGAGAGGATACCCAGCAGGCCGGTCAGCAGGATCATCAGCAGCGACAGGCCGTCGAGGGCCAGGTGCACGCTGATGCCGAAGCGCGCGATCCAGGCGTGCTTGAACTCAAGCGCCCAGGTCGGATCCGCGCCAGGGGCCGGTGCAAATGAATAGTCGCCGGTCGCCCACAGCCAGAGGCCGAGCGCGAGTTCCAGGGACATGGTCAGCAGCGCAATCCAGCGCGGGAGCGTGGAGCTGGAGCGCTCCGCGATCCAGCACAGCAGGCCGCCGATGAAGGGGATCAGGATTAGCCAGGGCAGAATCATGACGGGCTCGTTTCCTTTCGCAAGTTCGCAAGGTTCATATCAGACCGCTACCAGCACGATGGCGCCGATAACCAGCACGGCGCCAGCCGCCATGGAAGCCGCATACCAACGCAGTTGACCGGTCTCGGTACGGCTCAGGGCAGTGTGGCCGCCCTTGGCCATGCGCGGGATCAGGCCAATGGTCTGGTCGAGCGGGTCTTTGCGCAGAATGTGGCTGATCGCAAGGTATGGCTTGACGAACAGTTTGTCGTAGATCCAATCGAAGCCCCAGGCAGCGAACCACCAGGCCGAAAGGAAACGCCCGATGCCGCTGTTGGCGATTGCCGTGACGAAGCGGCGCTTGCCCAGGAAGAGCAGGGCGGCCAGCAGGATACCCGCCAGGGCGATGGCGCCCGAGGCGATTTCCAGGCTGTGCTTGGCTTCGCCGCCGGCATGGCCGACGCTTTGCGGCAGCACATCGGCCAGCGGTGGGGTGATCATGGCGCCGACGAAGGTCGACAGCACGATCAGCACCGACAGTGGCAGCCAGTGGGCAATGCCGTGGCCGGCATGGGCTTCGGTCTTGGCTTCACCATGGAACGCGATGAAGATCAGGCGGAAGGTGTACAGCGAGGTCATGAACGCACCCACCAGGCCGGCATAGAGCAGTGCCTGGTTACCGCTGGCGAACGCTTCCCAGAGGATCTCGTCCTTGGAGTAGAAGCCGGCGGTGACCAGTGGCAGGGCCGCCAGGGCCGCGCCGCCCACGATGAAGCTGGCGTAGGCCAACGGCAGTTTCTTCCACAGGCCGCCCATCTTGAAGATGTTCTGCTCGTGGTGGCAGGCCACGATCACCGCACCGGACGCAAGGAACAACAGCGCCTTGAAGAAGGCGTGGGTCATCAGGTGGAAGATCGCGCCTTCCCAGGCACCGACGCCCAGGGCCAGGAACATGTAGCCGATCTGGCTCATGGTCGAGTAGGCGAGGATGCGCTTGATGTCGGTCTGCACCAGGGCGGCAAAACCGGCCAGTACCAGGGTCACGCCGCCGACGATGCCGACCAGGTGCAGGATGTCCGGCGCCAGGGCGAACAGGCCGTGGGTACGGGCGATCAGGTAGACGCCGGCGGTCACCATGGTAGCGGCGTGGATCAGTGCCGAGACCGGGGTAGGGCCGGCCATCGCGTCCGCCAACCAGGTTTGCAGCGGCAGTTGTGCAGATTTACCGACAGCGCCGCCCAGCAGCATCAGGGTCGCCAGGACGATCCAGAAGTCACCGACCTTGAAGTGCTCGGGCGCCTTGACCAGCAGTTCCTGGATGTTCAGCGTACCCAGTTGCTGGAACAGGATGAACAGGCCGATGGCCATGAACACGTCGCCGATGCGGGTGACGATGAACGCCTTCAGAGCGGCGTTCCCGTTGTTGCGGTTGCTGTAGTAGAAACCGATCAACAGGTACGAGCACAGGCCCACGCCTTCCCAGCCGAAGTACAGGAACAACAGGTTATCGCCGAGCACCAGGAACAGCATGCTGGCGATGAACAGGTTGGTGTAGGCGAAAAAGCGCGAGTAACCAGCTTCACCGCGCATGTACCAGGAGGCGAACAGGTGGATCAGGAAACCCACGCCGACCACCACGCCGAGCATGGTCACCGACAGGCCGTCCAGGTACAGGGCGAAGTTCGGCGTGAAGCCCTCCACCGCCATCCACTGCCACAGCACCTGCACGTAACGGCCACCTTCCGGTGGGGCGACGTTGAATTGCCAGATCACGTAGGCCGTGACGATGGCGGACAAGCCGATGGAACCCACGCCCACCAGCGCCGAGAGGTTTTCCGACCAGCGTCCACGGGAGAACGACAGCAGCAGGAAACCGACAAGGGGAAATATGAAAGTCAGGAAGAGAAGGTTCATCCGCGCATCTCGCTGGCAGCGTCAATATCGAGAGTGTGGAAGCGGCGATACAGCTGCAACAGGATCGCCAGGCCGATACTGGCCTCGGCGGCTGCCAGGCTGATCACCAGGATGAACATGATCTGTCCATCCGGTTGCGCCCAGCGAGCGCCCGCGACGATGAAGGCCAGGGCGGAGGCATTCATCATGACCTCCAGGCTCATCAGCACGAACAGGATGTTGCGGCGGACCATCAGGCCAACCAGACCGAGGCAGAACAGGATGCCGGCAACCGCCAGGCCATGTTCGAGAGGGATAGCAGGCATGTGATTACTCCTTCGCCTCGTTACGGCCCAAATGGAACGCCGTGACGGCTGCGGCAAGCAGCAGCATCGAGGCGAGTTCGACCACCAGCAGGTACGGGCCGAACAGGCTGATGCCCACGGCCTTGGCGTCTACGGTGGTATGGCCGATGGCCTGGCCGCTCTGGTGAGCGAACAGCACATACAGCAGTTCACCCAGCAGCAGGGCGGACAGGATCACCGGTCCCGCCCAGATGCCGGGCTTGAGCCAGGCGCGTTCCTGCTGGACCGCGGCCGGGCCGAGGTTGAGCATCATCACCACGAACACGAACAGCACCATGATGGCGCCGGCGTAGGCGATCACTTCCAGGGCACCGGCGAACGGCGCGCCGAGGGCGAAGAAGGTCATGGCCACGGCGATCAGCGAAATGATCAGGTAGAGCAGGGCGTGCACGGGGTTGGTGTTGGTGACCACACGAAGCGTGGACACCACCGCGATACCCGATGCGAAATAGAAAGCGAATTCCATCTTTCTTCCTTAAGGCAGCAAGCTCTTCACGTTGATCGGTTCGGCTTCGTTCTGCGCGGCGCCCTTTGGCTTACCGGCAATGGCCATACCTGCAACACGATAGAAGTTGTAATCAGGGTTTTTACCGGGACCGGAAATCAGCAGATCTTCTTTCTCGTACACCAGGTCCTGACGTTTGAACTCGGCCATTTCGAAATCCGGCGTGAGCTGGATCGCGGTGGTCGGGCACGCTTCCTCGCAGAGGCCGCAGAAAATGCAGCGCGAGAAGTTGATGCGGAAGAAGTCCGGGTACCAGCGACCGTCTTCGGTTTCAGCTTTCTGCAGCGAGATGCAACCCACCGGGCACGCTACGGCGCACAGGTTGCAGGCCACGCAGCGTTCTTCGCCGTCGGGGTCGCGGGTCAGGACGATGCGGCCACGGTAGCGGGGCGCCAGATAGACCGGCTCTTCCGGGTATTGCAGGGTGTCGCGTTTGCGAAAGCCATGGCCGAAGATCATGACCAGGCTTCGCAGTTGGGTACCGGTACCCTTAACGATGTCGCCAATATATTTGAACATGGGTCAAATCCTCACTGAACCGCGGCCGCGGGCGCGTTCATCAAAACGATCGCAGCGGTCACCAGCATGTTGATCAGGGTCAGCGGCAGGCAGAATTTCCAGCTGAAGTCCATCACCTGGTCGTAGCGTGGGCGCGGGATCGAGGCGCGCAGCAGGACGAACAGCATGATGAAGAACGCGGTCTTCAGGGCGAACCAGACGAAGGACAGTTGCGGCAGGATGCCGAACGGACCGTGCCAGCCACCGAAGAACAGCGTTACCAGCAGTGCCGAGATCAGGATGATGCCGATGTATTCACCGACGAAGAACATGCCCCACTTCATGCCGGCATATTCAATGTGGTAACCGTCGGCCAGTTCCTGCTCCGCTTCCGGCTGGTCGAAGGGGTGACGGTGAGTCACGGCCACGCCAGCGATGAAGAACGTACAGAAACCGAAGAACTGCGGAATGATGAACCACAGGTTCTGGGCCTGGTACTCGACGATGTCGCGCATGTTGAACGAGCCGGCCTGGATCACGATGCCCATGAGCGCCAGGCCCATGAACACTTCGTAGGACACGGTCTGGGCCGAGGCCCGCAGGCTGCCCAGCAGGGCGAACTTGTTGTTGCTCGACCAACCGGCGAACAGCACCGCGTACACCGACAGGCCGGCCATGGCGAAGAAGAACAGCAGGCCGATGTTCAGGTCCGCCACGCCCCAGGTCGGGGTGATCGGGATGATCGCGAAGGCGATCAGCAAGGCGCTCATGGCCACGATCGGCGCCAGGGTGAAGATCACCTTGTCGGCAAACGGTGGTGTCCAGTCTTCCTTGAAGAACATCTTGATCATGTCGGCGGCGATCTGGAACATGCCGAACGGGCCGACGCGGTTCGGACCGTAGCGGTCCTGCCACCAGCCCAGCAGGCGACGTTCGACGAAGCTCAGCAACGCGCCGCAGACCACCACGGCCAGCAGGATCACGATGGCCTTGAGGACCGTCAGGATCACAGCGATCACTTCAGGGGTGAACCAGCTCATTGCGCTGCCTCCTGCAGACCGTCGACAGTCTTGCCGAAAATCGCCGGTGGAATACCCGCCAGGCCAGCCGGCAGGGCCACCAGGCCGGCGCCCAGTTCTTCATTGATGCGCAGCGGCAGACGCAAGGTCTGGCCGGCCACGTTCAGGCTCAGCAGGGCGCCGTCGTTGACGCCCAGGCGATCGGCTTCCGACTTGGCCAGCGACACGTAGGCGGCGGGGATGCGTTCTTGCACCGGTGCGGCTTTGGAAGAGTTCTCTTCGCTGCCGAACAAGTGATGGAAAGGCACGACCTGCCAGGTGCCCGGTGCCGGGTTGAAGGCACGCGGAACGGCGGCGAACCAGCCCAGGCCATCGCCCTGGCTTTCGATCAGGCGGGTGCCCGGGTCACCGGCACGCAGGTGACCACCGACTTCATCCTGGAACTTGTTCCAGGCTTGCGGCGAGTTCCAGCCCGGCGACCAGGCGAACGGCACTTGCGAGCGCGGTTCGGCGGAGCCCGAGTAACCTTCCATGGAGAACGAGAACGCGGTGTCCTTGTCCTGGGAAGTCCGGGGTTCATGGACACTGATGTTGGCGCGCATCGCGGTGCGACCGGAGTAGCGCAGCGGTTCGCGGGCCAGCTTCAGGCCCTTGATGCGGAACGCAGCCGATGGCGCGGCATCGACGATGCGAGCCAGTTGCGGGCTGCTCGACGCGACGGCGGCGGTGACGTGGTCCAGTTGCGTCCAGTCGATCGGCTGGTCCAGCAGGGTGGCGCGCAGGGCATGCAGCCAGCGCCAGCCTTCGTGGACCAGGATGCTGGCGTCCAGGTAAGTCGGGTCGAACACCTGGAAGAAGCGCTGGGCGCGACCTTCCTGGCTGACCAGCGTACCGTCGCCTTCGGCGAAGCTCGCTGCCGGCAGCACCAGGTGGGCGCGGTCGGTGGTGGCGGTTTTCTGATGGTCGGCGACGATCACAACCTTGGCGGCGTTCAGCGCGGCATCGACCTTGGCCTTGTCAGTGCGGGTGAACAGATCGTTCTCCAGCACGACGATGGCGTCGGCGTTGCCGTCGATCACGGCTTGCAGGGCTGCATCGACGGATTCGCCACCGAGCATGGCCAGGCCGAGGCTGTTGGCTTCCGGCACGATCAGGCTGATGGAACCGTTCTTCTCGCGCAGCTTCAAGGCCTTGGCGATGTTGGCGGCGGCTTCGATCAGCGCCTTGGAACCCAGGGAGGTGCCGGCAATGATCAAGGGGCGCTTGGCCGCCAGCAGGGCGTCGGCGATGCGTTGGGCGAGGGCGGCCGCTTCGCTGTCCAGGCCGTCGACGGCCGGAGCGCTGGCGTCCAGGGCGTGGGCCACGGCGAAACCGATGCGGGCCAGGTCGTCTGGGGCAGCGTGGACGCATTCTTCGGCCACGTCGTCGAGCTTGGTTTCAGCGAGGCTGGCGATGAACAGTGGGTTCAGCGCGTCCTGGCCGATGTTCTTCACGGCGGCGTCGAGCCATGGCTGCACGCGCATGGCGTCGGCCATGTCCTCGGCCTTGCCCTTGACCGACTGGCGCAGGGCCAGGGCCATGCGGGCGGCGGTCTGGGTCAGGTCTTCGCCAAGGACGAACACTGCGTCGTGGTCTTCGATGTCGCGCATCGTCGGCACGGGCAGTGGGCTGTCCTTGAGCACTTGCAGCACCAGGCGGATGCGTTCCAGCTCGCCGGCTTCGATGCCGCTGTAGAAGTGCTCGGCGCCGACCAGCTCACGCAGGGCGTGGTTGCTTTCCAGGCTGGCGCGAGGCGAACCGATGCCGACGATGTTGCGACCGCGCAGCAGCTCGGCGGCCTTGTCCAGCGCTTCGTCCAGGCTCAGCGTGGCGCCGCCCGCCAGCAGCGGCTGGCGTGGGCGATCCTTGCGATTGACATAGCCGTAGCCGAAACGGCCACGGTCGCACAGGAAGTACTGGTTCACCGAACCGTTGTAGCGGTTTTCGATGCGACGCAGTTCGCCGTAGCGTTCGCCCGGGGAAATGTTGCAACCGCTGGAGCAGCCATGGCAGATGCTCGGCGAGAACTGCATGTCCCACTTGCGGTTGTAGCGCTCGGAGTGGGTCTTGTCGGTGAACACACCGGTCGGGCAGACCTCGGTGAGGTTGCCGGAGAACTCGCTTTCCAGGGTGCCGTCTTCAACGCGACCGAAGTACACGTTGTCGTGGGCACCGAACACGCCCAGGTCGGTGCCGCCGGCGTAGTCCTTGTAGAAACGCACGCAACGGTAGCAGGCGATGCAGCGGTTCATCTCGTGGGAGATGAAAGGGCCGAGGTCCTGGTTCTGGTGGGTGCGCTTGGTGAAGCGATAACGGCGCTCGTTGTGGCCGGTCATCACGGTCATGTCTTGCAGGTGGCAGTGGCCGCCTTCCTCACAGACCGGGCAGTCGTGAGGGTGGTTGGTCATCAGCCATTCGACGACGCTGGCGCGAAACACTTTCGCTTCTTCGTCGTCGATGGAGATCCAGCTGCCGTCGGTGGCAGGGGTCATGCAGGACATGACGATCCGACCACGCTTGTCGTTTTCGTCGGTGTACTGCTTGACCGCGCACTGGCGACAAGCGCCGACGCTGCCAAGGGCGGGGTGCCAGCAGAAATAAGGAATGTCGAGGCCCAGCGACAGACATGCCTGTAACAGGTTGTCTGCGCCATCGACTTCGAGCTCTTTGCCGTCTACGTGGATAGTGGCCATGGTTCAAAGTTCTTCGTTGGCCCGGTGTCAGCGGGCGTGGCTAATGGAATCTTGTCGTTCGTCCGAATCCAAACAGCCTGGGTAAAGGCGTCATCGGACGAAAGGCGCAGGGCACGGACCCTGCGCCTTTTAAAGCGTCGTTACGCGCCGACCATGGTCGGCGTGACCACCTGATTGAGGTCGCCCGCGCGGGTTGGCGCGATGCCGGCCTCGAATTCAGAGCGGAAGTATTTGATCGCGCTGCCCAACGGCTCCACGGCACCCGGTGCGTGAGCACAGAAGGTCTTGCCTGGGCCGAGGAAACCCACCAGACCCAGCAGGGTCTCGATGTCGCCGGGCTGGCCTTCGCCGTTCTCGATGGCCATCAGCAGCTTGACGCTCCAGGGCAGGCCATCGCGGCAAGGGGTGCAGAAGCCGCAGGATTCGCGAGCGAAGAACTGCTCCATGTTGCGCAGCAGCGAGACCATGTTGACGCTGTCGTCCACCGCCATGGCCAGGCCGGTACCCATCCGGGTGCCCACCTTGGCAATGCCGCCGGCGTACATTTGTGCGTCCAGGTGTTCCGGCAACAGGAAGCCGGTACCGGCGCCACCAGGCTGCCAGCACTTGAGCGTGTAGCCGTCGCGCATGCCGCCGGCGTAGTCTTCGAACAGCTCGCGACCGGTGACGCCGAACGGCAGCTCCCACAGGCCAGGGTTCTTGACCTTGCCGGAGAAGCCCATGAGCTTGGTGCCCATGTCTTCGCTGCCGTCACGGGCCAGGGATTTGTACCAGTCCACGCCGTCGGCGATGATCGCCGGCACGTTGCACAGGGTCTCGACGTTGTTCACGCAGGTCGGCTTGCCCCACACGCCGACGGCGGCAGGGAAGGGCGGCTTGGAGCGTGGGTTGGCGCGGCGGCCTTCCAGGGAGTTGATCAGCGCGGTTTCTTCACCGCAGATGTAACGCCCGGCACCGGTGTGGACGAACAGTTCGAAGTCGAAGCCGCTGCCCAGGATGTTCTTGCCCAACAGGCCCGCGGCCTTGGCTTCTTCCACGGCACGGTTCAGGTGCTTGGCGGCGGTGGTGTATTCGCCGCGCAGGAAGATGTAGCCACGGTAGGTCTTCAGCGCACGGGCGCTGATCAGCATGCCTTCGATCAGCAGATGGGGCAGTTGCTCCATCAGCATGCGGTCCTTCCAGGTGTTGGGTTCCATCTCATCCGCGTTGCACAGCAGGTAGCGGATGTTGATGGACTCGTCCTTGGGCATCAGGCCCCACTTCACCCCTGTGGGGAAGCCCGCACCGCCGCGGCCCTTGAGGCCGGCGTCTTTGACGGTCTGGACGATGTCGTCGGCGGCCATGTCGGCGAACGCCTTGCGTGCGGCGGCGTAGCCGTTCTTGGCCTGGTATTCGTCCAGCCACACCGCTTCGCCGTCGTCACGCAGACGCCAGGTCAGGGGATGGGTTTCGGCCGAACGCTGGATGCGGTTGGCGGGCCCGAAGGAAGTCAGGGTCATACGTAGCCCTCCAGCAGTTTGGCGACGCCGTCAGGCTTGACGTCACCGAAGGTGTCGTCGTCGATCATCAACGCCGGTGCCTTATCGCAGTTGCCCAGGCAGCACACCGGCAGCAGCGTGAAGCGGCCGTCGGCGGTGGTCTGGCCCAGGCCGATGCCCAGTTTGCTCTGGAGCTCGCCGACCACCGATTCGTGGCCGCCGATGTAGCAGACCATGCTGTCGCAGACACGAATGATGTGACGGCCCACGGGCTGGCGGAAAATCTGGCTGTAGAAAGTGGCTACGCCTTCGACGTCGCTGGCCGGGATGCCGAGGATCTCGCCGATGGCGTAGAGCGCGCCATCAGGCACCCAGCCACGTTCCTTCTGGACGATCTTCAGGGCTTCGATCGACGCCGCGCGCGGGTCTTCGTAGTGATGCAGCTCGTGCTCGATGGCCGAGCGCTCGGTTTCGCTCAGGGCGAAACGGTCAGTCTGGATAAGCGTGCTGTTCATGCTTAGCGGTCCACGTCGGCCATAACGAAATCGATACTACCCAGGTACGCGATCAAGTCCGCGACCATGCTGCCTTTGATCACCGAAGGGATCTGCTGCAGGTGCGGGTAGCTTGGGGTACGAATCCGGGTGCGGTAGCTCATGGTGCCGCCATCGCTCGTCAGGTAATAACTGTTGATGCCCTTGGTCGCTTCGATCATCTGGAAGGATTCGTTGGCCGGCATGACCGGGCCCCACGAAACCTGCAGGAAGTGCGTGATCAGGGTCTCGATGTGCTGCAGCGTGCGCTCTTTGGGCGGCGGCGTGGTCAGCGGGTGATCCGCCTTGTACGGGCCTTCCGGCATGTTGCGCAGGCACTGGTCGATGATCTTGATGCTCTGGCGCATTTCCTCGACGCGGACCATGCAGCGGTCGTAGGCATCACCGTTGGCCGCCAGCGGGACTTCGAACTCGAAGTTCTCGTAGCCGGAGTACGGGCGCGCCTTGCGCAGGTCGAAGTCGCAACCGGTGGAGCGCAGGCCGGCACCGGTGACGCCCCATTCCAGGGCCTCCTTGGTGTTGTAGGCGGCGACGCCGATGGTACGACCCTTGAGGATGCTGTTCTGCAGGGCTGCCTTGGTGTATTCGTCCAGGCGCTTGGGCATCCACTCGACGAAGTCCTTGACCAGTTTTTCCCAGCCGCGGGGCAGGTCGTGGGCCACACCACCGATGCGGTACCAGGCCGGGTGCAGGCGGAAACCGGTGATGGCTTCGATCACCGTGTACGCACGCTGGCGGTCGGTGAAGGTGAAGAACACTGGGGTCATGGCGCCGACGTCCTGGATGTAGGTCCCCAGGAACAGCAAGTGGCTGGTGATGCGGAAGAACTCGGCCATCATGATGCGGATGACGTCGACCTTCTCCGGCACCTTGATCCCGGCGAGTTTCTCGACCGAGAGCACGTAGGGCAGGTTGTTCATCACGCCGCCGAGGTAGTCGATGCGGTCGGTGTACGGGATGAAGCTGTGCCAGGACTGGCGCTCGGCCATTTTCTCGGCGCCACGGTGGTGGTAGCCGATGTCAGGCACGCAGTCGACGATCTCTTCGCCGTCCAGCTGCAGGATGATGCGGAACGCACCGTGGGCCGAAGGGTGGTTCGGGCCCAGGTTGAGGAACATGTAGTCCTCGTTGGCGCCCGAACGCTTCATGCCCCAGTCTTCAGGCTTGAAGCGCGCGGCTTCTTCCTCGAGCTGTTGCTTGGCCAGGGACAGGCTGAACGGGTCGAACTCGGTGGCACGGGCCGGGAAGTCCTTGCGCAGCGGGTGACCTTCCCAGGTCGGCGGCATCATGATGCGGGTCAGGTGCGGGTGGCCGGGGAAATCGATCCCGTACATGTCCCACACTTCACGCTCGTACCAGTTGGCGTTCGGCCAGATGCCGGTCACGGTCGGCACGCTGAGGTCGCTCTCGGACAAGGCGACCTTGATCATTACGTCGCTATTACGCTCGATCGACATCAGGTGATAGAACACGGTGAAGTCGACGCCGTCGGGCAGCCCTTGACGCTTGGTGCGCAGGCGTTCGTCCACGCCGTGCAGGTCATAGAGCATGACGTACGGCTTGGGCAGGTTGCGCAGGAAGGTCAGGACTTCGACGAGTTTGGCGCGGGCAACCCAAAGCACCGGCATGCCGGTGCGGGTCGGCTGGGCGGTGAACGCCTCGGGGCCAAAACGGTTGTTCAGTTCGACGACCACATCCTGGTCGTCTGCCTTGTAAGGCGGGATGTACAGAGCACTGCCTGTAGTCATGGTTATTTATCGCTTTCGGTCAACGTAAAGAATGAAGCCAGGTTCTCGTTTCTTGTGCAGAGCAGAGCTGGATCAGACTTCGTCGGGGCTGCGCAGGTTGGTGACTGCGATACGCTGTTCGCGGCGCTGTTCCTTTTGCGATGGCATCTCGGCGCGATAGACGCCTTGATCACCAACAACCCAGGACAGTGGGCGACGCTCCTGGCCAATCGACTCCTGCAACAGCATCAAGCCTTGCAGGAACGCTTCAGGGCGAGGTGGGCAGCCAGGCACGTAGACGTCCACGGGCAGGAACTTGTCCACGCCTTGAACGACGGAATAGATGTCGTACATGCCACCGGAGTTGGCGCACGAACCCATGGAGATGACCCACTTGGGCTCGAGCATTTGCTCGTAGAGACGCTGGATGATCGGCGCCATCTTGATGAAGCAGGTACCGGCGATAACCATGAAATCCGCCTGGCGCGGCGATGCCCGGATGACCTCGGCGCCAAAGCGCGCGATGTCGTGGGGCGCCGTGAAGGCGGTGGTCATTTCCACGTAGCAGCACGAAAGGCCGAAGTTGTACGGCCACAGGGAGTTCTTGCGACCCCAGTTGACCGTGCTGTTCAGCACGTCTTCGAGCTTGCCCATGAAGATGTTCTTGTGGACTTGATCTTCTAACGGATCGGCGACGGTTTCCCGTTCGCCAATCGGATACTGCTCGTTAGGAGCATCGGGGTCGATCCTGGTGAGATTGTATTGCATTGCCAAAGCCTCATTGTTTCAGCTTCGCTTGCCGCTTGCGCCGAGCTTCCGGAGCCCAATCAAGTGCCCCCACCCGGTAAAGGTAGACAAGACCTGCCAACAGAATTGCTATGAAAACGAGAGCTTCGACGAATCCGGTCCAGCCGCTTTCGCGGACGGACACAGACCATGCAAAGAGAAAGAGGGCTTCGATATCGAAGATCACGAACAGCATCGCGACCAGATAGAATTTGGCTGAGAGCCGCAAGCGGGCGCCACCGGTAGGTAGCATGCCGGACTCGAACGGTTCATTTTTGCTGCGGCCCCAGGCTTTTGACCCAAGCAGGCTCGACACGCCGAGCATGAAAGCACACAGGCCAACAACGCCCAGAAGGAAAATGGCAAAGCCCCAGTTGTGGGCCATGAGTCCTGTCGCTTCGGACATGCTGGAAATCCTTAACAGAGAGCAAAGGTCTCTGAGCTTGAATGAAATAACGCAGTGACGATATGTCGCAGCAATCAATCGCGGTGATTTTATGGCTAAACACCGGGCAAGTAAAATTCCTATAGCGAAATTATTTATTGGAATAAGGACATAGCGCGCCTCCATGACCCCGCAGCCCCGGCGGGGCGGGCATTGACCGTTTATTCAGCAATAATATTTCGTGCAGGCTGTAACAAGGAAAGCCCCGGCTAAATGATAATTATTATTGTTTGGCGTTGCTTTTGAACAATACTGCGGTGCAGTGGCTGAGAACTTTTCTTACATGCTCGTTAACTGCAGTTGTCAGCGCCGGCCGTTTTACTCTTTTTCAGACTGCCTGATACTGCGTTCGATCAATTTTTTTGTCGGTTCGTAGATTTGTGTATGGAAATGCCCCTGTGGGAGCAAAGCTTGCTCGCGATGCCAGCGACGGGATCTTTCCAGGCGGACAGCGTTATCGTTCATCGCGGGCAAGCCTTGCTCCCACAGGTTGCTCTCGCAGGTCTTGCTCTCACTGGTCTTGCTCCCATAGGTTTGCTTTTGAAGGGATGTGTGTTGCCTGCCAAAGCATGGGCAAAAAAAAGCCCCGAACCAGTCGGGGCCTCAGATCGTCGGCTTTGCGGTTAGCTTTTATTCGGTCCGCAAGGGCCGTTTACCTCATGGATCAGTGGAACTGTTCTTCTTCGGTGGAGCCGGTCAGTGCGGTCACCGACGAAGTGCCGCCCTGGATCACGGTGGTCATGTCGTCGAAGTAGCCGGTGCCCACTTCCTGCTGGTGAGCCACGAAGGTGTAGCCCTTGGCGGCGTCAGCGAACTCTTGCTCTTGCAGCTTCACGTAGGCAGTCATGTCGTTGCGGGCGTAGTCGTGCGCCAGGTTGAACATGCTGTGCCACATGTTGTGAATGCCGGCCAGGGTGATGAACTGGTGCTTGTAGCCCATGGCGGACAGTTCGCGCTGGAACTTGGCGATGGTCGCGTCGTCCAGGTTTTTCTTCCAGTTGAAGGAAGGCGAGCAGTTGTACGACAGCAGTTGGTCCGGGTATTCCTTCTTGATCGCTTCGGCGAAACGACGGGCTTCGTCCAGGTCCGGCTTGGCGGTTTCGCACCAGATCAGGTCGGCGTACGGCGCGTAGGCCAGGCCGCGGGCGATGGCCTGGTCGAGACCGGCGCGCACTTTGTAGAAGCCTTCCTGGGTGCGGGTGCCGGTGACGAACGGCTGGTCGTACGGGTCGCAGTCCGAGGTCAGCAGGTCAGCGGCGTTGGCGTCGGTACGGGCCAGGATGATGGTCGGTACACCGGCAACGTCGGCGGCCAGGCGGGCAGCGGTCAGCTTCTGCACGGCTTCTTGGGTCGGTACCAGGACCTTGCCGCCCATGTGGCCGCATTTTTTCACCGAGGCCAGTTGGTCTTCGAAGTGAACGCCAGCGGCGCCAGCTTCGATCATGCTCTTCATCAGCTCGTAGGCATTCAGGACGCCGCCGAAACCGGCTTCAGCGTCAGCCACGATCGGTGCGAAGTAGTCGATGTAGCCTTCGTCGCCCGGGTTCTTGCCGGCTTTCCACTGGATCTGGTCGGCGCGACGGAATGAGTTGTTGATGCGCTTGACCACGGTTGGAACCGAGTCCACCGGGTACAGCGACTGGTCGGGGTACATCGACTCGGCGGAGTTGTTGTCCGCGGCCACTTGCCAGCCCGACAGGTAGATCGCCTGGATGCCGGCCTTGACTTGCTGCACAGCCTGGCCGCCGGTCAGGGCGCCCATGCAGTTGACGAAATCTTTCTCGGGACGGAAGGCTGGCTTGGCGCCCTGGGTGACCAGGTTCCAGAGCTTCTCGGCGCCCATCTTCGCAAAGGTGTGCTCAGGTTGAACCGAGCCACGCAGACGGACGACGTCAGCAGCGGAATAATTGCGCTTCACGCCTTTCCAGCGCGGGTTTTCAGCCCAGTCTTTTTCAAGGGCTGCAATTTGCTGTTCGCGTGTCAGTGCCATGGAGATAAACCTCGTCGCATAGGTCTTGGTGGAAAATTCCTGCTCCTGCCGACCAGGGGGCTGGCGTACAAGTCGGTTCAGGCGGGGTGGCGACGGGATGAACGATGGGCTCGAGGGGAAAGTGAGCAGGTAGGGGCGGACTGCGGGCGCATTCGGGCGTCGTGGGCCTTTCATACGAACTCAGAGTGATGCCGGGTTACCTAGTTACGCTTCCGTCCCTCGGGACAACTTCGTTCCAGTCGCAACCTCGTCAAACACACCTTGTGGGCGGTACAGACACGAATCGGCTCGCAGGGTAGTTGCAAGCGTCGACCCGAAGGCCCTTGCCAGGGCCCCTGATTAGCGGGAGCGAGGCCATCATGCCTTCGGTTTTTTGGCTCGTCAAACGTTTTGTAGTGCTTTTTTTATGGCACTACATCTTTGGTCTAATACGACTCATCAGTCAGTTTTTGGTGCTTCAGTTCAGGGTATCGACCTTGACCCGCAGGATCATGTCGTCACGGCCCTGGGTCGAGTAGCTGCGGGTCAGGCCCTGTTTGTCGGCCTGGGTCTGGCGATTCACCCCGGCCAGGGTGATCCATTCGCCCAGGCGTCCGCTAACCGTTGTGTCGGTACTCTGGACGTTCACTACATCGGGACGTTCCTGGCTCATGCGGTCACGGTTGGTACTGATGCTCAGATGAACGGTTTCACCGGTGACGCTGGCGGTGACATAGAAACCCTGGGTGACGTTACGATATTCGGTCTGGCTTTGCAGGCGGCCATAGTTGTCGGTCTGGCTGCTGGTGAACGGCACGCTCTGGCCGACTTGGATCAGCGCCGGCTGGCCTTCGCTGGCTTGCACCTGCTGCACGCCACCATCACGGCTGGCGGTGCTGCGGTTGATGATGCGGGTCTGGCTGGGCGCGGCGCCGTTGATCGAATAACCCTGGTCGCCCTGCAGGTTGTTTTCGTTGGTATCGACCGTAATCAGCAGGCGCTTGGGTGCGGTGTCCAGTTGGGCGAGGAATTGCCGGAGTTCTTCGATCTTGCCGGGCTCGGCATTGACGATCAGTTGGTTGCCGTAGGCACTGACCTGGCCGTCCTTGCCGATGAAATTCTGTGCCACCGGCAACAAGTCGGCGCTGGTGCGGTAGTTCAGCGGCACGATTTGCGTGTCGGCCATGGCTGACACGCTGCCACCCAACAGCAGGAGGGTCAGCAGGGTACGTAGAAGCATGTCCATTTCTCCGTGAGACAAAGGCCTGATATTGCCAGTTTGTCGGCCTCGGGTGGGGCAAGTTGAATGGTAGACGGCAAAACGCCCCGGCATCGGTGGATGGCGGGGCGTTTTGTGGTGTCTTTAGGGCCTCTTCGCGAGCAGGCTCGCTCCCACAAGGGAGGCCTGAGTGTTCACAAAACATGTGTTCACAGTGGGCCATTGTGGGAGCGAGCCTGCTCGCGAAAGCCGCGCCGCGGTTTCAGGCCGAGCGCCGCACCATGTCCACATGAGGAATCCCGGCTTCCAGGAACTCCTCGCTGACCACGGCAAACCCCAGCCGCTCATAGAACGGCGTGGCATGCACCTGGGCGCTGAGCATCTGTTGCTTGAGCCCACGCTTCTCGGCTTCGGCGATCACGGCGTGCATCAACGCATCGCCCACCTTCAGGCCGCGCCAGTCCTTGAGGACCGAGACCCGGCCGATATGGCCATCGATCAACAGGCGCGCGGTGCCGATGGGGAAGTCGCCTTCGAAGGCCAGGAAATGTACGGCATCCTGATCATCCGAATCCCATTCCAGTTCGGGTGGTACGGATTGTTCGGCAATGAACACGGTCTCACGAATGCGCCGGATCTCGGCGTTATCCTTTTGCCAGTCTGCGACACGAACGTGAATTTTATTCATCGGCGAACCCCAGGCTGCCTTGCTTGACCAGCTCGCAGACCAGGCCGCGACCGTCTTCGTCGGCCAACCATGGGCCGAGGTTTTCGATGTGCAGGGCGTCGGCAGCGCAAATCATCTTCAGCAGCTCGCGCAGCTTGCCCGGCAGGTAACGGCTCTGGCCGCTGGCGAACAGCAGCAGGTCATCATCGACTTCCGACCAGGCCAGGCGTGCGCTCGGGTTGCGGATGATCACGGCGCCTTGTTCCAGGCTGGCCAGCAGGTCGTCTTCTTCCAGTTCCGGGCCCACCACCAGTTCCGGGTAGCGCGGCTCGGTCATGAACTGGCCGAACCAGGTCAGTAGCAGGCGTTCGTCGCTCATGTGCTCGGCCAGCAGGCCCTTGAGACGGTCGAGGGCGTCGTGCTGGATCTGGTGCGGGTCGGCCACTGGGCGCGCGTCGGCGTCGGTGTAGCGTTCTTCGTCCGGCAGGAACTGGCTCAAGAAGTCGGTGAAGTGGGTCAGTACTTCAGCGGCGCTTGGCGCACGGAAACCCACCGAGTAGGTCATGCAGTCGTCCACGGCCACACCGCAGTGGGCCAGGCGCGGCGGCAGATAAAGCATGTCGCCCGGTTCCAGGACCCACTCGTCGGTGGCTTCGAAGTCGGCGAGGATGCGCAGGTCGGCGTGTTGCAGCAGCGGGCTTTCGGAGTCGCACATCTGGCCGATTTTCCAGTTGCGCTGGCCATGGCCTTGCAGCAGGAATACGTCATAGTTATCGAAATGCGGACCCACACTGCCACCCGGTGCGGCAAAGCTGATCATCACGTCGTCGATGCGCCAGCTCGGCAGGAAGCGGAAGTTCTCCAGCAGTTCGCTGACTTCCGGTACGAACTGATCCACCGCCTGCACCAGCAGGGTCCACTCGCGCTCCGGCAGCTTGCTGAATTCGTCTTCGGCGAACGGGCCGCGACGCAATTCCCAAGGGCGCTCGCCGTGCTCGATCACCAGGCGCGATTCGACTTCTTCTTCGAGGGCCAGGCCGGCCAGCTCGTCGGCATCGATCGGGCTTTGGAAGTCAGGAATCGCCTGACGGATCAGCAGGGGTTTTTTCTGCCAGTAGTCACGCAGGAACTCCCGTGCCGTGATGCCGCCCAGGAGTTGCAGAGGAATATCAGGATTCATGTGTAACCTATTGAAAAAATATACTTTTCAGACGCGAATAAAAACGCCCGGCGCGGCCGGGCGTCTCAAAGGTAAAGCCGTGGATCAGATGCGCTTGGCTTGTGCCGCCGCGTTGCCGATGTAACTGGCCGGCGTGAGCTTTTTCAGCTCGGCCTTGGCGTCGGCAGGCATGTCCAGGCCATCGATGAAAGTCTGCAGCGCTTCAGGGCTGATGCCCTTGCCACGGGTCAGTTCTTTCAGCTTTTCATACGGGTTTTCGATGTTATAGCGACGCATCACGGTCTGGATCGGCTCGGCCAGGACTTCCCAGCAGGCGTCCAGGTCGGCGGCAATCTTCTGCTCGTTCAGTTCCAGCTTGCTGATGCCCTTGAGGCTGGCTTCATAGGCAATGACGCTGTGGGCAAAACCCACGCCCAGGTTGCGCAGCACGGTGGAGTCGGTCAGGTCGCGCTGCCAGCGGGAGATCGGCAGTTTGCTCGCCAGGTGCTGGAACAGTGCGTTGGCGATGCCCAGGTTGCCTTCGGAGTTTTCGAAGTCGATCGGGTTGACCTTGTGCGGCATGGTCGAGGAACCGATTTCGCCAGCGATGGTGCGCTGCTTGAAGTAACCCAGGGAGATGTAGCCCCAGATGTCACGGTCGAAGTCGATCAGGATGGTGTTGAAGCGTGCGATCGCATCGAACAGCTCGGCGATGTAGTCGTGCGGTTCGATCTGGGTGGTGTACGGGTTGAAGCTCAGGCCCAGTTCGTCTTCGATGAAGGCGCGGGCGTTGGCTTCCCAGTCGATGTCCGGGTAGGCCGACAGGTGGGCGTTGTAGTTGCCCACGGCGCCATTGATCTTGCCCAGCAGCGGCACGGCGGCCACCTGGGCGATCTGGCGCTCCAGGCGGTAGACCACGTTCGCCAGTTCCTTGCCCAGGGTGGTCGGCGAAGCCGGTTGACCGTGGGTGCGCGACAGCATCGGCACGTCGGCGAAGCGGATCGCCAGTTCGCGGATGGCCTGGGCGGTCTGGCGCATCAGGGGCAGCATCACCTCATCACGGCCTTCGCGCAGCATCAGGGCGTGGGACAGGTTGTTGATGTCCTCGCTGGTGCAGGCAAAGTGGATGAACTCGCTGACATTGGCCAGCTCCGGCAGCTTGGCCGCCTGCTCCTTGAGCAGGTATTCGATGGCCTTGACGTCGTGGTTGGTGGTGCGCTCGATCTCTTTGACGCGCTCGGCGTGCTCCAGCGCGAAGTTGTCCGCCAGGGTGTTGAGCACCGCGTTGGCTTCGGCGGAAAACGCCGGGACTTCAGGGATGGCAGGGTGAGCGGCCAGGCGCTGGAGCCAGCGCACTTCAACCAGGACGCGGGCACGGATCAGGCCGTACTCGCTGAAAATCGGGCGCAGGGCCTGGGTTTTGCCGGCGTAGCGGCCGTCAACAGGGGAAACCGCAGTGAGCGAAGAGAGCTGCATGGGGTGTTCTCGGACAGTCGGGCAACGAAATGGGGCGCGTATCATACATGAAAACCAGCGCCGGTCCGTCGCCAACTGACCGGCGTGTTACGCGTAACAAGATAAAGCTAAAGCTATTGAACACCTGTGGCGAGGGAGCTTGCTCCCGCTGGGGCGCGAAGCGGCCCTGAATCCACGCCGCGCGCTAGATTCGCCGGGCTCAGGGGGCTGCGTTGCAGCCCAGCGGGAGCAAGCTCCCTCGCCACAAAGGCGACTTATTCGTTGCGCATCAACGGGTAAAGCTCTTTCAGCAATTTGCGTCGGCTGATCACCAGTTGCCAGCGATGGCCGCCCAACTGCCGCCACAGCCGCGCCGAGCGGATCCCGGCCAGGAGCAGGGCGCGGATCTTCGAGGCATTGCTCGGCTGTTGCAGGTTGCGCATGTCGCCATGCACCTGGATGCGCTGGCGCAAGGTGCTCAGGGTGTCCTGGTACAGCGAGCCGCAAGCCGCGACGACGTTTTCATGGGCCGGGCCGAAGTGCTCGACCTGGGACTGGATTTGCGGCAAGCGCTTGCCGATGGTCTCCAGCAGGTCGTCGCGCTTGGCCAGTTGACGCTCGAGGCCCAGCATCGACAGGGCGTAGCGCAGCGGTTCGCGTTGCAAGGCGCTGGGGTCGCGCTCCAGGGCGCCAATCAGCGCACGGTAACCTTCACGCAGGTTCAGGTCGTCGCCACCGTAGACCTCCAGGGTGTCCTTGGGGTCGCGAACCAGCAGGCTGCCGAGCATGCAGGCCACGCCCGCTTCGGTGGCCTGGCCGGTCTTGGCGATCCGGTCCACCAGCACGGCGGCGAGAAACACGCCGCCCAATGCCGTCAGTTGTTCCTGGATGGGGCTCATGCCTGGCTGCTCCAAGGCTCTGCGACTTCGATCACGCCGCCGCCCAGGCAGATTTCGCCGTCATAGAACACCACGGATTGGCCGGGCGTGACCGCCCGCTGCGGGTCATCGAAGGTGGCGCGGTAGCCCGTGGCGGTTTTTTCCAGGGTGCAGGGCTGGTCGCTCTGGCGATAGCGAACCTTGGCCGTCAGGCGGCGAGGTTCGCTGAGGTCGATCGGGTTGACCCAGTAGATGTCGGAGGCGAGCAGGGCGCGGGAAAACAACCAGGGATGGTCGTTGCCCTGGCCGACGATCAGCTCGTTGTGCTCCAGGTCCTTGACCAGCACGTACCACGGCTCTTCGCCGGCATCTTTCAGCCCGCCGATGCCCAGGCCCTGGCGCTGGCCGATGGTGTGGTACATCAGGCCATGGTGGCGGCCGATGACGTCGCCTTCGGTGGTCTTGATCTCGCCCGGCTGGGCCGGCAGGTATTGCTTGAGGAAATCGCTGAAACGACGCTCGCCAATGAAGCAGATCCCGGTGGAGTCTTTCTTCTTGGCTGTGGCCAGGTCATGTTTCTCCGCAATTGCCCGTACTTCGGGCTTTTCCAGTTCGCCCACCGGGAACAGGGTCTTGGCGATCTGCTCGCCGCCGACGGCATGCAAGAAGTAGCTCTGGTCCTTGTTCGGATCCAGGCCCTTGAGCAGCTCGGTGCGGCCATCGATGTCGCGGCGGCGCACGTAGTGGCCGGTAGCGATCAGGTCGGCGCCGAGCATCATGGCGTAGTCGAGGAACGCCTTGAACTTGATCTCGCGGTTGCAGAGGATGTCCGGGTTCGGCGTGCGGCCGGCCTTGTATTCGGCCAGGAAGTGCTCGAACACGTTGTCCCAGTACTCGGCGGCGAAGTTGGCGGTGTGCAGCTTGATGCCGATCTTGTCGCACACGGCCTGGGCATCCGCCAGGTCATCCATGGCGGTGCAGTATTCGGTGCCGTCGTCTTCTTCCCAGTTCTTCATGAACAGGCCTTCCACCTCATAACCCTGCTCGATCAGCAGAAGGGCGGAAACGGAAGAGTCCACGCCGCCGGACATGCCGACGATGACGCGCTGTTTTGGGGTGCTCGAAGAGGCTGGATCACGCATAGGAATTCAATGAGTGTCTTGAAAAAGGACGCGATTCTATCAGGCCCGGGCGCGCAAGGCTAAAGAGAAGGGCGGATAAGCTCCAGGCTATGGCGATGGCCGGCCAGATAATCGTCGATGCAGCGGATGATCAGCTCGCTGCGCCAGTGTTCGCGCAGCTTGAGCAGTTCGGTGCGGGTCAGCCATTTGGCGCCGAGGATACCGTCGTCAAGTTGGTACTCGGGGTGGTGTTGCAGGGCCTTGGCGGCGAAGCAGACTCGCTGGTAGGTCACGCCGTTGCTCGGGGCGGTGTAGAGGTAGATGCCGGTGACGCTGGTGGGCTCGACGTCCCAGCCGGTTTCTTCGAGGGTCTCGCGTACGGCGGCTTCGATGAGGGTTTCGTTGGGGTCCAGGTGGCCGGCGGGCTGGTTGAGTACCGCGCGTCCGGCCTTGGATTCTTCCACCATCAGGAAGCGGCCGTTGTCTTCGACGATGGTGGCGACGGTGATGTGGGGGTGCCAGTTCATGATGGTTCCTCTATTTTCAGATTGGAATGCCGATCTTGTGGGAGCGAGCCTGCTCGCGAAAGCGGCGGAACATTCAACATTGATGCTAAGCGATACACCGCTTTCGCGAGCAGGCTCGCTCCCACAGGGGATTGTTATCAGGGACGGCAGAAACACAAACCCCGGCACTAGGCCGGGGTTCGTGGTGCTTCCTTACAACCTTACACCAGCGCAGCAATCGCCGCGTTGAAGGTGTTGCTCGGGCGCATGGCCTTGCTGGTCAGTTCCGGGTTGGCGGAGTAGTAACCGCCGATGTCCACGGGCTTGCCTTGCACGGCATTGAGTTCGGCAACGATTTTTTCTTCGTTGTCGGTCAAGGTCTTGGCCAGGGTGGTGAACTGGGCCTTGAGGGCTGCGTCGTCATCCTGGGCGGCCAGTGCCTGGGCCCAGAACAGGGTCAGGTAGAAGTGGCTGCCGCGGTTGTCGATGCCGCCAACCTTGCGCGAAGGCGACTTGTTGCGGTCCAGGAACTCGCCGGTAGCCTGGTCGAGGGTCTTGGCCAGCACCAGGGCTTTCGGGTTGTTGTAGGTCACGCCCAGGTGTTCCAGGGACGCGGCCAGGGCCAGGAACTCGCCCAGGGAATCCCAGCGCAGGAAGTTCTCTTCCAGCAACTGCTGAACGTGCTTGGGTGCCGAACCGCCGGCGCCGGTTTCGAACAGGCCACCGCCGTTCATCAGCGGCACGATCGACAGCATCTTGGCGCTGGTGCCCAGTTCCATGATCGGGAACAGGTCGGTCAGGTAGTCGCGCAGCACGTTGCCGGTCACCGAGATGGTGTCCTTGCCTTCGCGGGTGCGGGCCAGGGTGAACTTCATCGCGTCGACCGGCGACATGATGCGGATGTCCAGGCCGGCAGTGTCGTAGTCCTTCAGGTAGGTCTGGACTTTCTCGATCACGACGCCGTCATGGGCGCGCATCGGGTCCAGCCAGAAGATCGCCGGGGTGCTGCTGGCGCGGGCGCGGTTGACGGCCAGCTTGACCCAGTCCTGGATCGGCGCGTCCTTGGTCTGGCACATGCGGTAGATATCGCCAGCCTCGACCTTCTGTTCCAGCAGGGTGCGACCGTTGTTGTCCGAAACACGCACCACGCCGTCGACCTTGATCTGGAAGGTCTTGTCGTGGGAACCGTATTCTTCGGCTTTCTTGGCCATCAGGCCGACGTTCGGCACGCTGCCCATGGTGGTTGGGTCGAAGGCGCCGTGTTGCTTGCAGTCTTCGATCACCGCCTGGTAGATGGTGGCGTAGCAGCGATCCGGGATCACGGCCTTGGTGTCGTGCAACTGGCCGTCGGTGCCCCACATCTTGCCGGAGTCACGGATCATGGCTGGCATCGAGGCGTCGACGATCACGTCGCTCGGCACGTGCAGGTTGGTGATGCCTTTGTCGGAGTTGACCATCGCCAGGGATGGGCGCGCCGCGTAGACCGCCTGGATGTCGGCTTCGATCTGCGCCTGCTGCTCGGCCGGCAGGGCCTTGATGCGGGCGTACAGGTCGCCGATGCCGTTGTTCAGGTTGAAGCCGATCTGTTCCAGCACTTGCGCGTGCTTGGCCAGGGCGTCTTTATAGAACTCGGCCACGATCTGGCCGAACATGATCGGGTCGGAGACCTTCATCATGGTGGCCTTGAGGTGGACCGACAGCAGCACGCCTTTTTGCTTGGCGTCTTCGATTTCGGCGGCGATGAACTCGCGCAGGGCGTTTTTGCTCATCACGGCGCAATCGAGGATCTCACCGGCTTGTACGGTGGTCTTTTCCTTCAGGACGGTGGCAGTGCCGTCCTGGGCGATCAGCTCGATTTTCACACTGCCGGCGGCGTCGATCAGGGCGGCTTTTTCGCTGCCGTAGAAGTCGCCGGTGCTCATGTGAGCGACGTGGGACTTGGAGTTAGCGGCCCAGGCGCCCATTTTGTGCGGGTGCTTGCGGGCGTAGTTCTTGACCGACAGCGGCGCGCGACGGTCGGAGTTGCCTTCGCGCAGGACCGGGTTCACGGCGCTGCCCTTGACCTTGTCGTAACGGGCGCGCGCGTCTTTCTCGGCATCAGTGGTCACGGTTTCCGGGTAGTCCGGCAGTGCGTAGCCCTGGGCCTGCAATTCCTTGATCGCGGCCTGCAGTTGCGGCACCGAGGCGCTGATGTTCGGCAGCTTGATGATGTTGGCTTCAGGCGTAACGGCCAGGTCGCCCAGTTCGGCGAGGTGGTCGGCTACGGCTTTGTCACCCAGTTGCTCGGGGAAGCTGGCCAGGATGCGCCCCGCGAGGGAGATATCGCGGGTTTCCACGGCGATATCGGCCGAAGCGGTAAAGGCTTCGACGATCGGCAGCAGCGAATAGGTGGCGAGGGCAGGCGCTTCGTCGGTGAAGGTATAGATGATCTTCGAGCGGGTGGGCATATTCGGATTAACTCTCTTCTTTGCTAAAGCATGCGCAGAAACTCGAGGGGCGCCGGGTAAGCGCGTTCGTTCAAAGTCATCCGTGAGCCGAATGTCGAGGTTTCTTCGCGGTGATGTTGGGTGCATCAGTCGAGCGTCAAGCGGTTGGGCCGCGGTAACGGTCCGGCTTTTAAACTGGCGGAAAGTCTCGTAATAGAGCCGTCAGCCGTCGTGACCCTGTGGTCAGCGGCGGCATTATACATAGGTAGCTGGCAATCTGCCGATGGTTCATAGACTTCCGTACACGTCCATTGGTCTAAACGTCGCAGTACCGAAGGAGCAGGCTATGCTCATGTTTGGCGCTTTTCCCTTGGTTTTCAGGATTGTACACCGCGAACTGCAACGCTTTACCCCGGATGAGCCTAACGTAGGGTTTGCGTGCCGATTCAACTGGGGTACGCTCGAACGCAGCCAGATGTTCAATCCAAGCAATGGAGTTCAGCATGGGGTATCAAAAGATTCAGGTTCCAGCCGTCGGTAACAAAATCACCGTCAATGCAGACCATTCTCTTAATGTTCCCGACAACCCGATCATCCCCTTCATCGAAGGCGACGGCATTGGCGTCGATATCAGTCCGGTCATGATCAAGGTTGTGGACGCTGCGGTTCAGAAGGCCTATGGCGGCAAGCGCAAGATTTCCTGGATGGAAGTCTACGCGGGTGAAAAAGCGACTCAGGTCTACGACCAGGACACTTGGTTGCCCCAGGAAACCCTGGATGCGGTCAAGGATTACGTGGTGTCCATCAAGGGCCCGCTGACCACGCCGGTCGGTGGCGGTATCCGTTCGTTGAACGTAGCCCTGCGCCAGCAGCTCGACCTGTATGTCTGCCTGCGTCCGGTGCGCTGGTTCGAGGGTGTGCCAAGCCCGGTCAAGAAGCCTGGCGACGTGGACATGACGATCTTCCGCGAGAACTCCGAGGACATCTACGCAGGCATCGAGTGGAAGGCCGGTTCGGCCGAAGCCACCAAGGTCATCAAGTTCCTGAAAGAAGAAATGGGCGTGACCAAGATCCGCTTCGATGAGGATTGCGGCATCGGCGTCAAGCCGGTTTCCAAGCAGGGCACCAAGCGCCTGGCTCGCAAGGCCTTGCAATACGTGGTCGACAACGATCGTGAATCGCTGACCATCGTGCACAAAGGCAACATCATGAAGTTCACCGAAGGTGCCTTCAAGGAATGGGCCTACGAAGTGGCGGCCGAGGAATTCGGCGCGACCCTGCTCGACGGCGGGCCGTGGATGCAGTTCAAGAATCCGCGGACCGGCAAGAACGTCATCGTCAAGGACGCCATCGCCGATGCGATGTTGCAACAAATCCTGTTGCGTCCGGCTGAGTATGACGTGATCGCTACCCTGAACCTGAACGGTGACTACCTCTCCGACGCCTTGGCGGCGGAAGTGGGTGGTATCGGCATCGCGCCGGGCGCCAACTTGTCCGACACCGTGGCAATGTTCGAAGCTACCCACGGTACCGCGCCCAAGTATGCCGGCAAGGACCAGGTCAACCCGGGTTCGCTGATCCTGTCGGCGGAAATGATGCTGCGTCACATGGGGTGGACCGAAGCGGCCGACCTGATCATCAAGGGCACCAACGGCGCGATTTCGGCCAAGACCGTGACCTATGACTTCGAACGCTTGATGGAGGGCGCCAAGCTGGTGTCGTCCTCGGGCTTCGGTGATGCCCTGATCTCGCACATGTAAGCGGATCGGCGCCTTGCGCAAATGCCCGGCTCGAGTGATCGAGCCGGGCATTTTTATTTATGCGCGGTGGTGACTGCTGGTCAATGGGTCTCGGTGATTCTGGTCTTCACCGGGATGGGATCCTTTTCGACGGGAACGGTCCTGATCTTGACCGCGTGCAAGCCCCTGGGGCCCTGGATGATTTCGAACGTCACAGGTTGCCCGGCCTTCAGGGTCTTGTAGCCTTCCATCTCGATCGCCGAATAATGGGCGAACAGGTCTTCGTTATCCCTGCCGTCCGCGATAATGAAACCGTAGCCCTTGGCATTATTGAACCATTTCACCTTGCCATTCATCTTGACGCCCGCCATAACCCATTTCCCTCTGCAACGCACTCCATCACTGGAGTATCATCCAGTCCATCCGCAGGCTAATCTTGTTAACAGGATAGATTCCACGGACCTTTTTAACCCGCGATGGGCTCTATTGGTTGTAACACCGTTTTCCCGATAGTCAAGGTGGCTCCGGTGGTCGTGGTTGAAATCGCCCACAAGCGCCCCCATCACTGTATTCGCCAACTAAACGAACCTTTCTTTCCATGCATGCAGTCAGCCAGATTCGACTAACATTCAATCAGGATCGCCCGGATCTACACGACGACGATTCCGCAGGCATTGCTGTTCAGGAAGCAAAGCCCGCATTACAGGCGCCACCGATGTACAAGGTGGTTTTGTTCAACGATGACTACACACCGATGGATTTCGTCGTCGAAGTGCTCGAGGTGTTTTTTAACCTGAATCGGGAGCTGGCGACCAAGGTCATGCTGGCCGTCCATACAGAGGGACGGGCAGTATGTGGAGTGTTTACCCGCGACATCGCCGAGACTAAGGCCATGCAGGTCAACCAGTACGCCCGGGAAAGCCAGCATCCGCTACTCTGTGAAATCGAGAAGGACGGTTAACGCCGACCACTTGGGTATGAGGTGAAGCTATGTTAAACCGCGAGCTCGAAGTCACCCTCAATCTTGCCTTCAAGGAGGCTCGTTCGAAGCGTCATGAGTTCATGACCGTCGAACACCTGCTGTTGGCCCTATTGGATAACGAGGCTGCCGCCACCGTTTTGCGTGCCTGCGGCGCGAACCTCGATAAACTCAAGCATGATCTGCAGGAGTTCATCGACTCCACCACGCCATTGATTCCCGTTCATGACGAGGATCGCGAAACCCAGCCAACCCTGGGCTTCCAGCGTGTATTGCAGCGTGCTGTCTTTCATGTACAGAGCTCGGGCAAGCGTGAAGTCACCGGCGCCAACGTGCTGGTTGCGATCTTCAGCGAGCAGGAAAGCCAGGCGGTGTTCCTGCTCAAGCAGCAGAGCGTTGCGCGTATCGATGTCGTCAACTACATCGCCCATGGCATCTCCAAGGTGCCGGGGCATGGCGATCATTCCGAGGGTGAGCAGGATATGCAGGACGACGAGGGCGGTGAGTCTTCTTCTTCAGGCAACCCGTTGGATGCCTATGCCAGCAACCTGAACGAACTGGCGCGCCAGGGACGTATCGATCCGCTGGTCGGGCGCGAGGCGGAAGTCGAGCGCGTGGCCCAGATCCTGGCCCGGCGTCGCAAGAACAACCCCTTGCTGGTGGGCGAGGCAGGCGTGGGCAAGACCGCGATTGCCGAAGGCCTGGCCAAGCGCATCGTCGACAACCAGGTGCCGGACCTGCTGGCCAACAGTGTGGTGTATTCCCTCGACCTGGGTGCCTTGCTGGCCGGTACCAAATACCGCGGCGATTTCGAGAAGCGCTTCAAGGCGTTGCTCGGCGAACTGAAAAAACGTCCGCAGGCGATCCTGTTCATCGACGAAATCCACACCATTATTGGTGCCGGGGCGGCGTCGGGTGGGGTCATGGATGCGTCCAACTTGCTCAAGCCACTGTTGTCGTCGGGTGATATCCGTTGCATCGGCTCGACCACGTTCCAGGAATTCCGCGGAATCTTCGAGAAAGACCGTGCCTTGGCTCGGCGTTTCCAGAAGGTCGATGTGTCGGAGCCTTCGGTGGAAGACACCATTGGCATCCTGCGCGGCCTGAAGGGGCGTTTCGAGCTGCACCACAACATCGAATACAGCGATGAAGCCCTGCGCGCGGCGGCTGAACTGGCCTCGCGCTACATCAACGACCGGCACATGCCGGACAAGGCCATCGACGTCATCGACGAGGCGGGTGCCTACCAGCGCCTGCAACCCGTGGAGAAACGCGTCAAGCGCATCGAAGTGCCGCAGGTCGAGGACATCGTGGCGAAAATCGCGCGTATTCCGCCCAAGCACGTCACCAGTTCCGACAAGGAATTGCTGCGTAACCTGGAGCGTGACCTGAAGCTGACGGTATTCGGCCAGGATGCGGCCATCGACTCGCTGTCGACCGCCATCAAGCTGTCCCGTGCCGGTCTCAAGTCGCCGGACAAGCCGGTCGGTTCGTTCCTGTTCGCCGGTCCTACCGGTGTCGGCAAGACCGAAGCGGCGCGGCAACTGGCCAAGGCGATGGGCATCGAGCTGGTGCGCTTCGACATGTCCGAGTACATGGAGCGCCACACCGTATCGCGTCTGATCGGTGCGCCTCCGGGTTATGTCGGTTTCGACCAGGGCGGCCTGTTGACCGAAGCCATCACCAAGCAACCGCACTGCGTATTGTTGCTCGACGAAATCGAGAAGGCGCATCCGGAAGTCTTCAACCTGCTCCTGCAGGTCATGGACCACGGTACGCTGACCGATAACAACGGGCGCAAGGCGGACTTCCGCAACGTGATCGTCATCATGACCACGAACGCCGGTGCCGAAACCGCGGCTCGCGCTTCGATCGGTTTCACCCATCAGGATCACTCGTCCGATGCGATGGAAGTGATCAAGAAGAGCTTCACGCCTGAGTTCCGCAACCGCCTGGACACCATTATCCAGTTCGGTCGCCTCAGCCATGAAGTCATCAAGAGCGTGGTGGACAAGTTCCTTACCGAACTTCAGGCCCAGCTCGAAGACAAGCGTGTGTTGCTGGAGGTCACCGACGCGGCCCGCAGTTGGCTGGCAGAAGGTGGTTACGACGTGACGATGGGCGCGCGGCCGATGGCTCGCTTGATCCAGGACAAGATCAAGCGTCCGCTGGCGGAGGAGATCCTCTTTGGCGAGCTGGCGGAGCATGGCGGTGTGGTTCACATCGACATCAAGGATGGCGAGCTGACCTTCGACTTCGAAACCACGGCCGAAATGGCCTGATCGTTAGCTGCAATAAAGCAAAAGGCGCCGAAAGGCGCCTTTTTGCTGTTCCAGACACCTCAACCCCTGTGGGAGCGAGCCTGCTCGCGATGGCGGCGGCAAGTTCGGCATTAATGCAAGCTGACCCACCGCTATCGCGAGCAAGCCCGCTCCCACAGTTTGTCTTGGGCAAGGCACAAGATTAAGTTTCGCCCCCATACCCTGTGGGAGCCGAGCTTGCTCGCGATGGCGTCGGTCCGGTCGACATTGATGTTGGCTGACGCTCCGCTATCGCGAGCAGGCTCGCTCCCACAGTTTGTCTTGGGCAAGGCACAAGATTAAGTTTCGCCCCCATACCCTGTGGGAGCCGAGCTTGCTCGCGATGGCGTCGGTCCAGTCGATATTGATGTCGACGGGTGTTCCGCTATCGCGAGCAAGCTTGGCTCCCACAAACAAAAACGCCCGGCATCAGCCGGGCGTTTTGTATTGACTTGTTAGCGAGCGCGGTAAGTGATGCGCCCTTTGCTCAAGTCATAGGGCGTCAGCTCGACGCGCACTTTGTCACCGGTAAGAATACGAATGTAGTTCTTGCGCATCTTGCCGGAGATATGCGCGGTTACGACGTGCCCATTTTCCAACTCCACACGAAACATGGTGTTGGGCAGGGTGTCGACGACAGTGCCTTCCATTTCGAAGCTGTCTTCTTTCGACATGCAGTAAAGCCCTCGGTATCCAGTGAATGGCCCGGTGCAACTGCGCCAGGCAAAAGCGGCGTGCATTGTGCCCGAAAAAGGGGGTTCAAGCCAAGGGGTTCTAGCTTTTAAGCCGAAGGGTGTTAACTCAGGACAACCCACCGCTGGTTAATCAGCAGTTCGATAGGCCGATATTGGGTCTTGTAGTTCATTTTCTTGCAGTTCTTGATCCAGTAGCCCAGGTATACCGCTTCCAGCTCCAGGCGCCGGGCTTCGTTGATCTGCCAGAGAATGGCAAAACGCCCCAGGCTGCGCCGTTCCTCTTCGGGCTCATAGAAGGTGTACACCGCTGAAAGGCCGTTGGGCAGCAGGTCCGTGACAGCGATGGCGAGCAGTCGCCCCTCCAGCCGGAATTCATAAAAGCGGGAAAACGGCAGGTCACGCACCAGGAAGGTCGAGAACTGATCCCGGCTGGGCGGGTACATGTCGCCGTCGGCGTGGCGTTGTTCGATGTAGCGCTGGTACAGGTCGAAGTATTCCTCGGTGAATTGCGGCTTGGCCGGACGGACCTGAAGGTCGGCGTTGCGCTTGAAAATGCGTTTCTGCTGGCGATTGGGCAAAAATTGCGCCACGGGAATGCGCGCCGGGACGCAGGCGTTGCAATGCTGGCAATGGGGCCGATAGAGGTGGTCGCCGCTACGACGAAAGCCCATTTCCGACAGGTCTGCGTAGACATGCACATCCATGGGCTGGCTAGGGTCGAGGAACAGCGTCGTGGCCTGCTCCTCCGGCAGGTAACTGCAAGAGTGGGGCTGAGTGGCATAGAACTTCAAACGCGCCAACTCGGTCATGAATCAACCCTCGGATGAGCTTTAAATCTAATTGTAAGCCAGGAGCGCGGATGTCGCTCAGCAAACCCAGGTCGCGTGGTTGGGTTGGTCCAGGTGCCCCTTGAGATATTCGGCAAACTGCGTGCGCGGGATCGAGCGGGCACCCAGGCTGTGCAGGTGCTCGGTGGGCATCTGACAGTCGATCAGCACGAAACCGGCGGCCTTGAGATGTTGGACCAACATGGCGAAGCCGAATTTCGACGCATTGTCGGCCCGGCTGAACATCGATTCGCCAAAAAACAGCTGGCCCATGGCCAAGCCATACAGGCCGCCCACCAACGCCCCTTGGTCCCACACTTCCACCGAATGGGCGAAACCGCGCCGGTGCAGTTCCAGATAAGCGGTTTGCATGGCCTCGGTGATCCAGGTGCCGTCGGCGTAGTCCCGGGGCGCGGCGCAGGCCTGGATAACCGCGGCAAAATCCTGGTCGAACGTCACGTCATAGCGCTGCTTGCGCAACAGCTTGCCCAGGCTGCGGGAGACGTGCAGTTCGTCGGGAAATAACACCGTGCGTGGGTCTGGCGACCACCACAGGATCGGTTGCCCCTCGGAAAACCAGGGGAAGCAGCCGTGGCGATAGGCCTGGATCAGCCGGTCGGCGGACAGATCGCCTCCAGCGGCCAGTAATCCGTTGGGATCGCGCATGGCTTTTGCCAGTGGCGGAAATTCGAAGCTGTTGCGTTGTAACCAAGTCAGCATGGGTGTCCGGCTTGTAGAAGGGGAGGGTGGCAGGGGGCGGGTCTCGCCGTCAGCGAGCACCCGCCGGGAAGGTTAACCGTCAAACGGCCGGGATGTCATCGAGATACTTCTCCGCGTCGAGCGCGGCCATGCAGCCGGCGCCGGCGGAGGTAATTGCCTGGCGATAGACATGGTCGGCCACGTCGCCAGCGGCGAATACACCTTCGATATCGGTCGCGGTGGCGTTGCCTTCGCTGCCGCCGCGCACGAGCAGGTAGCCGTCGCGCATCGCCAACTGGCCCTGGAACAGATCGGTGTTGGGTTTGTGGCCGATCGCAATGAACACCCCGGCCAGGGACAGGGTGCTGGTTTCGCCGCTCTCGCTGTGTCGCAGGCGCGCGCCGGTCACGCCGCTGGCGTCACCCAGGACTTCATCCAGGTTCTGGTTCCAGTGCAGCTTGATATTGCCGCTGCTGGCCTTTTCGAAGAGTTTGTCCTGGAGAATTTTCTCGGCGCGCAGCTTGTCGCGACGGTGGACCAGGTGCACCTCTCGGGCGATGTTCGACAGGTACAGGGCTTCCTCGACGGCGGTATTGCCACCACCAACCACCGCCACCACTTGGTTGCGATAGAAAAAGCCATCGCAGGTCGCACAGGCGGAAACCCCTTTGCCGGCGAAGCTTTCTTCCGAGGGCAGCCCCAGGTACTGGGCCGAGGCCCCGGTGGCAATGATCAGCGCATCACAGGTATAGGTGCCGCTGTCGCCGATCAATTCGAACGGGCGCTGCTGCAACTTGGCGGTGTGGACATGGTCGTAGACGATCTGCGTGTCGAAACGCTCGGCGTGCCGCTGCATGCGTTCCATCAATGCCGGGCCGGTCAGGCCTTCGACATCGCCGGGCCAGTTGTCGACTTCCACGGTGGTGGTGAGCTGGCCACCGGCCTGTATGCCGGTAATGACAACGGGTTTGAGGTTGGCCCGGGCGGCATAGACAGCGGCGCTGTACCCCGCAGGGCCGGAACCGAGAATGATCAGGCGTGAATGCTTCACTTCGCTCATAAAAAACACCTCATAAGCCTTTGTCACAAAAGAGAATGCATGGTCCAATTGACGCGTGTGCACCTTGAGTCCGGCTATGCTGCTACCCAGCGTGCGGCCCATGCCTTGGCGTCGACAAACCCGTACAATGCACGGGTTTTGAACGCAGGATGATCCAAAGATCAAAATTTTCCGCCGCACCGGCAGTTTTCCGGATGCACCTCACAGTGGTAAAAGTAGTACCGGTTGTGCACATTCACTTTTTTACCTGCTCGTCATGGGCAGTTTTTTATAGTCATTCAACAGATGGACGCGCCGTTGGCGCAGGAAAAGAAGCGTTTTGAAGAAATCCACCGCAGCACCCAAACCAGTCGTTCCGCTCTGGCGCCAGCAATTGCACTACCGGCTCAAGGAAGGTGCGTTGATCGCCATCGGCGCCCTGTGCCTGTTCCTGATGATGGCCTTGCTGACCTACGGCAAGGACGATCCGGGCTGGAGCCATAACAGCAAGATCGACGATGTGCAGAACTTCGGCGGTCCGGCCGGCTCCTACAGCGCCGACATCCTATTCATGGTGCTGGGCTATTTCGCCTACATTTTCCCGCTGCTGCTGGCGATCAAGGCCTACCAGATCTTCCGTCAGCGCCACGAGCCGTGGCAGTGGAGCGGCTGGCTATTCTCCTGGCGCCTGATCGGCCTGGTGTTCCTGGTGCTGTCGGGGGCCGCGCTGGCCCATATCCATTTCCATGCGCCCACTGGCTTGCCGGCCGGGGCGGGCGGTGCCCTGGGGGAAAGCCTCGGCGACCTGGCCAGGAACGCCTTGAACATCCAGGGCAGCACGTTGTTGTTCATTGCCCTGTTCCTGTTCGGCCTGACGGTGTTCACCGACCTGTCCTGGTTCAAGGTCATGGACGTCACCGGCAAGATCACCCTCGATCTGATCGAACTGATCCAGGGCGCCGTCAACCGCTGGTGGGCGGCGCGCACCGAGCGCAAGCAACTGGTGGCGCAACTGCGTGAAGTCGACGACCGCGTCCACGACGTGGTGGCCCCGACCACACCGGACAAACGCGAGCAGGCCAAGGTCAAGGAACGCCTGATCGAGCGTGAGCAGGCGTTGAGCAAGCACATGTCCGAGCGCGAAAAACAGGTGCCGCCGGTTATCACCATGGCCCCGGCCAAGCCGCCGGAGCCGAGCAAGCGTGTGCAGAAAGAGAAACAGGCGCCACTGTTCGTCGACAGCGCGGTGGAAGGCACCTTGCCGCCGATCTCGATCCTCGACCCGGCCGAGAAGAAGCAGCTCAATTATTCCCCCGAATCCCTGGCGGCCGTCGGCCACTTGCTGGAGATCAAGCTCAAGGAGTTCGGCGTCGAGGTCTCGGTGGACTCGATCCATCCGGGCCCGGTGATTACCCGTTACGAAATCCAGCCGGCCGCTGGCGTGAAGGTCAGCCGCATCGCCAACCTGGCGAAGGACCTGGCGCGTTCCCTGGCCGTGACCAGCGTGCGCGTGGTGGAAGTGATTCCCGGCAAGACCACCGTGGGCATCGAGATTCCCAACGAAGACCGGCAGATCGTGCGCTTCTCCGAAGTGCTGTCGACGCCTGAGTATGACAACCACAAGTCGCCGGTCACCCTGGCCCTGGGCCACGACATCGGCGGCAAGCCGGTCATTACCGACCTGGCGAAGATGCCCCACCTGCTGGTGGCCGGTACCACCGGTTCCGGTAAGTCGGTGGGGGTGAACGCGATGATCCTGTCGATCCTGTTCAAGTCCGGCCCGGAAGACGCCAAGCTGATCATGATCGACCCGAAAATGCTCGAATTGTCGATCTACGAAGGCATTCCGCACTTGCTGTGCCCGGTGGTCACCGACATGAAGGACGCCGCCAACGCCTTGCGCTGGAGCGTCGCCGAGATGGAGCGCCGCTACAAGCTGATGGCGAAGATGGGCGTGCGCAACCTGTCGGGCTTCAACGCCAAGGTCAAGGAGGCCGAAGAGGCCGGTACGCCATTGACTGACCCGTTGTATCACCGCGAGAGCATCCACGACGAAGCGCCGCTGCTGCACAAGCTGCCGACCATCGTGGTGGTGGTGGACGAATTCGCCGACATGATGATGATCGTCGGCAAGAAGGTCGAAGAGCTGATCGCCCGTATCGCCCAGAAGGCCCGTGCGGCCGGTATCCACCTGATTCTCGCCACACAGCGGCCGTCGGTGGACGTGATCACCGGCCTGATCAAGGCCAACATCCCGACCCGCATGGCGTTCCAGGTATCGAGCAAGATCGACTCGCGGACCATCATCGACCAGGGTGGCGCCGAGCAATTGCTGGGTCACGGTGACATGCTCTACATGCCGCCCGGCACCAGCCTGCCGATCCGCGTGCACGGCGCGTTCGTCTCCGACGACGAAGTGCACCGCGTGGTGGAAGCCTGGAAGCTGCGTGGCGCCCCTGAATACAACGACGACATCCTCAACGGTGTCGAAGAAGCCGGCAGCGGTTTCGAGGGCAGCAGTGGCGGCGGTGACGACGATGCTGAAACCGATGCGCTCTACGACGAAGCGGTGCAGTTCGTCCTGGAAAGCCGTCGGGCCTCGATTTCTGCCGTACAGCGCAAGCTGAAGATTGGCTACAACCGCGCCGCCCGCATGATCGAAGCCATGGAAATGGCCGGGGTGGTGACGGCCATGAACACCAACGGCTCGCGCGAAGTACTGGCGCCGGGCCCGATGCGCGACTAATGACCCGGGCGGCCTGCTGAAGCGCCGCCCGACCCCCCACGACTTCATGAGGACTCCCATGCGCCTGATTCGCATGCTGCTGTTGCCCGTATTGGCCTTGTCTACTTTGTCGGCCCACGCCGGCGAAAAGGACGTGGCTCGCCTGACCCAATTGTTGGGCGGCTCCCAGACCCTGACGGCACGCTTCTCCCAGTTGACCCTCGACGGCAGCGGCACCCAATTGCAGGAAACCGCCGGCGACATGGCCCTGCAGCGTCCGGGCCTGTTCTACTGGCACACCGATGCGCCAGCCGAACAGCTGATGGTCTCCGACGGCAAGAAAGTTTCCCTGTGGGACCCGGACCTGGAACAGGTGACCATCAAGACCCTTGACCAGCGCCTGACCCAGACGCCGGCGCTGTTGCTCTCCGGTGACATTTCCGAGATCAGCCAGAGCTTCGACATCACCTCCAAGGAGGCTGGTGGCGTGATTGACTTCACCCTCAAGCCCAAGACCAAGGACAGCCTGTTCGACAGCCTGCGCCTGTCGTTCCGCAATGGCCTGGTCAACGACATGCAGTTGATCGACAGTGTCGGCCAGCGCACCAATATCCTGTTCACCGGGGTCAAGGCGAATGAGCCGATCGCGGCGTCCAAGTTCAAGTTCGACATCCCCAAGGGTGCCGATGTGATCCAGGAATAACCTGCCGGAACCCTGTATGTGGGAGCGGGCTTGCTCGCGAATGCGGTGTTTCAGTTAACAATAATGTCGATTGATACACCGCATTCGCGAGCAAGCCCGCTCCCACAAGGAATCTCGGCAACAGGACCCCAGTGGAGGTTGCATAAGTAGTGATGGACCTGTTTCGAAGCGCCCCGATTGCCCAGCCATTGGCCGCCCGCCTGCGCGCGACCAACCTGGATGAGTACGTCGGCCAGGAACATGTGCTCGCCCGCGGCAAACCTCTGCGCGAGGCCCTGGAGCAGGGCGCCCTGCACTCGATGATCTTCTGGGGCCCGCCGGGCGTGGGCAAGACCACCCTGGCGCGGCTGCTGGCGGAGGTCTCCGACGCACACTTCGAAACGGTGTCGGCGGTGCTGGCCGGGGTCAAGGAAATCCGCCAGGCGGTGGAAGTCGCCAAGCTGCAGGCCGGGCAATACGGCAAGCGCACGATCCTGTTCGTCGACGAAGTGCACCGGTTCAACAAGTCCCAGCAGGACGCGTTCCTGCCCTACGTCGAAGACGGCACGCTGATTTTCATCGGTGCCACCACCGAAAACCCCTCGTTCGAACTCAACAACGCCTTGCTCTCGCGGGCACGGGTCTATGTGCTCAAGAGCCTCGACGAAACGGCCATGCGCAAGCTGGTGCATCGGGCGCTGACCGAGGAGCGCGGCCTGGGCAAGCGGCATTTGAGCCTCAGCGATGAAGGCTTCCAGATCCTATTTTCCGCCGCCGATGGCGACGGTCGACGCTTGCTCAATCTGTTGGAAAACGCCTCGGACCTGGCCGAAGACGACAGCGAGATTGGCGTCGAGCTGTTGCAAAGCCTGCTGGGCGATACCCGGCGGCGTTTCGACAAGGGCGGCGAGGCGTTCTACGACCAGATTTCGGCGCTGCACAAATCCATCCGGGGCTCCAATCCTGACGGTGCGCTGTACTGGTTTGCCCGTATGATCGACGGCGGTTGCGATCCGCTGTATCTGGCGCGGCGCGTGGTGCGCATGGCCAGCGAAGACATCGGCAACGCCGACCCGCGGGCGCTGAGCCTGTGCCTGGCGGCCTGGGACGTGCAGGAACGCCTCGGCAGCCCGGAAGGCGAACTCGCCGTGGCCCAGGCCATCACCTACCTGGCCTGCGCGCCGAAGAGCAACGCCGTGTACATGGGCTTCAAGGCGGCGATGCGCAGCGCCACCGAGCACGGCTCCCTCGAAGTGCCGCTGCACCTGCGCAACGCGCCAACCAAGCTCATGAAGCAGTTGGGCTATGGCGATGAATACCGTTACGCCCATGACGAGCCGGACGCCTATGCCGCTGGCGAAGACTATTTTCCCGATGAACTCGAACCCCAGCGCTTCTATCAGCCGGTGCCCCGGGGCCTTGAGCTGAAGATCGGCGAGAAGCTCAACCACCTGGCGCAACTGGATCGCCTGAGCCCACGGCAGCGGAGAAAAACGTGATTCCTTTGATACTGGCCGTTTCCGCTGGCGGCGTCGCCGGCACCTTGCTGCGTTTCGCCACGGGCAACTGGATCAGCGCAAATTGGCCCCGGCACTTCTATACCGCGACGCTGGCCGTTAATATCGTGGGCTGTCTGCTGATCGGCGTTCTATACGGTCTGTTTTTGATTCGCCCGGAAGTGCCCATCGAGGTGCGGGCCGGGCTGATGGTTGGCTTTCTCGGCGGCCTGACGACTTTTTCATCCTTTTCACTGGATACGGTGCGCCTGCTGGAAAGCGGGCAGGTGCCGCTGGCCCTGGGCTACGCGGCCATCAGCGTATTCGGCGGGCTGCTCGCCACGTGGGCCGGCCTGTCCTTGACCAAACTTTGATAACGAGAGACCGACATGCTCGATTCCAAACTGTTACGTAGCAACCTCCAGGACGTAGCGGACCGCCTGGCTTCCCGTGGCTTTGCCCTGGATGTCGCGCGCATCGAAGCGCTGGAAGAACAGCGCAAGACCGTCCAGACCCGCACCGAAGCCCTGCAGGCTGAACGTAACGCGCGCTCTAAGTCCATCGGCCAGGCCAAGCAGCGTGGCGAAGACATCGCGCCGCTGATGGCCGATGTCGAGCGCATGGCGGGCGAATTGAGCGCGGGCAAGGTCGAGCTGGACGCGATCCAGACCGAGCTGGATTCGATCCTGCTGGGCATCCCGAACCTGCCTCACGAATCGGTGCCGGTCGGTGAAGACGAAGACGGCAACGTCGAAGTGCGCCGTTGGGGCACGCCGACCACCTTCGATTTCCCGGTGCAGGACCACGTGGCGTTGGGCGAGAAGTTCGGCTGGCTCGACTTCGAAACCGCCGCCAAGCTGTCGGGCGCGCGTTTCGCCTTGCTGCGCGGGCCGATCGCCCGTCTGCATCGGGCCCTGGCGCAGTTCATGATCAACCTGCACGTCACCGAGCACGGCTACGAAGAAGCCTACACGCCGTACCTGGTCCAGGCCCCGGCGCTGCAAGGCACTGGCCAGTTGCCGAAGTTCGAGGAAGACCTGTTCAAGATCAGCCGCGACGGCGAGGCCGACCTGTACCTGATCCCGACCGCCGAAGTCTCGCTGACCAATATCGTCGCTGGCGAAATCGTCGACGCCAAGCAACTGCCGATCAAGTTCGTCGCCCATACGCCGTGCTTCCGCAGTGAGGCCGGGGCGTCGGGCCGTGATACCCGCGGCATGATCCGCCAGCACCAGTTCGACAAGGTCGAGATGGTCCAGGTCGTCGAGCCTTCGAAGTCCATGGAAGCCCTGGAAAGCCTGACCGCCAACGCCGAGAAAGTCCTGCAACTGCTGGAACTGCCGTATCGCACCCTGGCGCTGTGCACCGGCGACATGGGCTTCAGCGCGGTCAAGACCTACGACCTGGAAGTCTGGATCCCGAGCCAGGACAAGTACCGCGAGATTTCCTCGTGCTCCAACTGCGGCGACTTCCAGGCCCGCCGCATGCAGGCGCGTTTCCGCAATCCGGAAACCGGCAAGCCGGAACTGGTCCACACCCTCAATGGCTCCGGCCTGGCGGTGGGGCGTACGCTGGTGGCCGTGCTGGAAAACTACCAGCAGGCCGACGGTTCGATCCGGGTGCCCGAGGTGTTGAAACCCTACATGGGCGGCATCGAGGTCATCGGCTAAATGGACTATCTGCCACTGTTCCACAACCTGCGCGGCAGCCGCGTGCTGGTGGTCGGCGGCGGGGAAATTGCCTTGCGCAAGTCCCGCCTGCTGGCCGATGCCGGCGCGTTGCTGCGGGTGGTCGCACCCGACATCGAACCGCAGTTGCGGGAACTGGTCAGTGGCAGCGGCGGCGAGTGTGTCCAGCGTGGTTACCTGGAGACGGATCTGGACGGTTGCGTGCTGATCATTGCCGCCACCGACGACGAACCGCTCAATGCCCAGGTCTCGGCCGACGCTCACAAGCGTTGCGTGCCGGTCAACGTGGTGGACGCGCCGGCCCTGTGCAGCGTGATCTTTCCGGCCATCGTCGACCGCTCCCCATTAGTGATTGCGGTGTCCAGTGGCGGCGATGCGCCGGTGCTGGCGCGGCTGATCCGGGCCAAGCTGGAAACCTGGATTCCTTCGACTTACGGGCAACTGGCGGGGCTGGCGGCGCGTTTTCGCAATCAGGTCAAAGGTTTGTTCCCCGATGTCCAGCAGCGCCGGGCATTCTGGGAAGAAGTGTTCCAAGGCCCCATCGCCGACCGTCAGTTGGCCGGGCAGGGCGGCGAGGCCGAGCGCTTGTTGCGGGAAAAGATCGACGGCCAGGCGCCAAGCGCACCGGGCGAAGTCTATCTGGTGGGGGCCGGGCCGGGTGATCCGGACCTGCTGACCTTCCGCGCCTTGCGCCTGATGCAGCAGGCGGACGTGGTGTTGTACGACCGCCTGGTGGCCCCGGCGATCCTCGAGCTGTGCCGGCGCGACGCCGAGCGCATCTACGTCGGCAAGCGCCGCGCCGACCACGCCGTCCCCCAGGACCAGATCAACCAGCAATTGGTCGACCTGGCCCGCCAGGGCAAACGTGTAGTGCGATTGAAGGGCGGCGATCCGTTCATCTTCGGTCGCGGCGGCGAAGAGATCGAAGAACTGGCGGCCCATGGCATCCCGTTCCAGGTCGTCCCAGGCATCACTGCCGCCAGCGGTTGCGCGGCCTATGCCGGGATCCCTTTGACCCATCGCGACCACGCCCAGTCGGTGCGTTTCATTACTGGCCATCTCAAGGACGGCACCAGTGACCTGCCATGGGCCGACCTGGTGTCGCCGGCGCAGACGCTGGTGTTCTACATGGGTTTGGTTGGCTTGCCGATGATCTGCAACGAGCTGATCAAGCACGGCCGTGCGGCGGATACGCCGGCGGCGTTGATTCAGCAGGGTACGACGTCCAACCAGCGGGTCTTTACCGGTACCTTGGCGGATTTGCCAAGGCTGGTGGCCGAGCACGAGGTGCATGCGCCGACGCTGGTGATCGTTGGGGAAGTGGTGCAGTTGCGTGAGAAGTTGGCCTGGTTTGAAGGGGCTCAGGGGCAGGTCTGAAGACCGCGTCGCCCCCTTTCGCGAGCAGGCTCGCTCCCACAATGGGACGGTGTACAACCACAGATTTATGGTTGCACGACGATCAAATGTGGGAGCGGGCTTGCTCGCGAAGAGGCCCTCAATTGCAACAAAGATCCCGGATCAATCCCCAGCCCCACGCCAAATCCCTTTCCCACTCAACCTTCCCCGATCATGGGCAACCATGAAGTCCTGCTTCGGCCCCTTGGGCACGATCCCATTCGGATTGATGGTCTTGTGGCTGCCGTAGTAATGGCCCTGGATATGGGTGAAATCCACGGTTTCGGCAATCCCCGGCCATTGGTACAGCTCCCGCAGCCAGTTCGACAGGTTCGTGTAATCGGCGATGCGCCGCAGGTTGCATTTGAAATGGCCGAAGTACACCGCGTCGAAGCGGATCATCGTGGTGAAGAGGCGGATGTCGGCCTCGGTCAGGTATTCGCCCGCCAGGTAACGACGGTTTGCCAGCAACGTTTCCAGCCAATCCAGCTCGGCAAATAATCGGTCGAAGGCTTCTTCGTACGCCGCTTGGGCCGTGGCGAATCCAGCGCGATAGACGCCATTGTTCACCGCCGGGTAGATACGCCCGTTCAGTGCATCGATCTCATGGCGCAGGTGTTCGGGATACAGGTCCAGGTCGTTGCCGGTCAAGCCGTCGAAGGCACTGTTGAACATGCGGATGATTTCCGCCGATTCGTTGCTGACGATGCGTTGTTGCTGTTTGTCCCAAAGGGCCGGCACGGTGACGCGGCCGGTGTAGTCCGGCGTGTCGGCGGTGTAGCGCTGATGAAGGAATTGCAGGTCGTCGAGTTTGTCACCCGTGGAGCCGTGGGCCTGGTCGAAGGTCCAGCCGTTTTCCAGCATCAGGTAGCTGACCACCGAGACATCGATCAGGTTTTCCAGGCCTTTGAGCTTGCGAAAGATCAGCGTGCGGTGGGCCCAGGGGCAGGCCAGGGAGACATACAAATGGTAGCGCCCGGCCTCGGCGGCAAAGCCGCTCTCGCCGGAAGGGCCGGCGCTGCCGTCGGCGGTCACCCAATTGCGGCGTTGCGCCTGCTCGCGCTGGAAACTGCCGTCCTTGCTTTCATACCACTGGTCCTGCCAGCGGCCCTCGACCAACAAACCCATCTCAATCTCCTCGACCCATAAATATTGGAGCCGAGTCTATTCCGATAGGTTCGAACTAAAAGCGCAAAGGTTGGGCGTTAATGATCGGTTAAATCGAACGGTCCCTTGCATCCCAATACCGTCGGGCTTTCTCGAATGCTGCTTCGCGAGTATCGCCCAAGCCGCGTAGCGCCAACGCCATGGTGGCGATCAGCGCCAGTTGCGGGTAGCTGTCCTCGACGTCACCGCGCCAGATTGCCTTCAAGTGCTCGGGGTCGAGGCTCTCGGGTTTGACGTGGCGCTGCTCGGCCAGTCGCGGCCATTCTTCGTCCCAACTGGCGCCGCCGGTGGTGCCATACAGGTGGCTATCGGCGTCCGGGTTGATCTCGATCTCGCCGCCGTCGCCCTTGATCACGATGGCGGTATCACCGAGCAAGCCGCTGGCGTCGCGATGCACGGCCTGGTAGCCCGGGTGGAAGATGCTTTGCAAGCCACAACGAGCCGCCAGCGGATTGAGGATCCGCGCCAGGGAATGGATCGGCGAGCGCAGGCCCAGGGTGTTGCGCAGGTCGATCATGCGCTGCATTTGCGGCGCCCAATCCACCAGCGGCATGAAGGCCAGGCCGCCGTTGTCCAGCGCGCTGCCGACCTGCTGCCAATCCCGGCACAGCGGGATCCGCAGCAAGCCCAGCAATTGTTCGGTGTAAAGCCGCCCGGCGGTGTGAGCGCCGCCGCCGTGCATGAAAATCCGCACGCCGTTCTGCCCCAGGCATTTGGCCGCCAGCAGGTACCACGGCAAATGGCGCTTCTTGCCGGCGTAGGTCGGCCAGTCGAGGTCTACCGTCAACGCCGGAACCACCAGGCGCTCACGCAGGGCTTCGGTGAAGCCGGCCATTTCCTCGGCGCTTTCTTCCTTGTGCCGCAGCAGCATCAGGAAGGCGCCCAGTTGGGTGTCCTCGACTTTTTCATCGAGGACCAGGCCCATGGCTTCGTGGGCTTCTTCGCGGGTCAGGTTGCGGGCGCCGCGCTTGCCTTTGCCAAGGATGCGCACGAATTGGGCGAATGGGTGTTCGGCCGGGGTTTCAAGGGTCAGCGCTGGGAAGTCGGTCATAAGCAATTCGTCGGTTTGGGCAGGCCCGCCAGCTTGGCGGCGAGTTTGGCGGGAGTGCCTTTGAACAATCGGTTCAGGTGCAGGCTGTTGCCTTTGTCCGCCCCCAGTTTCAGCGCCGTGTACTTGATCAGCGGCCGGGTCGCGGGGGAGAGCTGGAATTCGTTGTAGAAACCGCGTAGCAGTTCGAGGATTTCCCAGTGTTCGGGACTCAAGTCGATGTCTTCGGCGGCGGCCAGGGCGGTGGCGACTTCGGCCGACCAGTCGTCCAGGTCGGCCAGGTAGCCGTCCTTGTCCAGTGCGATGGCGCGACCGCCCACGTTCAGCGTGTTCATAGCCAGGTGTTGACCTTGTCGTGCTCGATCGACAGCTCGACGAAACCTGAATAATTGATGGCTTCGGCCCAGTCCGGCGTGTCCAGGGCGCGGGCCTGGAGGTCTTCGGCGAGCACGAACAGGTTCACGCCGGCAGCCTGCAGCACGTCAAACGGTGGGCTGCCCGGTTGCAACGCGTACGTTGCGTCGCCGCACAACAGCAGCGCATCCTGATTGCCCAGTACCCGCAGGCAACTGGCGAGGCGGTTGTCGCCGAAGGGCGAATGAGACAACACATGCAAAGTCGACATCAGAGGGTGATCACCTGGTCGTAGCGGTCGATGAGCGCGGCGATGTCCGGCGCGCCCAGTACTTTTACCTCGCCCAGCGCCAAGGCATCGGTGGCAACGCCGCGTTCGGCGGCGCTGTCGGCGCAGAGGAACAGCTCTTCGACCCCGAACATCGGCAAGGCCTGCAGGTTGGCGCTCAGGTCCTTTTGCTGGACTGCCTTGGCGTTTTGGCCGGCGCTGAGCTGGAACACGCCGTCATCGAGAAACAGCAAGCCGATGGGCAGGTCGAACGCCCCGCCGGCGAGGACGATGTCCAGCGCTTCGCGGGCACCGGGGCCGGACCACGGGGCTTGGCGGCTGATGAGCAATAAAGACTTGGCCATCACGCGCCTCCAAAACAGATCAAGCGGTCGGCGTCCTGGATTGCGTCGTGCAACTGGCCCAGCCCGGACAAGGCCCAGGGCGCTTCGACACTGGCCGCCAAGCGCTGATAGCGCTGGGCCTCTTCCTCGTTCAACATGCCACGGCGCAACGCCGCCGCAATGCAAACCACGCCGTCGAGCTGGTTGTCGCTGACAAAGGCGCGCCATTGCTGAGGCAGGTCCTGTTCGTCCTGGGGCGTGACCACACTGGCGCAGGCGTTGTAGACGCCGTCCTGATAGAAAAACAGCCGCACGATCTCATGCCCACCCGCCAGCGCCGCCTGGGCAAACAATAAGGCACGGCGGGAGGAGGGCGCATGGGCGGCGGAAAACAGCGCGATGGCGAACTTCATGACAGACCCGATCAGCAAAACTGCGGCCATGATAAAGCTTTATGGGCGGTGGGGCGATTGCCAGGGAGGAGGAGCGCTTTGGAGATTGACCTTGTGGCGAGGGAGCTTGCTCCCGCTGGGCTGCGCAGCAGCCCCTGGATCTGGCAACGCAGTGTGTCAGGTTGAATGAGTTGCTTTTTTTAGGCCTGCTGCGCAGGCCAGCGGGAGCAAGCTCCCTCGCCACAAAGGCTTAGTGCTTGGCCTTTAGGCCATTGAGCTCGCAATACTCTGCCCATTCCATCCCCGCCATCTCCGCCACTTCCTTATGCACCTCCAGGCGCTGGGCCTGGTAGTCCTCGGGCGAGGCGGCGGTCAGTTGCAGGGTCAGTTCCCAGGCAAACACGCCCAGGCGCTCGGCCTCGGCTTCGAACGCTTCATGCAAGCGCTCGGCGCGGTACTGCGCGGCGGTCTCGCCCTTGGCCTGGGCCAGCAGCGGGTTGAGGTGGTCCAGTTCGTGGCGCAGTTCGGGGCGCTCATCGAGAAATTTTTCCAGGGCCCGTTCGTGTTGCTGTTCGGTTGCCGCCATGGTCACTCCTTGGGGGACGAGGATTGCTTCTTGCTGGCCTTGGCCGCAGCCGCCAGGCATTCGAGGGCGAATTGTTCGGTGTAGGTCATCTGGATCGGCGTGGTTTCGCCCTTGACGGTACGTTCGCCGTCGAGGATGTAGCGAATTCGTTTGTCGGTGACGCCGATGCGCTTGGCGATCCAGGACGGTGTCTGGCCGATCTGGCTGATCAGTTTGTCGGCGTATTCGGTGGTGGGTTTGTAGAATTCGGCGTTGGGGGTCATGGGGTGTTCCGCGTGGCAGGTGGCAATGGCGCGACAGGGTGCGCGAATCGCAGGCCGATGTCCCGTGTAAATTTCAGTAAAGCAGCACGGAGGCCCGGGTCGCAGTGCTACAGTCCGTTTTTTTCTCGGTGAGTGAACGCGATGCGAATGTTGACGGTGGCCCTGGTCGCCACCTTGCTGGCCGGTTGCGCGGGTTCGGCGATGAACGAGGCCCGGACCCAGGCCCCTTACAAGACACTGACCTCGGACAAGCCCGAACAGGTCGTGGCCCAGTGCGTGCAGTTCTCCTGGCAGGACGAAGCGGTGTTCGGTGTCGACGCCGGCGCCTACCTGCAACCGGGCAAGAAGGGCGGTTCGACGGTGTATACCCGCTCTGCCGAATCGTTTGTCGATTTGCATGCTGGTGCGACGGGCACGGAGTTGAGTTATTACGCCAAGCACGACGACTTCGTGGCCAAGCGCCGGTTGGCGGCGCTGGCGACGTGTCTTTAAGCAACTCGAATTGAGAACCGGATCGAGTGTGGGAGCGGGCTTGCTCGCGAAAGCGGTTAATCATTCAACATTGTTGTCGACTGATTCTCCGCCTTCGCGAGCAAGCCCGCTCCCACAGGATCAGTACTTCAATTGGTAGGCGTCAGGCGTTTCTGGAAGAAGAAGCGCTGGTGGCCCGGGGGATAGTCGTCAATCTGGCCGCACTCGGTGAAGCCTTGCCTGCGGTAGAACTCCGGCGCCTGGAAGTCGAAGGTGTCCAGCCAGATGCCCACGCAGTTTTTCTCCCGGGCCAGTTCTTCGGCCATCTGCATCAGGGTCGAGCCGGTGCCCTGGCCCCGGGCCTGTTCTGGTACCACCAGCAGCTCGATATACAGCCAGCGAAAAAACACTCGACCATACAGCCCACCGACAATGTCGCCCTGTTCGTCCCGCACCAGCCAGGCCACCAGTTCAGGTGCACTTCCACCGGTCTGGGCCGTGTTATAGGCGCGTAGCGGGGCGAGGATGGCCTGGCGTTCTTCGTCAGTGGGGGTGTCGGTGCGTTCGATTCGTAGCGTCATCGGCGATGTCCTTATGCAGCAAGATGAACCTCAGGAGCCTATCCCAAGGCTGCCTTGACGTCATCCGGTCGACTCGGAAACGGGCGAATTACCCAAACCCAGCCATACTGAAGTGTCCTGAAACAGCCACTCGTAAAAAATGTGGGAGCAAGGCTTGCCCGCGATGCAAACACCTCGGTGTACCTGAAAAACCGAGGCGATACCATCGCGGGCAAGCCTGGCTCCCACAGGTGATACAGGACATTTGTGCTCTTGATGCGCTCCCCCGACTTTTTAAAACAAGAAGAGCCCGACTCATGAAGTTCGAATCCTTTGCCCGGACCCTCGTTGCGACCACGCTGACCTTCAGTTTTCTGAATGCCCAGGCCGCCTCCCAGGCGCCAGTGGCGGCCGCGTCATCATTGGACGGCAAGCCCGTGGGCAAGAACCGCTTCTATGGCGCCAACGCCCCCCGTCGCAACACGGGGCTGTCGTTGGGTTATTGATGGAACGCGGCTCCGATACCGTCAGAAGAGGAAAATATGAACACCGCATTGCTGATCATCGATGTCCAAGAGGCGCTGTGCAGCGGCGAAGAAGAGTGCTTCGATCGCCAGCGCATCCTCCAGACGATCAACGACCTCAGTGCCAGGACCCGGGCTGTCGGCCGGACAGTGATCCTGATCCAGCATGAAGAACTGGAGGGCGCGCTGGCCTATGGCGCTGCCGGCTGGCAACTGACCGCCGACCTGTTGACCGCTGCGGATGACCTGCGGGTACGCAAGACCACGCCCGATGCCTTCTACCAGACCGACCTGCAACCCTTGCTGCAGGCCCGAGGCATTGATCGCCTGGTCATCTGCGGGCTGCAAACCGACTGTTGCGTCAACGCCACCGTGCGCCAGGCCCATGCCCTGGGGTACGACGTGGTCCTGGCGGCCGACGCCCACTCTACCGTGGACAACGGCAGCATGGCGGCCGACCAGATCATCGCCAACCACAACAACCGATTGGGACGGCTGAGCAGTGCGGTGTCGCGGATCGATGTGGTGGCGGCGGCTGACATTCGCTTGTAGCCGTTACCCATTGCTTGGACTGCGGCAGGTTTGGGTTGGGGCACGCATTTTTGTGGCGCTGGAGCTTGCTCCCGCTGGGGCGCGAAGCGCCCCCCATGAAGCAGCCCACATCAACCTGACACACCGTGGCGCCTGGCCTTGGGGCCGCTGCGCAGCCCAGCGGGAGCAAGCTCCCTCGCCACAAAGGTCATCGTTTATGGATTACGAGATCACCACGGCAGCGCAAGCATTGGCAGCGGGAGACCCCGTGGCCGCGCTCAATCGCATCGCCTTGCGCAACGATGCCCCAGCCCTTGCGCTGCGTGGCATTGCCATGGCGCAGTTGGGCGAACTGGCCAAGGCCCGGGCCCTGATGCGTCGAGCCGGTGCGGCCTTCGGGCCCAAGGAGGCCATGGCACGGGCGCGCTGTGTGATCGCCGAAGGCGAGATCGCCCTGGCGTCCCGTGACCTGGCGTGGCCGATGAAACGCCTCGACGCCGCGCGGGCGGTGCTCGAAACCCACGGCGACCGAGCGAACGTCGCCCATGCCCACACGATCGAGATCCGCCGCCTGCTATTGATCGGCCGACTCGATGAGGCGGAACTCAAACTCGTCGATCTGGACCTTGCCTTGCTGCCCTTGGCATCGCGGGCGGCTTGCGAGTTGGTGGCTGCGGGAATTGCCATGCGGCGCCTGCAAACGCAGATCGCCCGTGCCGCCCTCGAGCGGGCCGGGCACGCTGCACGGCAAGCGGGCATCGGTGCGCTGGGCGCCGAAATCGAAAGCGCCTGGCAATTGCTGAGCACGCCCGCCGCGCGCCTGATTGCCCGGGGCGAAGAACGCCTGCTTGTGCTGGAAGAGGTGCAAGCGCTGTTGGCCGGGGCGGCGCTGGTGGTGGACGCCTGCAGCTATGGAATCAGCGGCGCTGGCATTCAGGTCAACCTGGCCCGGCGCCCGGTGTTGTTTGCCCTGGCCCGCGAGTTGGCGCAAGCCTGGCCTGGCGATGTGTCGAGGGCAGCGCTCATGACCCAGGCCTTTGGCTTGAAGCTGACGGATGAGTCCCATCGCGCCCGGCTGCGGGTCGAGATGGGGCGGTTACGGGCGATGCTGCGTCCGTTGGCGGAGGTGAAGGCCACCCCGCGCGGTTTTACCCTGGTGCCGCGACAGGCCGATGAGGTCGTGGTGCTCGCGCGCCCCGTCGAGGAACCCTACGGAGCGGTGCTGGCGCTATTGGCCGATGGCGAAGCCTGGTCCACTTCGGCCCTGGCGCTGGCCCTGGACATCAGCCAGCGCAGCGTGCAGCGGGCCTTGGAAACACTGGCCGCCACCGGCAAGGCGCAGTCGTTCGGGCGCGCCAGGGCCCGGCGTTGGATGGCGCCGCCGATGCCTGGATTCGCGACGGTATTGTTACTCACGGCACTGCCATCCGATGGCTAGGATGGACGCGTACCCCCCACCGATGAGGCGAGTGAGATGAAACGTTCAGAAGCACAGATCCTGCGTGAATACGGCCCGTTCCCGGGCGTTGACTGCGTGCACGGCGTCAGCCATGACGGCGAGCGTGTCTGGTTCGCTTCAGGCGAGAAGCTGCACGCACTCGATCCCGCCAGCGGCCAGACCGTGCATGCGCTCGAGGTCCCGGCGAACGCGGGCACGGCGTTCGACGGTGAGCATTTGTTCCAGATCGCCGGTGACAGCATCCGCAAGATCGACCCGCGCACCGGCCAGGTCCTAGCCACGATTCCGGCCCCCAACAGCGGTGATGATTCCGGCCTGGCGTGGGCCGAAGGCTCGCTCTGGGTCGGTCAGTACAAGGCACGCAAGATTTTGCAGATCGATCCCGTCGACGGCCGGGTCCTGCGCACCATCGAGTCCAACCGCTTCGTCACGGGCGTGACCTGGGTCGATGGCGAACTGTGGCATGGCACCTGGGAAAACGACGAGAGCGACTTGCGGCGGATCGATCCGCAAACGGCGCAAGTGCTGGAAAGCGTGACGATGCCGCCTGGGGTTGGTGTGTCGGGGTTGGAGTCCGACGGGGCCGACCGGTTTTTCTGTGGCGGCGGTGGCAGTGGCAAGGTGCGGGCGGTGCGTCGGCCCGTGTGAGCGCTGGCCGATTCGCCGTAGCCCTTGTGGCGAGGGAGCTTGCTCCCGCTCGACCGCGAAGCGGTCGCCAATGCCTTGGGCCTGCTTCGCAGTCCAGCGGGAGCAAGCTCCCTCGCCACCACAGCGTATGGTTCAGCGCTGGGAGTAATGTTTCACGGCGCGCCAAGCACCATCGTCCAATACACCCCCGCATCGCTGCGTGAATCGCGGGCCGAGGCTGCGCCCATCTGGGTAAACATCGGGTTCATCAGGTTGGCGCAATGTCCGGGGCTGGCGAGCCAATCGTGCAAGGTCTGGCTCGGTGAGCGTTGCCCGGCGGCGATGTTCTCGCCCAATTTACGTCCGCGAAAACCGGCGCTCTTGGCCCGATCGGAGGTGGAGCGTCCGTCCGGGTCGCGATGGGCGAAATAATTCTCCCGGGCCATCGACCGGCTGTGGCCCTGGGCCGCCGTGCCCAAGGCGGCGTTCCAGCTCAGCGGCCGAGTCGCCGCGAAGCGCTGGCGCCCGCACATCCGGGGCTTGGCCCTGGCGGCATTGACCTGGGCCAGCAGCGTCTTGTCCGACGCTCCCGCATCGCTCATCCGCGCGCCGCCCATGGGCTGCGCCAGCACGACGCGCCATTCATCACCGACCCGATTGACGCCGATATCGGCGTACTGGTTGTCCAGCAGCGCTGCGCAATATTCATCGGCCAGCATTTCAAAGGCTTCTTCGGCGTCCCGCGCATCGGTCAGGCGAATGCTGCGCACGGCCTGGGCTTGATAGCCGGCGTCTTTCAAGGTGTCCCGCAGGCCGCCGCGAAAGCCGATCGGCAAGCCCAGGCTCGAACGCAGCACCAGCGGCGGCGTGGCGCGCAGCGTGCGCCATTCACAACGACGGGACTGGCTACGGAAGTCGTTGATGGCTTCCACCAACTGCCTTTCGCCGCGGGCCTGGGCGGGGCTGGTAAATAAGGGAAACAGGGCAAGCAGGCACAGCGAAACGAAACGGCAAGAGCGAACAGGGTGGCGCATGGGGCGAACGGCTCAAGAAGGGGGAGGTGCTATAGCGCCAGGCTTGGCGCCGATCAGCTGGAAAATCCGTCGCTGCAGGTCGGCGAGGTTTTCACGGCTGGGGTAGGACTGTGGGTTTGGGAACAAGTTTCCGCAGGGCGAAGACTATCTTTGGGCCAGCACAACACCATTGTGGCGAGGGGATTTATCCCCGCTGGGCTGCGAAGCAGCCCCTAGTTCAGCCAACTTCATGAACCTGACACACTGAGATGTAGGGTTTTAGGGCCGCTTCGCGCCCCAGCGGGGATAAATCCCCTCGCCACATAACGGTGGTCAGCCAGCTCAATTTGTCGGTACAGCCACCGGCACCTCGGCCCGCTCAACCTTGCGATAGGTCAGCAACACGATGCCCGTCACTACAATCGCACCGCCCAATACCTGGCCTGGGTTGAGCATCTGGTCCAGCACCAGCCAGCCGATCAGCAGTGTCGCCAACGGTTCGATGTTCATCACCGGGGCGTTGCGCGGCATGTCCAGCCGGGGCACAGAGATGAACAGCACGATAAACCCGGTGCCGTAGAGCACCACCAGTGTCGCCAGGGCGAACCAACCGGTGCTGGTGGCCGGCAGGTCGAAACCGCCGGGCAGGGCACCGGTCAGGCCGGCAAGGTTGACGCTGCTGAACACGATGAAAATCGTCAGCAGGCTGCGGACTGAGCCGCGCACCTGGGACAACTTGTGATCAGTGATCCACAGCGCACAGGCGAACACACACGCGGCGCAGAAGGCCAGGCCCACCCCGAGCAGCCATTGCGGGCCGACATCCTGTTCGGACGATAGCCGGGCCGGCACTTCCAGCACGAACACCAGCCCCACCAGGATCATGCCCATCAACGCGGCGGTACGCGCCGTCGGGCGGGGGCCACCCAACGCCCAGGTGAGCAAGGCCAGCAGGATCGGAAACACGTTGCCCACCAACAAGGCCAACGCCACCGGCACTCGCGCCACAGCGGAGTACAGGCACAGGCTCTGGGCGCCGATCAACAGCCCCAGGGTCAATTGCCAACGCCACGCACCGGGCGGCAAGCGCAGGCTTTGCCGTTGCCAGAGCACCATCGCCGCCAACACCAGCAGCGTTCCGCCCGAACGCAAAAGGATCGCCAGCAACACCCCGGCACCGTCATCGAACGCGGCCCGGGCGGCGACGTGGTTGCCGGCGAAGGCACAGCCCATGCACAGCAGGACAAGTACGGCGAGGTGGCGGGGTAACGGTGTGGGGGTAGCAGGTGTAGCGGTGGAGCGGGTCATGGCAGGGTCTCAAAAAGTGAAGTGCTGAAGTCAGGCAGCGTGGATATTATTATTTATGTTGTCGTACAACTTACGGATTTGTACCCCATAAGGCTCGCAAGAGACAAGCGCCGAAACGCGCCGCGGTGCCTACGTTGGGCTGCCGAAGCCTCCTATCAACGTGGCAATGAAAGGTTTGTTCCGCCGAACCTGCCTGAGCCTTGGAAAATGAAAGCGTTTGAGCTGATCTTGTACGATGTCCTACCAAAGAGTAAAACTGTCATCCCCGTCCAATAATAATTAACGGAGACGCACGATGGATGCTTCGCAATCTGCAACCGCCGCCGATCAGGGCCGCCGGGTCTTCCTGAAAAAATCCCTGGTGGTCTCGGCCGCCGCCGCCACCCTCGGCAACCTGCCGGGGCTCGCCCAGGCCGAGCCCTTGAGCCAGCGTTACCCGGACCCGCTGATCAACATCCTTGATCCCAGTTTCATGGACTTGCGCATCTTCAACGCCAGCGTGGAGAAGCTCGCCAGCGGCCTGCGTTGGGCGGAAGGGCCGGTGTGGGTCGGTGACGGGCGTTACTTGCTGGTCAGTGACATTCCCAACAACCGCATCGTGCGCTGGGATGAAATCACCGGCGGTCTGTCGGTGTACCGCGAGAACTCCAATTTCTCCAACGGCATGTGCCGCGACCGTCAGGGGCGGCTGCTGGTGTGCGAAGGCTCCACCACCTCCAGCGAAGGCCGGCGCATCACCCGCACCGAGCACAACGGCACCCTCACCGTGCTGGCGGACAGTTTCGAGGGCAAGCCTTTCAACTCGCCCAACGACATCGTCTGCAAGCGGGACGGTTCGGTCTGGTTCACCGACCCACCGTTCCAGACCGGCAATAACTACGAAGGGCACAAAGTCACCCCGGTCCAGCCCCACGCGGTGTACCGCATCAATGGCGAAAACGGCAAGGTCACTCGGGTGATCGATGACCTGGCGGGGCCGAACGGGCTGTGTTTTTCCCCGGACGAGAAAACCCTCTATGTAGTCGAAGGCCGGGCCAAGCCCAACCGCTTGGTTTGGGCAATCGCAGTCAAGGCCGACGGCACCCTGGGCGAGCGGCGCAAGCACATCGAAGGCCTGGATTACGCGGCGATCGATGGCATCAAGTGCGACGAGAGCGGCAACCTCTGGTGCGGTTGGGGCGGCAATGGCGATCCCAAGGCCGACCTGGAAAAGCTCGACGGCGTGCGGGTGTTCAACCCCGAAGGCAAGGCCATCGGGCACATCTCCCTGCCGGAGCGATGCCCTAACGTCTGCTTCGGCGGCCGGGAAGGCAATCGGTTGTTCATGGCCGGCAGCCACTCGTTGTATTCGCTGTTCGTGAATACCCGGGGGGCGACGTTTGCCTGAGTGAAATACCCGCCTTCGATGCAATGATGATCTCTGTGGCGAGGGAGCTTGCTCCCGCTGGGTCGCGAAGCGGCCCCGAATGAAGCTGATTGAATCAACCAGACACACCGCGTTGCCTGGTTGAGGGCTGCTACGCAGCCCAGCGGGAGCAAGCTCCCTCGCCACAGATGTCTACTTTTTCTCAGGTGTTTTCTGATGGGCTCAGGATTGTCCGCAACTCCACAGCTCCACCGTAGGCTGGCCCGCCGTAGGCGGCCCCAACCAATGACTCATCGGCTGACAACCCCCGTCGAAACACAATTGATAATCACCGGCCTGGGGCGTGCGCCCCAGTTTCAGCGGTTGCAGAGGTGGCATCTGGCGCCGATAGTGCCAACTGCCATTTTCCAGCCGGGCATTGTCGGGAATCTCCATGCCCGCGCCGTTGCCCTTGACCCTTGCCTCACCCAGGACCAGGCCCTGCTCACTGACGCGATAGTCTTCCTCCCAGCGGATCTTCTCGATGGTGTGGCTCCACGCCAAGGTGAAATCGGTCACGGCAAGCTGGGCCCAGACCACGCCGGACAGGCCCAGGCACAGCCCGATCACGCCAAGGCCCGTCCGCTACGTCGCGCGCGCCAAACATGCTGGAAGATCAGCAGCCCACCCAGCACGAAACCAATCTCATCGGTGAGGGGCAGGGCAACCACCAGCAACGCGCCCGCGGCAAAGCACATCAGGCGTTCCCACAGCGGCATTTTTTGTTGCAGGTAACCGGTGGATGCCATCCCCCAGAGCCCGACAGCCAGTAACGTCTTGATCAGCATGTACGCCGTCATCCACAGGCTGTCGCCCTGGAGCATCAAGGCCGGGTTATAGACCGTCATGAACGGAATGACGAAACCGGCGAGGGCGATGCGCACCGCCCAGAAGCTGATCTTCAGGCCACTTTCCCGGGCGATGGGGGCGGCGGCGAAACAGGCCAGGGCGACCGGTGGCGTCAGGTCGGCGAGGATGCCGAAATAGAACACGAACATGTGCGACACGATCAGCGGCACGCCCAGTTCCAACAGGGCCGGCGCGGCGATGGAGCTGGTGATGATGTAGTTGGGAATGGTCGGGATGCCCATGCCCAGCACCAGGCAGGTGAGCATGGTCAGGAGCAGCGACAGGAACAGATTGTCCTTGCCGATGGCGAGGATGTAGCCGGCGAAGGTAGACGCCACGCCGGTCAGCGAAACCACCGCGATGATGGTGCCGACCAAGGCACAGGCGATCCCCACCGGAACGGCGTGACGGGCACCGTCCACCAAGGCGTGCAGGCAGATGACCAGGGTTTCCCGCGTGCCTTGCATGAACCAGCAGGCCACCACCAGTAGCCCGATCACCGCGAAGACGACACCGATGCCCACCCGGAAAAAACCGACGCAGAGCAGGCCTAGCGCAACCCAGAAGGCACAGCGCAACGCGAAGCTCGAGACCTTGAAAATGATCGCCGAACCGAGGATCACGATGGCCGTCAACGCCAGGCCGACCATGCCGGAAAACAGCGGTGTGCGCCCGGAAAACAGCAGGTAGACCAAGACCGCGAGGGGGATCAGCAAGTACCAGCTTTCCTTGACCGCCCCCCAGGCGCTGGGGCATTGGTCCTTGGGCAGGCCCTTGAGGTCGGAGCGCTTGGCTTCCAGGTGAACCATCCAGAACACCGAGCCGAAATACAGGCACGCCGGTATCAGCGCCGCCTTGGCGATTTCCACGAATGGTACGTTGATGGTTTCGGCCATGATGAACGCCACCGCGCCCATCACCGGCGGCATGATCTGGCTGCCCATGCTGGAGGTGGCTTCTACACCGCCGGCAAACGCGGCCTTGTAGCCGAAGCGCTTCATCAGCGGGATGGTGAATTGCCCGGTGGTGACGACGTTGGCGATGCCCGAACCGGTGATGGTGCCCATCAGCGCCGAGGACACCACGGACACTTTGGCCGGGCCGCCCAGCTTGTGGCCAAACAGGCCCATGGCAAAATCGGTGAACAGCTTGATCATGCCGGCCTTTTCCAGGAAGGCGCCGAACAGGATGAACAGGAAGATATACGTGGCCGACACGTAGGTGGGCGTGCCATACAGCCCTTCGGTGCCGAACGACAATTGATTGATGATTTGGTCGACGCCATAGCCGCGATGGGCCAAATCGCCCGGCAGATGTTCGCCGAACAGGCCATAGGCCAGGAACAGGCCGCAAATGATCGGCAGCGCAATGCCCATCACCCGCCGTGCGGCTTCGAACACCAGCACGATCAGGATCACGCCGATGACCATGTCGGCGGTGGTCAGGTCGCCAGAGCGCTGGATCAGGTCGGCCTCGAACACCCATTGATAGACGGCCGTTGCCATGCCCCCCAGGCCCAGGACCCAGGCCAAGGGTTGCCAGGGTCGCTGCTTGCCATAGGCCGGGTAGCTGAGGAACACCACCCACAGCAGGAAGCCGACATGCACGGCCCGCAGCACGATGCTGGAAACCGGAGAAAACGCGGCGGTGACGATCTGAAACACTGAAAACAGCAAGGCCACGTAGAACAAGGTCTTGGGCCAGTCCCGCGGGTCCGTGGCGATGCCGTGCTGGTCTTCACTCATGAGGTGCCTGCCTTCTGTTCACATCCAAGGGGCGAAAACACGACGGCCAACGGCGTCGAGCGCCGTTGGCCGTATCGGGGCTACAGCGCGCCCACTTCCTTGTAGTAGCGCTCGGCACCGGGGTGGAGCGCGATCGGCAGGTTTTTCGCGGCGTTTTTCAGGTTGATGTCCTTGGCCGCCGAATGGGAAGTGCCCAGGCGGGCGAGGTTGTCGAACAGCAGCTTGGTCATCTGGTAGGCCACTTCGTCCGGGACGTCCGCGCGGGTCACCAGGATATTGGTGATGGCCACGGTGGGCACGGCATCAGCCTGGCCATCGTAGGTGTTGGCGGGGATCATCGCGCTCTGGTAGGCCGGGTTGCCGATTTTCTCCACCACATCGGTGGGAATCGACACGTAATTCAACTTCATCGTCGACGCCAGGTCACGAATGGCCGCCATGCCCAGGCCGGAGGATTGCAGGGTGGCGTCCAGTTGGCGGTTCTTGATCAAGTCCACCGACTCGGCGAATGGCAGGTACTGGACCTTCATGTCCTGGTAGGTCAGCCCCGCGGCCTTGAAAATCGCCCGGGCGTTGAGCTCGGTACCGGACTTCGCCGCGCCCACGGAAACGGTCTTGCCCTTGAGGTCCGCCAGGGTCTTGATGCCGGACTCCTCGCTGGCAACGATCTGGATGTAATTGGGGTACGCGCCGGCAATCGCCCGCAGCTTGGTCAGCGGTGCCTTGAAGCCGGCATCCTCCACGCCGTTTTTCGCATCGGCCACCGAATCGCCCAACGCCAGGGCCAGCTCTCCGCGCCCGGCTTGCAACAGGTTCAGGTTTTCCACCGAGGCTTTGGTGGCTTGCACCGAGGTCTTGGCGTCCTGGATACCGTTGCTGTAGATCTGTGAAAGCCCGACCCCGATCGGGTAATAAACCCCGCTGGTGCCCCCCGTCAGGATGTTGATATACACCGGGGCCGCCTGGGCCGCGGTGGTAACCGCCAAGGCTGCCGCGGCGGCCAGGAGGGTGAAACGCTTGTTGACTCGCATGGGAAACTCTCCGTCTTGTTATGGCTTTATGCAGAGTTCTTCCACTGTAGTTCAAACGGGGGTGATGGCGAGTCGAGGCACCGTAAAGGCTTTTTGTGGCGAGGGAGCTTGCTCCCGCTGGGCTGCGTAGCAGCCCCTCGACCAGGCAGCGCGGAGTGTCAGGTTGATTGAGTCCTGCTTTGGGGCCGCTGCGCGCCCCAGCGGGAGCAAGCTCCCTCGCCACAGGTTCCCGGTCACGCCAGGGGCGCGGTACTGCCACGCACCGTCAATTCAAACGGCAACACCACATGCCGTTCGGCTATCGGCTTCTTCTCGATCAAGGCAATCAGCATCTGCACCGCCGTTTGACCAAACGCTTCGGCAGGCTGGGAAATGGTGGTCAGGGGCGGGTCGCAGTAGGCGGCGAATGGGATGTCGTCAAAGCCCACCAGGGAAATATCCTCGGGCACCCGCAGGCCCATGTGCTTGATGCGCCGGAGCGCGCCGATGGCCATTTCGTCGTTTTCACAGAACAGCGCGCTGGGGCGGTCGGCCAGCGCCAACATCGCGCCGGCCCCGTCATCACCGGCCTTCAAGGTGAAGTCGCCATGGCAAATCAGGCTGGGGTCGACGGCGATGCCGGCCTGGTGCAGGGCGTCCTGGTAGCCGGCCACGCGGTCGAGGGTCAGGGGACTGCTGCGCGGCCCCTTGATGATGCCGATGCGGCGGTGGCCGAGGCTGATCAGGTGCTCGGTCATGGCTTGGGCGGCGGCGCGGTTGTCGAGGCTGATGGTCGGGTAGGGGGCACCCTTGACCACTTCGCAGGCGTTGACCAACGGCAGGCCGTCGGCGCCAGTGGGTATCGACTCGAAAGGGTCGCTGGCGCGCAACTGGATCACCCCGTCAGCCTGATGGGCGTAGACCAGGGCGGCGAATTCCCGCTCGATCTCCCCCCGGCCCTGGGTGTCGCACAGCAGCAATCGGTACCCCGCCGCCTGCGCGGCCTGCTGCGCGCCACTGATGACCCGGGCGAAAAACGTGTTGGCGATGGCCGGCACCAGGATCACCAGGTTGCCGGTGCGGCGGGAGCGAAATTGCACCGCCATCAGGTTGGGCCGATAGCCGGCCTGTTCCACCGCCGCGTTGACCTTGTCGCGGGTCTCGGGAAGCACCCGCTCGGGGGATTTCAGCGTTCTGGACACCGTTGCCACCGAAACACCCGCCAGCCGGGCCACTTCACGAATGTTGGACAAAATCACCTCGGGGAACAGGGGTACGGTGGGGGAGCTTACCGCAGGTTGGGCGCCTGACAAATGTTCAGGTGTGAACCCGTTGGGTTTGACACGGAGGGAAACTGAGCCTAGATTTCCGCCATGATGTAACCGGTTACATCATCATCCTGACAGGAAGAGAATCGCGATGAATCCTGTAGCACCGAAAATAAGAATGGGCTTCGTCGGCGGTGGAAAGGGCGCGTTCATCGGCCAGGCCCATCGTCAGGCGGCGGGCCTGGATGGCGGTTTCGAACTGGTCTGCGGCGCGTTCAGCCGCGACCCTCACAACACCCGGCAAACCGGCGCGGCGCTGGGCCTGACGGCGTCGCGTTGCTACCACGACTGGCAGCAGATGCTCGACACCGAAGCGTTGCTGCCGCTTGACCAGCGCATGGAATTGCTGGTGATCGTCACCCCCAATCACCTTCACGCACCCATTGCCAGCCAGGCCTTGAAAGCCGGTTTCCATGTGTTCAGCGAGAAGCCCGCCGCCCTGGACCTCAAGGAGTTGCTCGCCCTCAAGCAAGTGCTGCAAGGCAGCCGTTGCCTCTACGGTCTGGCTCACACCTACCTGGGCTACCCCATGGTGTGGCAGGCCCGGGACATGGTGCGCTCCGGCGTGATCGGCGCGGTGCGCAAAGTCTTGGTCGAGTACCCCCAAGGCTGGCTCAGCCAGGATGTCGCCGCCCAGGGCAACAAACAGGCCGAGTGGCGTGACGACCCCTCGCAGTCCGGCCTGGGCGGCTGCATCGGCGACATCGGCACCCATGCGTTTTCCCTGGCCGAGTTCGTCGCCGACCAACCCATCCAGCAGCTCTGCGCGGCGTTGGGCACGCACGTTCCGGGCCGGCAGTTGGACGACGACGTGGCGATGCTGTTCAAAATGGCCGGCGGCGCCAGCGGCGCGCTGATCGCCAGCCAGGTCTGCACCGGCGAAGAGAACCCGCTGAAGATTCGCGTCTACGGCGACAAGGGCGCCTTGGAGTGGCGCCAGGAAGAACCGGCGAGCCTGATCCATCGCGCCTTCGACCAACCCTTGCGCATCCTGCGCAGCGGTGTCGGCCAGCCGTGGCTGTGCGAGGCGGCTCAACGTCGCATGCGTCTGCCGGCCGGGCATCCCGAGGGTTACCTGGAAGCCATGGCCAACCTCTACGGCGATTTCGCCCAGGCCATTCGCAGTCATGCCGAAGGCCCTGACGCCCCCGGTGTACCCGGCATCGAGACCGGTTTGCGGGGCATGGCATTCATCGAAGCCGCCATCCTCAACCACCGTGGCGAAGCGAAATGGACCGCCGTGCAAACTGGAGCATCCTTGTTGTGAATACCCCCGACCCAACACCGAGCGGCCTGCGCGGCCCCGGTATTTTCCTGGCGCAGTTCATGTCCGCCGAAGCCCCGTTCGACACCCTGGCCAACATCGCTCAGTGGGCCGCTTCGCAAGGCTACAAAGCCATTCAAGTGCCGACCTCGGGCACGCAATACATCGACCTGGCCCGGGCCGCCGAGAGCCAGGACTATTGCGATGAACTCAAGGCCACCTGCGCCCAGGCCGGCGTCGAGATCAGTGAGCTGTCGACGCACCTGCAAGGCCAGTTGGTGGCGGTGCACCCGGCGTTCGACGCGCTGTTCGATGACTTCGCCCCGGCCCATGTGCGTGGCCAGCCCCAAGCGCGGACCGAGTGGGCGATCGAGCAACTCAAGCTGGCCGCCCGCGCCAGCCAGCGTCTCGGGCTGAAGGCCCATGCGACGTTTTCCGGCGCGCTGTTGTGGCCGTACGTGTATCCGTGGCCGCAACGCCCGGCGGGTCTGGTGGAGCAGGGTTTTGCCGAACTGGCCCGGCGCTGGTTGCCGATTCTCGATTGCTTCGACGCGGCGGGGGTGGACCTGTGCTACGAAATCCACCCCGGCGAAGACCTCCACGACGGGGCCTCGTTCGAGCGCTTCCTGGAGGCGGTGGATCATCACCCACGGGCGGCGATTCTCTACGACCCCAGCCATCTGCTGCTGCAACAGATGGACTACCTGGGCTTCATCGACCGCTACCACGCGCGCATCCGCATGTTTCACGTCAAGGACGCCGAATTTCGCCCCGATGCCCGTTCCGGGGTGTACGGCGGCTACCAGGGCTGGGTCGATCGCCCCGGGCGGTTCCGTTCATTGGGTGACGGCCAGATCGATTTCAAATCGATCTTCAGCAAGCTGACCCAATACGACTTCAGCGGTTGGGCGGTCCTGGAATGGGAATGTTGCTTGAAGGATTCGCAACAGGGGGCCGCTGAAGGGGCGGCGTTCATCCAGCGGCACATGATCAGCAAGACCGGCAAGGCGTTCGATGATTTTGCCAGCGTCACGGCGGATGAGGATTCCAATCGGCGGTTGTTGGGCCTGTTGAGGTAACTCGCCCACCCAAAACCCTGTGGCCAAAACCCAATGGCAAGGAAACCCATTGTGGGAGCAAGGCTTGCCCGCGATGAACGAAAACGCGGTTCAACGGTTAGACCGCGGCGCGGCCATCGCGGGCAAGCCTTGCTCCCACAGTTGAGGTCCTTTTGTATCAAAAGCGGTGCGGCTTTTTTTTCACAAGAACAACAATAAAACGGTGACTGTCATGACCACGATGAACGCACGCCTGAGCGTGATGATGTTCCTGCAATTCTTTATCTGGGGCGGCTGGTTCGTCACCCTGGGGACATTTCTCTCCAGCACCCTGGGCGCCAGTGGTGGGCAGATCGGCATGGCGTTCTCCACGCAATCGTGGGGGGCGATCATTGCGCCATTTGTCATCGGCCTGATCGCCGATCGTTTCTTCAACGCCGAACGGATCCTGGCGGTGCTGCACCTGCTCGGCGCGGTGTTGCTGTATCAGCTGTATTCGGCGGCGGATTTCAACGTGTTCTACCCGTACGTGCTGGTGTACATGGTGGTCTACATGCCAACGCTGGCCCTGGTCAATTCCGTGGCGTTCCGGCAGATGCGCGACCCGGCGCTGGAGTTCTCCCGCATCCGGGTGTGGGGGACCATTGGCTGGATCGTCGCCGGGGTGGTGATCAGCTTCGTGTTCGCCTGGGATTCGCGCGAAGCGATCACGGCTGGTGGCTTGCGCAATACGTTCCTGATGGCCGCCATCGCGTCCCTGGTCCTCGGGCTCTACAGCTTCACGCTGCCGGCGACGGCACCGCTCAAGGAACAGGCCAGCGCTGGCGGCGTCAAGCAATTGCTGGGGCTGGATGCGTTGGGGCTGTTGAAGGATCGCAGCTACTTAGTGTTTTTCATCGCCTCGATCCTGATCTGCATTCCCTTGGCGTTCTACTACCAGAATGCCAACCCGTTCCTTGCCGAAACCGGGATGACCAACCCCACGGCGAAAATGGCCATCGGGCAGGTCTCGGAAGTGTTGTTCATGCTGCTGTTGCCGCTGTTCATCCAGCGCTTCGGCATCAAGCTGGCGCTGCTGGTGGGCATGCTGGCGTGGGCGTTGCGCTACGTATTGTTTGCTTATGGCAATAACGGCGACCTGGCGTTCATGCTGTTCACCGGCATTGCCCTGCACGGCATCTGCTACGACTTCTTTTTTGTCTCGGGGCAGATCTACACCGACGCCAAGGCACCTGAGCGCTTCCGCAGCTCGGCCCAGGGCCTGATTACCCTGGCGACCTATGGAGTGGGGATGCTGATCGGTTTCTGGGTGGCGGGGCAGGTGACCGATCACTTTGTCGTGGCGGGCGGTCATGACTGGCGGAACATCTGGCTGTTCCCTGCCGGTTTCGCATTGCTGGTGTTGGTCGGCTTTGTGTTTACCTTCCGTAGCCAGCAGGCGCTTGTCGCGCCGTCAAAGGCTTGAAGCAGGGCTGGGCGCCAGTCATTTGTGACTGGCGCTCAGCTTGGTGTAGGTCACTTTCCCGCCTTCATTGGAATAGCCCTTGTTATCCAAGGTGTAGACGCCGGCCTTGAAATAGAAGTTGTAGCCTTGCCAGGACTTGTCCAACTTCACTTGTTTACCGCTCTTGCCGATCAGCACCGAGAGCTGGCCTTGCTTGTCCATTTGCAACGTATACGAGAAGGATTTGTTCAACGGCACCTTGGGCACGGTGAAGATCACCGGGCTCTTCTTATCCTTGGGCTTGACCCGGTATTCCACGTCGATGTTGCCGGTGCCCTTTTCATAGCGGTACACCAGTTTCAACAAGGGCGTCGGCGCATTCTTGGCGTGAATCTGCGCCACCACCACACGGCCTTCGGAAGGCACCTGGTTCACCGACAGCTCGCCCTTGAGGGTATTGGTGCCACTGTTGTAGCGCCAATTGCGGTGTTTCCCGTCCCGGCTGGTTTCCCGCAGTTCGGAACGTGGGTATTTGCTGTTACCGGTATGGGAGCCGGTGACGGGCGCCCAGAAGACGATCCGCTGGCCGTTATTGTCGAAATACTTGTTCTTCAAGGTCGGCATGGCTTTGGTCGCCACGACCTGCGCCGGCGTTTGCACCGGCAGTGTTACGCTCCAGACAGTCACGTCAATCATGATGAAACCCTCCAACGGGACCGGCCGCTATCTGGCGGCCGTCAAGACAAAGAACTGCCTTCCGTGGCGTAGTTTTCATGTTATCGACGAGGGTCTGTTTCGCTGGAGGCGCACCTGACGGATGGCTCTGCGATGAGCCTTTGAGGCGCCGAATTGGGCGGATTATGGTGTGTCAATTTGTTGCTGATCGGTTAGAGTACGCGCCGCCCGAGAGACGGATCCCGGGCGTCTTCCCATGGAGCGTCAAATGAACCACATCAGCAAAGTTATCGCCTGCGCGGTGTTCGGCCTGGCCCTGGCGGGTTGCACCGGCACCCCGATGAAAACCCAGCAATACGACAGCAGCCAATACACCGTTGTCGGCCACAGTGAAGCCAAGGCCACCGGCCTGCTGCTGTTCGGCGTGATCCCGATCCGCCAGAACAACCGTTTCGTGCGCGCCCAGACCGCCGCGATCAAGGCCAAGGGCGGCGACGCCATGATCAACACCCAAGTCCAGGAAAACTGGTTCTGGGCCTGGGTCCTGACCGGCTACACCACCTCGGTGTCCGGTGATGTGGTCAAGCTGAAAAGCGTTCAGTAACACCCAAGCGTTTAAAGGTAAGCGTGCTTACTGTGGCGAGGGAGCTTGCTCCCGCTCGATTGCGCAGCAATCGCAAAACAAGGGCTGCTACGCAGCCCAGCGGGAGCAAGCTCCCTCGCCACAAAAGCACATCCTCACGTCCCCATCTATCAACGTCCGCCCACCACCATCTGCGTGAACGGCTCGACGTACGCCTGCAGCGTCACCAGCCCGCCCACCAGAATCGCCAATACCACCGAGTGGAAGAACACGTAGCGCAGGATTTCGCCTTCGTGGCCGTACCAACGGGTCGCGGTCGAGGCGACCACGATCGACTGGGCGTCGACCATTTTTCCCATCACCCCACCAGAACTGTTGGCCGCGGCCATCAGCACCGGGCTGATGCCCAACTGTTCCGCCGTCACCCGTTGCAAACCGCCGAACAACACGTTGGACGCCGTGTCCGAACCGGTCAGCGCCACGCCGAGCCAGCCCAGCAGGGTGCCGAACATCGGATAAAAAATGCCCGTGGCGGCGAAGGCCAGGCCCATGGTCGCGTCCAGGCCTGAATAACGCGTGAGGAACCCCAACGCCAGCATCGCCACGATGGTGATCAGCGAGTAGCGCACCACCCACAGCGTTCGCAGGTAGTGGCGCACCAGTTGCGGGATGGAGTAGCCCATCAGCAAACCACCGAGAATCGCCGCCAGGAAGATGCCGCTGCCCGTGGCGGTGAACCAGTTGAACTTGTAGACCGCTTCCTCGGTTTTCGGCTGCGGGACCACGGGTGGGACTTTTTCGATCTGCTGGTGAATGGTGCCGAAGGTCAGCAGCGGCGAGAAGATCGGATTGGCCTCGCGCATCGGCTTGCCTTGAGGGTCAAGCTTGACCGATTGGGTTTGCGGGTCCAGTGCCGGGCGGGTGTCGAACAGATTCTTGAAGCCCTGGGTGCCCCAGGCGAAGACGAATACCGTGAGGATGATCCAGGGCATCCAGGCACGCAGCACGGCGGGGCGATTGTCACTGCCGAAAGCGCCGGTGGTGACCGGTTGCTGCTGTTCGCTCGCGTCGATCTTCGAGTCATCGTGGCGCCCCGTCAACGCCGCGGACGTATGCACCGTGGCCGGTTTCCAGATCTTGAGGAAACCGGTGAGGCAGGCCATTGAGATCAACGCGGCGATGACATCCACCAGCATCGGCCCGTGGTAGTTGGACACCAGGAACTGCGGGATGGCGAAGCTGACGCCGGCCACCAGGATCGCCGGCCAGACCTCCAGCATCTTGCGCCACCCGGCGAAGGCCCAGATCAACCAGAACGGCACCAGCACCGAGAAGAACGGCAACTGCCGACCGACCATCATCGACAATTCCATTTCATCCAGCCCGGTGACTTTGGCCAGGGTGATGATCGGTGTGCCGAGGGCGCCGAAGGCCACGGGCGCGGTGTTGGCGATCAGTGCCAGGCCCGAGGCGGCCAAGGGTGAAAACCCGAGCCCGATCAGGATCGCCCCGGTCACCGCCACTGGCGTACCGAAACCCGCGGCGCCTTCAAAGAACACGCCGAAGCAAAAGGCGATCAGCAGCAATTGCAGGCGCCGGTCGTCGGTGATGCGCGCGAGGGAGTCCTGCAGGACCTTGAACGAGCCGTTTTCGGTGGTCAGCCGGTGCAGGAAAATGATGTTGAGCACAATCCAGCCGATGGGCAGCAGGCCGTTGGCCGCGCCATACAACGCCGCCGAACCGGCCATGCCGGCGGGCATGCCGAAGGCGAAGATCGCGATCAGCAAGGCCGAGGCCAGGGCGTACAACGCCGCCAGGTGCGCCTTGACATGAAAGAACGCCAGGGACGCCAGCATCACCACCACCGGAACCGCCGCCAGGAGCGTCGACAGCACCGCATTACCGAAGGGATCGTAGACTTGTTGCCAGACCATGTTCCACCTCTGCTTTTTATTGTTGGAAGTGCAGGCCCCAGTGGGGATTGGCAGAGAAGTATAGGCGGGGATTTGTTAAGCGATTGCCAGCCAAACCCCTGTGGCGAGGGAGCTTGCTCCCGCTGGACTGCGCAGCAGGCCCAAGTTTTTTTGCTCAATGCAGAAATTTTGGGGCGGCTTCACCACCCAGCGGGAGCAAGCTCCCTCGCCACAAAAGCAGTGCAGTGCTACAACGGTGCAGTGCGTCCGCTTAACCCTTCGCCGCCATCGCCGTCACTTCCACTTTCATCCCTTCAACCGCCAACGATGCCACGCCCACGGCGGCGCGAACCGGCCAAGGGTTGGCGAAGAAGCGTTGGTAGACCTCGTTGAACGCGGCGCGATCCGCCATGTCGGTCAAGTAAATGGTCAGGTGCAACACCCGGTCCATGGAACTGCCGGCACCCTCCAAGGCGGTCTTCAGGGCTTGCAGTGTGCATTCGCTCTGCAGCGTGATGTCGCCCAGTTCCAGGCTGCCATCGGCGCGGGTGGGGATTTGCGTTGAAACCAGCAGGCCGCCGAAGCCGGCGACATCCGAGGAAATCGAATCGGTATCCGGATCTGGAATAAACGTGATGTCTGGGTTGCTCATGCAAAGCCTCATGCAGGAAAGAAAAAGGACCGCCGCAGTTTACCGTCCATTGCCGCGCCGTTCCTGTATTCCTTTATCCGTGCGTTTCCAGCCCTCGGTTTTGCACCAGCGCCTGGATGTGGGCCTCCACCGTCGTGGTGCCGTGCAGGGCCGCGTCATCGCCCACGTCGAAGCCGCTGTCGAGGCTGACGGCGCTCATGCGCGTATAGGACTGCGCCGCAGCGGGGCTGAAACCGAGGCTCTGGAAACTGCTTTCCCATTGGTCCCTGGGTATCACCTGGACCTCGACCGGCCGGCCGAACGCCTGGGAAAACGCCCGTGCCACATCGTTGGGCGAGTACAGGCGAGGCCCTTGCACATGACGCACGCCAACGTCGTCAATCGGCGAAAGCAGGCGCGCGGCGGCGACTTCACCCAGGTCCCGGGGCGCTACCATGGGAAACGCCAGGTCGGCGGGGAATAGCGTGGGCAGCTTGCCGGTTTCGCGGGCGGTGTCGAGCAGGTTGTCCCAGTTACTCATGTAGTAAGCCCCGCGATTGATCGCCGCTGGGATCGACTGGTTGCGCACGCCTTCTTCCAATTCCCACAAGACGCTGAGATCGCCGATGCGCTCACCGGGCTGGGCGCCGGCGGTGGATTGCACGACGATTTTCTCCAGGCCCGAGCCGTCAAGGGCGGCGAGGATGTTGGCGACCGTGCGTCGTTCCACCGTGTCGGTATCGGTACTGGGCGCGGCGGGCGGGTTGAGAATGAACGCCCTGCGCCCGAGCCGAAAGGCGGCACGCAATGACTCGACATTCTCAGCATCGGCTTCGACGATTTGAGCGCCCCTGGCGTGCCATTCAGCGGCGTGGCTGGCATTGCGGGTCATGACGATCACGGCATGCCCTGGCGCCAGCAAGGCCCGGGCCGTGGCCGATCCAACGTGGCCGGTGGCGCCCATGATCACGTACATGGCTTCATCTCCTGGAATCAAAGTCCGCCCTGGGCAGGACATTGGGTGGTTTGCGCCGGTTCAAGGGGCGGTTGCGTGCCGTTCAGGCGTGCGACCAATTGTTGTGCCTGTTCCCATCCCAGCTCGGGCTCCAGCCAGTCGAGTGCATCCTCGGCGCTGAACGCCAGCACCCGTTGTTGCTGGTTGGCGATGTCGCCATAGGTCACCAGGGCCAAGCCGTCACACCCAAACGGGGTCTCGCTGGCCTGGGCCAGGGCGGCCAGGAAGATCGGCGCTGATTGCCGAGCGGTCATGTAGGTGAGGCGTGGCGCCTGTGACGGCGAGGCGGGTGCTTGCGACTCATACCAGCCCTCCACGGCGACCAGCACGCGGCCTTCGTGCTTGATGGGATCGAAAACCTTGGAACGCATGACCAGGTGCAAGGGCAGGTGCGTCAGCGGCGGCATGGTGCCCACCGACCAGATCGGCGACCAGCCCCAGCGCACCTTGATGCATTCCAAGTGCCCACCGCGACGGCGAATGGCGCTGACCTGCATATTCGGCTTGACCAGGCTGTGCCGCTCCTGAGCCTTGGGCGGCGTTGTCTCGTACAGGTCCAGGGGCGTGACGGATGTACCGAAACGGCTGCCGGAGGTGTCTCGCTGGGCGAAGTACGCCAGGGAATCTTTTGAAGAAACGTGTTGAACCAGACCGTCACACATAGCGAAAACTCCGGCAGTGAAACGCGAAGAAGCCTTGATGTACCCGCCGTTCAAACCGTGGTTGCCGTGGCTTTCGGCGGTGTCATGTAGGTCCGAACCCGTGGCGAAATGCTTGGTTCGAAAATCCTCGCGGCGGGGAGACGAGCGGGCAATTGGGTGGATGCACTGACGCCTTCGCGAGCAGGCTCGCTCCCACAATGGAGTTGTGGTGGGTCAGGATTCTCAGCTACACCGCCGAGCCCCTGTGGGAGCGAGCCTGCTCGCGAAAGCGGTGGATCAGCTTGCATCAATGCTGAATGTGCCGCCGCCTTCGCGAGCAAGCCCGCTCCCACAATGGAGTTGTGGTGGGTCAGGATTCTCAGCTACACCGCCGAGCCCCTGTGGGAGCGGGCTTGCTCGCGAAAGCGGTGTGTCAGCTTGCATCAATGCTGAATGTGCTGGCGCCTTCGCGGGCAAGCCCGCTCCCACAATGGAGTTGTGGTGGGTCAGGATTTTCAGCTACACCGCCAAGCCCCTGTGGGAGCGAGCCTGCTCGCGATAGCGGTGGATCAGCTTGCATCAATGCTGAATGTGCTGGCGCCTTCGCGAGCAGGCTCGCTCCCACAGCGTTGTGCATGGATGAAGTCCACAAACGCCCTCAACGGCGAAGGCAAGTAGCGCCGGCCAGGGTAGTAGAGGAACGGCCCGGTAAAACGCTGCCACCAGGGTTCGAGCACCGGTTCGAGGGCGCCGCTGTCCAGGTGGGGCCGTAGCCAGTCCTCGAACAGGTGGACAATGCCCAGCCCATCCACCGCCGCCTGCACCGCCAGGTCCATGGCGCCGCCGATGCGCACGATCAACGGGCCGCTCGGGTCGACGCTCACGGTTTCGCCGTCACGTTCGTATTCCCACAAGGGCAGGGCGCCGCTGGGAAACTTGCCCGTCAGGCAGGCATGCCCCAGCAGGTCCCGTGGATGTTCGGGGCGGCCCCGGGCGTCGAGGTACGCCGGTGCCGCGGCCGTGGCGAAGCGCTGGAACCGCGGGCCGATGGGGATGGCGATCATGTCTTGCTCCAGGCGTTCGTCGTAGCGAATCCCCGCGTCACAGCCAGCTGCCAGCATGTCGACGAAACTCTCTTCGGTGACCACTTCCAGGCGGATGTCGGGGTAGCTTTTCAGGAACGGCGTGATAATCGCCGGCAACACCAGCCGGGCGGCGCTGACGGGCACGTTCAGCCTGAGGGTGCCGGAAGGGCGGTCGCGAAAATCGTTGACCACGTCCATCGCCGCCTCGACTTCGCCCAGGGCCGGCACGATGCGTTCCATCAACCGGGCGCCGGCCTCGGTCGGCACCACGCTGCGGGTGGTGCGGTTGAGCAGGCGCACGCCGAGCCGGCTTTCCATCCGCCGTACGGCGTCGCTGAGGCTCGACGCGGACTTGCCGCTCAACCGCGCGCCTTCACGAAAGCCCTTCGCATTGACCACCGCCACGAAGGCCAGCAAGTCTTGAATATCCGTCGCCATTGTTCTCTCCACCGTACAACCCGTGCTGATTGCACCTGATTATCACGGGAATGGTCAACGCCTATAGTCGGCCCACTCACATCGATCCGAGGGCTACGAGATGAACATTGCAGACAAGGCGGGCAACTTTTTATTGGGCGAGCGCACGGTCAATCGCATGGGCTATGGCGCGATGCAGTTGGCGGGGCCCCAGGTCTTCGGCCCGCCGAAAGACCCGGCCGCCGCCGTCGCCGTGCTGCGCGAAGCGTTGGCGAGCGGGGTCAACCATATCGACACCGCCGATTTCTACGGGCCCCATGTCACCAACCGGTTGATCCGTGAAGCGCTGCACCCTTACGCCCAGGACCTGGTCATCGTGACCAAGGTCGGCGCCGTGCGCGGTGCCGACGCGTCCTGGAACCCGGCCCACAGCCCCGCCGAATTGACCCGTGCGGTCCACGATAATCTGCGCAACCTCGACGTGGAGGTCCTGGACGTGGTCAACCTGCGGGTGTGGGGCGACCTGCATGCGCCCACCGAAGACTCCATCGAGGCATCCTTCACGGCACTGGCCGAGCTGCAGCGCCAAGGCCTGATCCGCCACTTGGGCCTGAGCAACGTCACAGCCGCACAAGTCAAGGAGGCCCAGGGCATTGCCGAGGTGGTCTGCGTGCAGAACCACTACAACCTGACCCATCGCGACGACGAACAACTCATCGCCGACCTGGGCCGGCAGGGCATCGCCTACGTGCCGTTCTTCCCGCTGGGTGGGTTTACGCCACTGCAATCGGAAACCCTGTCCAGCGTGGCGGCGCGCTTGCAGGCGTCACCGCTGTGCGTGGCCCTGGCGTGGTTGCTGCAACGCGCGCCGAATATCCTGTTGATTCCCGGCACATCGTCCGTGGCGCACCTGCGGGAAAACCTCACGGCGAGTGAACTGACGATTCCTGCGCAACTGCTCGCCGAGCTGGATGCAATCTAGGCCGCCTGGAAAACCAACCTCTCACCATCCTCCGGTATCAACAACCGACCTCCAACACCAGCCCTCGCGGCGGCCTCGGCCAAGGCCTTGCGGGTCGTCGGGCAGTGGCTGATCGCTTCCAAGTGATTGGCCACCACGGTCCCACGGCTCAGGCGGGTGAATTCCAGCGTCTCGTCGATGCCCATGATGATGTCGCCGCCAATGTCGAACCGTGCCCCGCCTGCCGGCACCACGCTGACCTGCGGCTGGTGGCGCAAGACGAATTCGCGCACGGTGGAGGTGAGCACGGTGTCGCCGGTGAGGTAGACGCTCGGTTCGCCGGGCAGCTCGATCAGGTAGCCGACGCCGTGTTCCATCAACTTGCCCACCAAGCCCAGCCCGTGGGTGCATCTCACGGAGCGAATGGTGCCGCCGAGGAAGGGGTTGGGTTGGTCATGTGCCTGGGCAAGTGGCTGGACGTTCAAGCCACGCTTGGCCAGGTACGGGGCGTCATGGGGTGTGCAGATGACCGGGATCTGTCTTTCCCTCAGCCAGCACTTGGCCGCGCGGTCCAAATGATCGAAATGGCCTTTCTGGCAGTGGGTGATCAGGCAGTGCGTGACCGTCTCCAGGTCCTTCGCTGTTGACGCCGGAAGCGCCACCAGCGGATTGCGCTGGTTGGCACCAAACAGTCGAAGCGGCGGCAGCGTGCCCTTGTCTGCCAGCATCGGGTCGACGAGCACGCGATAGGGGCCGAATTCAAGAAGGATCGTGGCGTTACGGATCTGCTGGATGTTCATGAGGCGTTCCTGTTGAGCGAGTGCTTCATGGTGCCGATCCGGTCCGGTGTGCATAATGGCCGGATCTGACATCTTTGATTCGTTTCATGCCATGACCCAAAAACTCCGAATCGGTCTGCTCCTGTTTCCCGGCTGCATGCCCGCTGGCCTGTTCGCCTTTGCCGATCTGCTGCACGCCGCCAACCGCAGGCGAGGGCGGGCGCTGTTCGAGGCGCGCTACATCGCGTTGCAGGCCGGGTCGGTGCTGTGTGCCCACGGCGTGACACTGCACGCGGAAGCGGCCTTGGGCAGCACCGGGCTGGATGCCGTCCTGGTGCCTGGTTTCTGGGCCGAGTCCGCCGAGCAGGTGAGTGCGGTGCTCGCCGAGCAAACAGCCCTTTCGAGCGCGTTGTCGAAGCAAGCCCGAGCACTGCAGCTCTGGTCCTATTGCACCGGTGTCTGCCTGCTGGCCGCCAGCGGTCGATTGGACGGGCAGGGCGCGACGGTGACCTGGTGGCTGGCGCAAGCGATGCAACAGCAATACCGAAAGGTTCATTGGCAAAGCGAACAGAACTGCGTGTTCAACGCGCGCACGGCGACCGCGTCCGGGGTGAACGGCTACCTGCCCATCGCCGAAAAACTCATCGAGCGCAGCGTCAGCAGCGACGTCCTGCGCGACATCACCCGGCTCATGGTGCTACCGCGTCCGGCCATTCCCCATGCGGCGTTCCAGGGCAGCACGCTGATCGAGCAACCCAGCGGATGGCTGCGGCAGTTGCATGGGTTGATCGAGCAGATGCCGGCCGAGGGGATCACCGTGCCGGCCCTGGCAAGCGCGCTGGCGGTGTCCGAGCGCACCTTGGCGCGCAAGGTCAGCCGTGAAACGGGTCAGGCCGTCGCGGCCTACGCCCGGCGCACCAAGTTGAACCAGGTCAGCGAGCGCCTGACGTTGACCTCGCTGCCCCTGGCCAGCATCGGCGCCGAGCTGGGTTTCAGCAGCAGCTCCAACTTGCAGCGCATGTTCAAGGCGCTGACCGGGCTGACGCCGATGGCCTACCGACGCAAGTTCGGGCGGGTGTGACGTCGGTCAGCCCGGCGTCTTGTCGGTTTCGTTGCGATGGTGTTCCGGCCAGTTGTCCACGGGGTGGGCACGGTCTTCGTTGAACATCTCCGTGAGCAACGCATTGGCGCGGCGGTAGGCGTCATGTCGGAACTTGAGGTCGTCTTCCGGCTGGGCGACGATTTCCTCCAGCATCTTGAGGTTCAATCGGCGGAACTGATCCGCGCGCTCACGCGCTTCGTAAGCCCCGACGCCCATGCGCTCCAGCGCGCTGCGACCTAAGGACAGCGCACTCTCGAAGGTCTCCCGCTCGGCCGCCTCCACGCCCATCTGCCGCAGCATGATGAGGTGGCCCATGTCCCGCGCCCGTACGATCAACTGCAACGCCGGGAAGTGCTCCTGGGCCAGTCGGGTCAGCGTCAGGTTGTCTTCCTGGTTGTCGATGGCGTTGATCAAGACCACCGCTTGGGCCGCACCGGCCGCATGCAATAAGTCGAGGCGCGTGGCATCGCCATAAAAGACTTTCACGCCGAATTTGCGCAGCGTCTCGATGTTGTCAGGGTCGTGATCCAGAACCACCACGTCGACGCCGCAGGACATCAGCAGGCGTCCGGCGATCTGCCCGAAGCGGCCGAAGCCGGCGATGATCACGCGGGGATTCTGCTGGTCGACGAGGTCGGATTCGCGCTTGTTTTTCTGGGTGACGGACTCGAAGCGATCCAGCAGCAGGATCAGCAAAGGCGTCAGGCACATGGACAACGCCACCGCCAGGGTCAGGCTCTTGCCCCATTGGTCGGTCAGGATCCCGGCCAGCGTCGCGGCACCGAACACCACGAAGGCGAATTCGCTGCCCTGGCCCAGCAACACCGCTTGCCAGGAACGCTGGCCGGCAGGGACATTCAAGAAGCGGCTGATGGTCTTGATCACTAGCAATTTAATCAGGATGAAGCCCAGGGTCAGGGTGAGGACTTTCAGCGGTGCGTTGATCAACGTGCCGAAATCGATCGACATGCCGACACCGATGAAAAACAGCCCCAGCAGCAGGCCCTTGAACGGCTCGATGTCGCTCTCCAGGGCATGGCGGTATTCGGAACTTGCCAGCAGCACGCCGGCGAGGAATGCGCCCATGGCCATCGACAAGCCGGCTTCCTCCAGCAGGAAGCCGAAGCCGAACACCAGGAAAAGTGCGACGGCACTGAAAATCTCGCGCAAGCCTGAGCGTGCGGCGAAGCGCAGCAGCGGTCGCGTCACGTAGCGCCCCAACAGCACGACGATGGCGATGGCCGCGACGATTTTGCCAATCGATAGCAACAGTGCCGTGCCTGAAGGCGTGTCGCCGTGGGCCGACAACAACGGAATCATCGCCACCAGCGGAATGGCCGCGATGTCCTGGAACAGCAGCACGGCAAAGCTGCTGCGGCCGACGGCGGTGGTGGTCAGGTTGCGTTCGCTCATGGCCTGCATGGCGATGGCCGTGGAGGACAGACTCAGGGTCAGGCCGACCAGCAGCGCCGCCGTCCAGTTCAGGCCCAGGGCCGCGCAGAATGTTGCGATCGCACCGCCGCAGGCGAGCATCTGCAAGGCGCCTCCACCGAAGACCATCCGGCGCAGGGCCCAGAGCCGCTTGGGATCGAGCTCAAGGCCGATGATGAACAGCATCAGCACCACGCCGATTTCAGCGAATTCCAGAATCGCCTTTACATCGGTAATCAGCTTCAGCCCCCACGGGCCGATGATGCACCCGGCCAGCAGATAACCCAGCACGGGGCCCAGGCCAAACCGAACGGCAATCGGTACGATCAGCGTCGCCGAGGCCAGGTAGATCAGCATTTCAATCAGGCTGTGCGTCTCCATCTCAATCTTCCTTCCAGGCGGCCAGGCGTTCGCCGTACTGTTCTATTTGGGCGCGTTGGGCCTCGGAGTCGGCGGCATACGCGCCATGCACGGCAACGGGGTCCAGCCAGCGCATGCCGCAATAGATGGCCGTGGCGTGGAGGGGTTGGGCCAACGTTGCAAAACCTGGGTAGGCGCCGATCTGGAAATGATCCTGTTCGCCACCCGTGGTCACGGCCCACAGCAACCGCTTGTCCTTGAGCACCGTGGCGCCTTTGCCATAGGCCCAGCCGTGGGTGAAGACTTTATCGATCCACAGTTTCAGCAGCGGCGGGGTGCTGTACCAGTACATCGGGTGCTGGAGGACGACCAGATCTGCTTGCTCCACTGCTCGCTGTTCCGCTTCGACATCGATATCGAAGTTGGGATAAAGCGCATACAACGAACGTATGACCACGTCCGGGTGGCTGGATACTCGCTTGAGCATCTGCTGGTTGACCCGCGATTTGTCGGGGTAGGGGTGCGCATAAATGATAAGAATCATCGGTGAATTCCTTGGTTTGGCTCCGTCGATTCTTGTCTGTCGTAAGCGCGAGCGAGGGCACATGGAGCCGAGCGATACAAACAAGAGCGCCTTGCCGGGACAGGGACCCGGCCGGAAAGGCCCGACATCCTACCGAGGAAGGCGCTGATTGTTTAGCGCGGATCGATGCATCGGGACACTTCAGCCAAGCGGCAGCGAGACCCTGGCCTCCAACCCGCCACCCTTGCGATTCCTCAGGGTCAGTGTCCCGCCATGCTCCAGTATCGTCGCCCGGGCCGCCGACAGGCCCAGCCCGACGCCGCCGGTGTGCTTGTTGCGCGAGCCTTCGATGCGAAAGAACGGCGTGAAGACCTGCTCAAGGTGTTGCGCATCAATGCCCGGCCCATGGTCGAGGATGCGAATGTCCACCCGGTGGGCGTCGGCTTGGAGCCGAACCGTCGGCTCGCCGCCATACTTGATCGCGTTGTCGATCAGGTTGACCAAGGCGCGCTTGATGCCGATGGGCCGGCCGACGTACACGAAGCGCTGGGCGCCTTCGAATGCGACCTCGGTGCCGGCGTCTTTGAGGTCATCGACGATGGTGTGCAGCAGTTCTGCCAGGTCGAACGCGGTGGCATGTTCCAGCCGGGCATCGTCGCGAAAGAACTCCAAGGCGGAATTGACCATCGCCTGCATTTCATCCACGTCCCGGAACAGGCGCGATTGCTGCTCGGCATCCTCGATGAACTCGCCGCGCAGGCGCATGCGGGTCAACGGTGCACGCAGGTCATGGGAGATGGCCGCGAGCATCTGGGTGCGGTCCTGAAGGAAGTGCTTGAGCTGGGCTTGCATGGCGTTGAACGCGAGGATCGCCTGGCGGATTTCGTGGGGACCGATGACTGGAATCGGTGGCGCCTGGTGGTCGACGCCAAAGCGCCGCGCACCTTCGGCAAAGCGTTCCAGCGGTGCGGCCAAGTGCCGGGTGGCGATCAGCGCGACGATAAACGTCGAGAGCAGGATCAGCGCGATGATGATCAGGTTGCGCGCCCATTCTCCCAGCCCCCAACTGCGCGACGGCACGGAGAAAATCACCCAGGAATGGTCGGCCAGTTCGATGATCACCGCGTAGCGCGCGTCCGCTTGGTTGGCCGGCCAGTCGGCCGGTTCGTAGGCTTCGATCCTGGCGTCCGGTCGGCCCAATTGCTGGCGCAGGAGCGCCGAGCCTTCGCTGAATTCCGGGTCATCGATCAGCGGTAGCCGGGCATCCTCATGGCGTTGTAGCCATTGCGCGTTGAATGCCTGGTTGCTCGCGGCCTTGGCAATCGCCGGCCGTTGTTCGGGGGCGACGGAGTCGATGATGCGGGTGATGGTGGCGGCCCTTTCCATCAGGCCGGTTTCCATCAGGGGAGGGCGCGCCCAGGTACCGGCCAGCAGGCTGAACAGCTCGTTGAGGGCGAGCAGGGTCAGCATGGCGATCATGGTGGTCAGGGCAATCCAGCGCGCCACCGTGTCCCTTGGTCGATGAGTGCCCGGGCGCGAGCGCTTCATCGCTTCACCACGTGGGGGCTGAACAGATAGCCGCTGTTACGCACGGTGCGAATCATCGAGGCGCCGGGGATGTCGGTTTCCAACTTGCGTCGCAGGCGGCTGACCTGGACGTCGATGCTGCGATCGAACGCCTCGAAGGTTTCCCCACGGGCCAGGTCCAGCAACTGCTGGCGCGTCAGCACCCGGCGTGGGTGTTCGGCAAACACCAGCAGCAATTCGAACTCGCCGCTGGACAGCGGGATCATGACCTTGTCCGGTGAGCGCAATTCGCGCCGGGTGACGTCCAACTGCCAGTTTTCGAACTCCAGGATTGGCCGGGACGAGTCGTTCAGCGTGGCCCTGGCTTCACCGGTGCGCCGCAGCACGGCACGCACCCGGGCCAACAACTCCCGGGCGTCGAACGGCTTGGTCAGGTAATCGTCCGCTCCCAGCTCCAGGCCGACGACGCGGTCGCTCAATTCGCCCATGGCAGTGAGCATGATGATGCCGACCGTGTGCTCGGCCCGCAGCCGTTGGCACAGCACCAGGCCGTTGTCCCCCGGCAACATGACGTCGAGGATGATCAGGTCCGGCACCTGGCGTTCCACCGCTTGCCAAAGGGCATTGCCGTCGGCGGCCACGTCCACGCTATAGCCATGTTGTTCGAGGAATTTGCGCAAGAGGGCGAGGACTTCGAGGTCATCGTCCACCAGTAATAAATGGCTCACGGTGGGCACGCAGGGTAATGAATACAGGGGGAATACTAGGGTCAATCCAGGGCCTGCGTCATATATTTCAACCCGGTAATAAAGTTGCTGGCGGGCAATATTGTGGAAATCTGCGGGAAAAAAAACGGCGGCAGGATGGCCTTGATGTCGGTCAGTTAAAACAAGCCAGTCCTGTACAACCCTTGTGACAAGGGAATCTCTGTGGGAGCAAAGCTTGCTCGCGAAACAGGCGCCTCGATATTTGAAAGTCCGCGTCGCCTGCATCGCGGGCAAGCCTTGCTCCCACAGCAAGCATCCTCCTCTTCACAAACGTTGTGCCTGGCATCGGTTCTTTAGTTGACAGGTATCGCCTCCAATCCTCGCCGAGATCATCCCGTATGCCGATCACCCAGCCCGTTCCGTTGTTCGTTCGCTCCACCGTCGTGGTTGTATTGGCGGCACTCGCCAGTGGTTGCTCCAGCACGCCAGCCGCAAAACCAGGCTCGTGTGAAAGCGCGACCTACACCGTTTACGATCCCGCCGAACCCGTCAACCGTGGCATCTTCGCCTTCAACCGAACCGTGGATGACTACGCACTGGCACCGGTGGCCCGTGGTTATCGCAAGCTGCCGGAGATGTTCCAGGCCGGTGTGCACAACTTCGTGGCGAACTTCGGCGAGCCCAAGGTGTTCATCAATGACCTGCTGCAAGGCAATGCCCAGCGTTCGGTCAACACACTGGGCCGTTTCGTCATCAACTCCACGGCGGGCATCGTCGGGCTGATCGACGTGTCGGGCAAACTGGGCATCGAGCGCCACAAGGCCGACTTCGGCCAGACCTTCGGCGTCTGGAACCTCGCCCCTGGGCCCATCCTGGAACTGCCACTGCTGGGCAGCGCCAACCTGCGGGATGCGACGGGCAAAGTGCTGAGTTTTGCCGTCGACCCGTTCGGCGACAACAGCAGCACGGTCGAGACCCTGGGCACGATCAACACCGTCGGCGGCATTGTCGATGGCCGTGCCGAGGCGTTGCCAATCACCGATCGATTGCAGACCGAAGCGGACTACTACGCGGCCCTTCGCGATGCCACGGCGCAGCGGCGTGCCGATCTTGTCGCCCAGGGCAAGTTGGGGGCGGTGGTGGAGGACAATCCGCAATGCCAGGAGGAAGGGGCCGCTGATGAGTAACGAGGCGCTGGTCTTGCATCGGCGAATGCGTTTGCTCCAGCCGGATGCATTGCATTGCCGTGAGGTGGAACTGCGGTTGGCCGAGGACGGTAGCCACGTGCTGCTCAGCCATTATGTCGAGCTGTATCGCCATCAACGTCTCGGTTGGTGCGCCCTGCGGCAACATCGGGTGCCGTTGGCGGCGATAGTGCGCTGGATGATCGATAACGGTGAACAAATGAGGGGTTAGTGGGCAATCTGCTGCTTGATATAGCGGCATTTCGGAGCAAATGCCGTGAAATATTTATACATAATTACAGATTAATAATGGTTGTACGACGTCGTATCTAATATGTTCGACTGTGGCCGTTTCTTACAAAAAAAATAAACGGAGATTCACCCATGACGAGCATTCCTACCGCTGAGGAACAAGCTGCGGCGCCCGTGCAAAGCCGTTTCGTACGCCTGCTGAAGCTTCTCGGCCCAGGCATCATCGCCGTTCTTTCCTGGCTGGGCGCCGGCGATCTCATCACGTCATCCGTGGCCGGCGCGAACTACGGCTACGCGATGATGTGGGTGCTGGCGGTCTCTCTGCTGCTGCGCTACCTGATCGTCAACATCATCGCGCGCTTCCAGCTCTGCAATAACCAGGGCATGACCATCCTGCAGGGGTATGCCCAGCTCAATCCGTTTTTCGCCTGGTTCCTGCTGGTGTACGCGCTGCTCATGGGGCACCTGATGAATGCCTACATGATCAAGGGGGCCGGTGAGGCCCTGGCCATGCTGCTCAAGATTGACTACCCGCTGCTGTGTTCGGTGGCGGTGGTATTGGCGGTATGGATGCTCGTCGGGCGCAATATCTATTCTATGATCGAAGGCGTGATGAAAGGGCTGCTGGCGATCATGACGCTGGCGTTCCTGGCCTTGGCGGTGATGTCCGGCCCGGATGTCGCCGGCATCGTCAAAGGCACCATCGGCTTCAGCATTCCGCCCGATGAAGGCGTGCATGGCGCGCTGTTGGTGGCCGTCTCGGTGATCGGCGCAGTGGCCGGTTCCATCGCCAACTTCGTTCATCCGTATGTGATGCGCCAGAAGGGCTGGGTAGGACCTGAACACAAGCGTATCCAGCGCAACGACCTGCTGTTTGCGGTGTTTGTCGGGATCATCATCAACCTGGCCATCTGGATCGTCGGCGCGGAAATCCTGCGACCCAACGGCATCGAGGTCAAAACCCTGGGCGACCTGGGCAAGGCCCTGGAAATATTCTTTGGTCCGATCGGTTGGTACGTATTTTTCGTGGGTGTGTTCGCCACGCTGTTCGCCAGCATTTCTGGCAAGACCACGGCGTTCCCGATGCTCATCACCGACGCCTTCCAGCATGTGCGCCCCGAGCGCCGGGAGCGTTACGGCAAAGAGTTCCACCGTGACCCGATGCACAAATGGTTCATGCTGTTCATCCTGGTGACGCCACTGATCTGGTCGCTGCCGGGCATGCCGGACTTCGTCACGCTGACCATCGGCGTCAACGCGCTGAACATCGTCGGCTTGCCAGTGATCTCCTTGGGCCTGTTGATCATGTCCAACCAGAAGTCCTTGCTGGGCAAGGAGTACCGCAACAACCTGTTCGAGAACATCGCGCTGGTGTTTGCCACAGGCCTGGCATTGTGGGTTGCGTTCCAGTTGGGGGTCGATCTGTTTACCTGAGGCCCGGCCATCTGCAACGTTCGGGGGGACTGCTAGACTTTATCGTCCAGTCCCTTTCGGAGAAGCGGAATGAACAATAAAAACAGGATCTGCCTCTGGTACGACGGCAACGCCGAGGAAGCTGCGCGGTTCTACGCAAAAACCTTTCCCGACAGTGCGGTGAACGCTGTCTACCATGCCCCAAGTGATTATCCGTCGGGCAAGGAGGGCGATGTGATCACCGTTGATTTCACGGTGATCGGTATTCCTTGCGTCGGCCTCAACGGCGGGCCGGTGTTCAAGCACAACGAGGCCTTTTCATTCCAGATTACAACTGAAGACCAGACCGAAACGGACCGTTTGTGGAACGCCATCATCGACAACGGCGGCCAGGCAAGCGCTTGTGGCTGGTGCAAGGACAAGTGGGGTTTGTCGTGGCAGATCAGCCCGCGGGTGTTGCTTGAAGCGGTCGGCAGTCCTGACAAAGCCATGGCCAAGCGGGCCTTCGAAGCGATGATGACCATGACCAAGATCGACATTGCCGCGATTGAAGCGGCGGTGAAAGGCTAGCCGGCGAATCACCACCATCATTTTCTTGTGGGAGCGAGCCTGCTCGCGATGACGGCGGCACAGCCAACACCCATGCAAGCTGCCCTACAGGGTGGCCTCAGGCACCCTGGCAATCACCTTGATCTCAAACTGAAAACCATACAACCACGTC
>NZ_JAGDEZ010000001.1:236336-373724 GCF_017498305.1 Pseudomonas sp. OA65
CTTGTGGGAGCGAGCCTGCTCGCGATGACGGCGGCACAGCCAACACCCATGCAAGCTGCCCTACAGGGTGGCCTCAGGCACCCTGGCAATCACCTTGATCTCAAACTGAAAACCATACAACCACGTCACCCCCACCGCCGTCAGTGTCGGATGCGGTGCGTTGCCCCAGAATTCGGGCACGACGCTCCAGACCCGTTCGAAGATCGACTCGGGGTCGACCATGAACACTGTCACGTCCACCACATCGTCAAAACTGCAATCGGCCGCGGCGAGGATCGCCTTCAGGTTGTTGAACGCCAGCCGGACCTGAGCCTCCAGGTCGGGCTCTGGCGAACCGTCGGCGGTGCTGCCGACTTGCCCGGAGACGAACAGGAAACCATTGGAACGAATCGCCGGTGAATAGCGATTGCGCTCATACAGTGCCTGGCGTCCAGGCGGAAAAACCACATCACGCTGGGTCATGAATACCTCCATCAATAAGTGATTCCAAACGATGAACTCACTCTAGGGGCTTGTTTCCGGGCGATAAACGAGCAACCTTGGTGTTCACTGTTTGTGAATCCCAAACAATCGAACCATACCGGGGCAGCAATGGATCGTTTTGATGCGATGCAAGCGTTCGTGCGAGTGGTGGAGGCGGGCAGCTTTACCAAGGCGGCAGACACCCTGCACATGAGCAAGACCACCGTGACCCAACTGGTGCAGCAGCTCGAGGCGCGGTTGCGGGTCAAGTTGCTCAACCGCACCACACGCAAAGTCAATGTCACCATCGACGGCGCGGCTTATTACGAGCGGGTGATCCGCTTGCTGGCCGACATGGACGATGCCGAGACCAGCGTGTCCGGCGCCCAGGCGTTACCCCGCGGGCGACTGCGGGTGGACGTGCCGAGTCCGCTGGCGGCGATGATTTTGATACCAGCCTTGCCGGCGTTCTACGCGCGATACCCGGACATCCAGATCGACATGGGCGTCAGCGATCGCATCGTCGACATGCTTGATGAAAACGTCGATTGCGTGGTGCGCGGCGGTGAGTTGCGGGATCAGTCGCTGATCGCCCGACGCGTCGGCGACCTGGCCCTTGGCGTCTTCGCCGCCCCGAGTTACCTGGCACGGTTTGGCCCGCCCGCGCACCCGCGCGAACTGGAAGATTCGCATCATCGCACCGTCGGTTTCCTGTGGGCTCGCACCGGCAAATCCTTGCCCTACGCCATGCGCCGTAACGGTGAACTGCTTCACGTCAAAGGGCGCTACGCGCTAGCCATTGACGATGGCAACGCCTACCTCGCGGCCGGGCTGGCGGGGCTGGGCGTGCTCTGGCTGCCCGAGTACATGTCCCGCCGTCACCAGGCGCAAGGGGAATTGGTGCCGCTGTTCGAAGACTGGCAGCTCGAGCCGATGCCGCTTTACCTGGCCTATCCCCAGAACCGGCATATCAGCGCCAAGTTGCGGGTGTTCATCGATTGGGTCGTGGAGCTGATGGCGCAGCATGCGCCGGTTGCTGCCAAGGGTAGGGGGCAATGATCGTCGAAGGATTCGCTGTGCTGCTGGACTACGTACGGTATCTGCTGCCGGGCCTCACACTTTTCGGTTTCTGGTTCGCCTTGACGCCCAAGTCCCAGACCGCGTTGCCACGTTGATTGAAGGTGTGGCCTGCGGCTTCGTGCGCATGCGTTATGGGGTGGTGGCGTCGACGGCGACCCATGGGACGGCGATATTATTGATCGCAGTGCCGATGGCAGGTTTTCAGTGAGTTAAACCAGCCACAATTAACCAAGGCGACGACTTCGCAACCGCCTCGTGTAGAAAAACGCAACGTTGTGCTTGAGCGCTTGACCTCTTCCCCCAAACTGCCTTAGTTTCGGCGCCCCATCGGGGCGGTCACCGATTTTTGCGGCTTTCGCTTCATTCAAAAGGATTTGTTCATGAGTCGCGCTCAACGCGTTCTGTTGTTCGCCTGCCTGTTCCCTTCGTTCGTTTTTTCCGCGCCGACCGCTGAGCGGGCCGAGCTGATGGCGGTCTATCGCCAGGCCGTTTCGCATAACTCCGACCTGGCGGCAGCCCGTGCCGATTATGCTGCGCAACAAGAACAGGTGCCGCAGGCACGGGCCAATCTATTACCGATGATCAGCACCGGCGCTACGTTTGAAGCCACTCGCCTATCGCGTGACGAGCCAGGGCTTGAACGAGTGCGCAGCGGCAATACGATTCAGGCCAACCTGAAACAACCCTTGGTCAACGCAGCATTCTGGTATGAATTCAAGGCGGCCAAGGCCAGCATTGTGCAGGCGGCGCTGGAACTGTCGGCCAAAGAGCAAGCACTCATTCTGCAAACGGCGGAAGCCTATTTTGAAACATTGCGTGCTGCGGATGAGCTGGCAGCATCGGAAGCTGAGGAGACCGCGCTCAAACAGCAAATGGATCAGGCGCAAGCACGTTTGAAAGGTGGCCTGTCGAGCATCACGGATGTCCTGGATGCTGAGTCTGCTTTCGACAATGCCCAAGCCAATCGCCAACTGGCGCAGCGCAAGGTCGAAGACGCTTTCGAGCAATTGGCGCATCTGACCAATCAGGAATACGCCAGTATCGAGGGCATGCAACATCAAATGCCGGTGTTGGCGCCGATTCCGAGTGATACGAAGTCGTGGGTAGAAGGCGCCGTCGAGCAGAACCTGATGCTGTTGGCGAGCAACTATGCCGTCGAGGCCGCTGAAGAACGCGTGCGTCAGCGTCAATCCGGGCATGCGCCAACGGTCGACGCGGTGGCTTCTTATCGCAAGGGCGATAACGACAGTTTTGGCTACAGCAACCCGACTGACTTTGGTCGCAATGGGTACCGTGGAAATGTTGCCCAGAGCAGTCTCGCCGTGGAAGTGACTGTCCCGCTCTACAGCGGGGGGCGTGTCAGCTCCCAGGCGCACGAGGCTTATCAGCGGCTGACGCAAAGCGAGGAATTGAGGGAAAGCCAGCGCCGGGAAGTGGTCCTGGATACCCGTAACTATTTCCGCGCCGTCAACTCCGATATCCAGCAGATAAAAGCCCGGCGGCAGACGATCCTGTCGAGCCAGAAATCCTTGAAAGCGTCCAAGGTCGGCGCGGATATCGGGACCCGCAACACGGTCGACGTGCTCAATGCCCAGCGTCAACTCTTCAAGTCCGTGCGTGACTATAACGACGCGCGTTACGACTACATTCTCAATAATCTGCGTTTGAAACAGGCTGCCGGCACGCTGAGTGCCAACGACCTGCAACAGCTTGCCGAGTACCTGAAGGCAGACTACGAGCCGCAGCGTGATTTTCTTCCCCCTGAGCTGATGTAGGGCTCTGGCACAGGCGTTAGAAGTCGGTTCCTGAATCGACAGAGACCCAAAAATCAAATAATGTTGTTTTGATATCGTTCTTGACTCTGGCCTTGGCGCCAAGCGGAACCCTGCCCCACCCAAGGAAGTCATGGGGGCTCGTTAATGAATTTTCCGCATGGAAGCGTTTATGCAAGAACAAGGTACTTCTCCAGGGCCATCGGCGGCGCTGGACACCGGGCTGGCCTGTCTGGCCATGTTGGCGCGTTTTCACAACGTTGCCGTTTCTGTAGAACAGCTCACCCACGAATACGTGGCTGAAGGGCAGCTGTTCGGCAAAGCCGAAATATTGCTGGCCACGCGTCAGCTGGACCTCAAGGCCAAGGCCATCCGCACCACGTTCGAACGGCTCGGGCAAACGCCCTTGCCGGCGATTGCCTGTGCCGGCGACGGCGGTTTTTTCATCATTGCCCGTGTGGTCCAGGAAAAAATCCTGATCCATGACCCCAGGTCCGAACGCCCCGAAATGATCAGCGCCGAACAGCTGCAGGAGCGCTGGGGCGGTGAGTTGATTCTCATACGGTCCCAGGCGTCGTTGGCGGGCGAGCTGTCCAAGTTTGACTTCACCTGGTTTATCCCGGCCATCATCAAATATCGAAAACTGCTGGGTGAAGTGCTGCTGGTTTCTTTCGTCCTGCAGATATTTTCGTTGTTGACCCCGCTTTTTTTCCAAGTCGTCATGGACAAGGTACTGGTGCACCACGGGCTCACCACGCTGGATGTGATTGCCATTGGTCTGCTGGGCATCATGCTGTTCGAAACGGTCTTGAGCGGGCTACGCAGTTATGTGTTCGCTCACACGGCCAGTCGCATCGATGTTGAATTGGGCTCCCGGTTATTCCGCCATCTGGTGACGCTGCCGTTGTCCTATTTCCAGGCACGGCGGGTCGGTGATTCCGTCGCTCGGGTCCGCGAGCTTGAAAATATCCGCAGCTTTCTTACCGGCAACACCATTACGTTGGTGCTGGATGTGCTGTTTTCGGTGGTGTTCATCGCCGTGATGTTCTTCTACAGCGGCTGGTTGACGCTGGTGGTATTGCTGTCACTGCCGTTGTACGTCGTGGTTTCCCTGTTGATTACGCCGGTGCTCCGCGCCCGTTTGAACGAAAGCTTCGCCCGTGGCGCCGAGAACCAGGCCTTTCTGGTGGAGACGGTCAACGGCATCGACACGTTGAAATCCATGGCGGTCGAACCCCAGATCACTCGCAAATGGGACAACCAACTGGCGGCCTACGTCAGTGCCGGTTTCAAGACCCAGACCTTGTCGACGATCGCCAATGAAAGCGTCTCTCTGATCGGCAAGCTGGTGACTGTTGCGACACTATGGCTAGGCGCCCGGCTGGTGATCGACGGGCAACTGTCGGTGGGCCAGTTGATCGCCTTCAACATGCTTGCGGGCCGGGTCGCCCAACCGATCATGCGCCTGGCTCAACTGTGGACCAATTTCCAGCAGACCGGTGTTTCGGTGCAGCGCCTGGGGGATATTCTCAACACGCGGACCGAGATGTCCCAGGCGACTCGCAGTGCGTTGCCCGCCTTGAAGGGTCGGATCGAATTCGACCAGGTGCATTTCCGTTATCGCCCCGATGGCTCCGAGGTGCTGCGCAGCGTAAGCCTGGAAATCGGCGCCGGAGAGGTGATCGGCATCGTCGGACGTTCCGGCTCCGGCAAAAGCACGCTGACCCGCCTGTTGCAGCGCCTCTTCGTCCCGGAGCGCGGCCGCGTGCTGGTGGATGGCATGGACCTGGCGCTGGCCGACGTTTCTTCACTGCGCCGGCAGATCGGCGTGGTATTGCAGGACAACATGCTGTTCGCCCGCAGCATCCGCGAGAACATCGCCTTGACCGATCCCGGGGCGCCCCTGGAGGCGGTCATGCAAGCGGCGAAAATGGCCGGGGCCCATGACTTCATTCTTGAACTCCCCGAGGGTTACGACACGGTGGTCGGCGAGCACGGCGCTTCGCTGTCTGGCGGGCAACGTCAGCGCGTGGCGATCGCCCGAGCCTTGATCGGCAATCCGCGAATCCTGATTTTCGATGAAGCGACCAGTGCACTGGACTACGAGTCGGAGCGGATCATCCAGCAGAACATGCAGGCCATTTGTAAAGGGCGAACGGTGATCATCATTGCCCACCGGCTTTCGGCGGTGCGCGATGCCAACCGGATTGTCGTCATGGATCGCGGACAGATCGTCGAACAGGGCACTCACCATGAGCTCCTGGCCCATCAAGCGGGACACTATTCTCGCTTGCACCGTTTGCAACAAGGATAGTTGGCATGAGCGAACCCTCAGCAACACGCGCGTTGTTGCGACGCTATCGGACTGCCTGGCGCCAGGCATGGCGCCATCGTAAACAGTTGGACACGCCGAATAGGCTTGCCCACGAAGTCCAGTTCCTGCCGGCCGCGCTCGCCTTGCAGGATCAACCGGCTCACCCGGCGCCACGCTACATTCAATGGACCATCATGGGCTTCGCCGCGCTGGCGCTTTTGTGGGCCTGCGTCGGTGAAATCGAAGTGGTCGCCACGGCGCGCGGCAAGGTTGTGGCAAGCGGCAAGAGCAAGACCATCCAACCGAGCGAGGTGGCGGTGGTGAAAGCCATCCGGGTCTACGATGGGCAATGGGTCAAGGCCGGGGATGTGCTGGTGGAATTGGACACCAGTGCCACCAGCGCCGACGTCAATCGCTTCAAGAGTGACCTGCTGGCGGCCGAGGTCGATAGCGCCCGGGCCACGGCGTTGCTTGAGGCGATTCAAAGTGGCAAGGAACCCGGTTCCCTTGCCACGTACCTGCTTCAGGCGGATCCGCCCCAAGTGACGGCCGCACAACGCTGGCTTCAGGGGCAATATCTCGAGCTGCGCAGTTCCCTGGACCAGGTCGACGCGGAAGTCGAGCAGCGCACGGCGGAAATCCAATCGGCCAAGGCGATGGTGGCCTCCCTGCAACAAACGCTGCCGATCACCCGCCGCTTGGCCCAAGACTATCGAGAGTTGCTCGATCAGCAATACGTGCCTCGCCACGCCTACCTGGAAAAACAGCAGGCCCTGTTGGACCAGGAGCGGGACATGGCTGTGCAGCAAGCGCGGGTGATCGAACTCAATGCCAGCCGCAAGGAAGCCGAGCGCCGGCGCCAGGGCATCCTCGCCCAGACCCGCCGGGCAATGCTCGATTTGCAGCAGCAATCGGAACAGAAAGCGGCTGCACTGGTACAAGAACTCAAGAAGGCCGAACAACGCGACCACCTGATGAGCCTGACCGCGCCGGTGGATGGCACGGTACAGCAACTGGCAATTCATACCGTGGGCGGTGTGGTGACGGCGGCCCAGCCGTTGATGGTGGTCGTGCCCAATGACCAACCGATGGAGGTCGAGGCCATGCTAGAGAACAAGGACGTTGGTTTTGTCCGGAAGGGGCAACTGGCTACGGTGAAAGTCGAGACATTTACCTTTACCAAGTACGGGACGGTCGAGGGGGAAATTGTCAGCGTTTCCAACGATGCGATTGAAGACGAGAAGCGTGGGTTGATTTACAGCAGCCGGGTTCGTCTGTTGCAGGACTTCATCATGGTGGGCGATCAGAAGGTGGCGTTGTCGCCGGGGATGTCGGTCACGGTTGAGGTCAAGACGGATCGGCGCAAAGTCATCGATTATTTCTTGAGTCCGTTGCAGCAGTACGCCGATGAAAGTTTGCGTGAACGGTAAAACGATGGTCTACAAGAGGAGCTCAATAAGCGACGCCAAAGCGTTCTCATACGGCCTGTACGAGGTCGTGGTTCTTCACAGGTTTGCGGTCTGGTTGTATTTGTTATCCCGTCCGGGCGTGTACACGATCATTAAGTAAGAGGAAGTTTTAAATGGCCCAGGGTGTGATTGGTTGAACGTTCTGTTCTAAGGGGTGTGATGTGCGCGGAACGAAGAAAGTATATTGGCTGATAGCGTTCTTCATGCTGGCGGCCGTGCTGGCGAGTTATGGCCTTTGGCTGTTTTCTGAGTCGCTAAGAATGCGTTGGGTTCAAAAAAACAATGGTCCCTGGGCGGAGTGGCTAAAGTTACAAGAGGATATACCTTATAGGTGCGGTAGTTTAGGGGGGTATGAGCTTAAGGTTGACAAGAGCTATTTTTTCTTCTGGCCTACTTATGAGGGGCGAAGCGACTGGGATAAAAATCAGGGGCCGCCCCCCATTGGTTGCGATGCGAAATTGAGCTCAATGCCGCTGGAGGCTTATTGGCCGGGATTGTCGCCAGCAGGTAAGCGGCCGATAGATTTAGACCAAAGACCCGAACATATCAGTATCAACGTTGAGTCTGTAATTAATCGAGATAAATGGGATCTTATATTGTATCTCGCGCTTAACGATGGAAGCCAAATTCAGGCGGACGAATATCGTGAGGATCTCGGGTTATTCCATTTCAGAGGCGCGGATAAGTATTCCCGGGGGCGTGAGGCTGATTACTATTGGACGGTGGGCGAGGGTGGTCTGATTTCTACATTTATTTATTGTGGCCCAATAAGAGATAAGTACGCTGAGCTCTGTAAGCAAGTTCTGTTTATCCCTGATATGCAGGCCGCTCTAACTGTAAGATATAAGTCTGATAGGTTGGGTAGTTGGAAAAAAATCACGAGTGATGTGCTTGGGTTTATTAAAAGCAACTCGAAATCAAAAGGAGTTTGAGTGTGGTAGATGTTTTAAAAAGATCGGATTTGGATTACGCTCAGTCTTTGCTGGATGGTAATGGTCCAGCGGCGATGTATGATTATCTAACTGCGCGAGGTTATAAGTATGCAGAGCTGGCTAATGGTGTTGCCAAAGGCAATTCGTTGGCTGGGGAGGCAGCCATTGGCTATATGAAAGAAACAGCTTCTGATCAAGGGCGGCCGATGACAGAGGCAGATGTAAGGTTTGTGCGGCGTGACATGGCTCAACATTACATCAACTCCCTTAAAGATCAAGCGGATAAGGGGGGCGGGTTAGTAAGTCGGGATATAAACCACGCTGAGGCTTGGGAGTTTCATAAGAACGTTTTCTTGGATCATGGCTTGACGGTTGATGCGTGGACCCTTAACACGCCGTTCTTAATGATGTCAGAAGATATGCGGGCGGCGTTTTGGCAAGATACGCTCGCGGCTGCGGGTGATCCTCTAGCTGAGGTAAAGTTGTCGTATTTTACGATGATGTTTATGGAGGTGAAACTTTTAACTCCAGGCTCAAGCCAGTCGGCAGCGGTTTGGATGGAAAAGGTGGCAAACCTTGAAGTTGCTGGTTTCGTTTTCAGTCAGGCATGGGATTTTGCAGCTGGAGGTGTTTCGGATGTGTTTTCTTGGGCGGATTCAACGGTCGACTATATAAATAGTTTAGCCGGTAGCGTTAGAAATGATTTTTCGCTCCGCTTTGATAGTGAGGCGGGTCTAAACTACAAAAACCCAACGGATCACGATGAGTATATTAATCAAATTTCGCAAGGGCTTATTGCTAGTGGAGGGGGGTGGAAGTTAGGGTTTGATTCAAATAAATTAAACCTTAATCAATACCAAGGTGGCTGGATCAACAACACCTTTACCGCCGCAGCCACTCAGATCCTGGCTGACGGTTATCGTCCCGGCAACGTCAATACCGTCAAGGAAGTCTTTGATTTCAGCCTGCGTAATTCCAGCCAGGGCCTTTCCTATGGCAGCACCTTGGGTGCGCTCTTGAACTCCGGTGATGCACGGGCGCGGGTCACACTACCCACCGATCCGCTGGTGTTGGATCTCAATGGCGATGGCGTACGTTTGACCGACTACCTGGCGTCGCCGGTATTCTTCGACGCCGACAACGACGGCGGTAGTCTTGAAGAGACCGGTTGGGTCAGCCCCGAGGATGGCATCGTGGTCGTCGACACCAATACCAACGGCAAGATCGACAATATCAGCGAGACACTTTCGGAGTATTTTGGCGGGACGGCGGGTACCAATGGCGAAGCCGGGCAAAAGCGTTTCGCGAATGGTTTTGCCGCGCTGGCCAGCCTGGACAGCAACGCCGATGGCGTGTTCGACAAGCAGGATGCTGCCTGGTCGAATGTCAAGGTCTGGGTAGATGCCGATCACGATGGCAAGAGCTGGAACGATCTCAACGGTAACGATGCGATCGATGCCGGTGAAACCAGTGAACTCAAATCCCTCGCAGATCTGGGGATTACCCAGGTCAACCTGGATAATCAGATACAAAGTGGCGAAGTGCGTGACGGCAATGAAGTGCTGGCACGCGGTACTTTCGTGCAGAACGGTATCAGCAAGGAAGCCATCGCCGCGAACTTCCTGGCTAACCCCAACGGCCATGTTTTCACCGCAAGTGGCACAGGTACAGTGGTTTCGACCCAAGGTTCGGGAGAAGTCTCGGCCGTGAAAGGTTATGTTTCTTCGTCGGCTACGGGCGAAACTATCGATGTCGCCCAGAAAGGCGTCAATAACGCTACCGGTGGTTCCGGTAATGATGTGTTGCAGGGCGATGCCCAGACCAACTGGCTTGCCGGTGGTCAAGGCAGTGATACCTTCAATGGCGGCGCGGGTGATGACGTTCTGCTGATCGATGGTGACGACCTGTCCGCCAATATTCACGGCGGCGACGGCACCGATATTGTGCAGGTACTCGGCGACAAAGGCGTCTATCTGAACCTGGCCGAGGCAAGCGTGGAAATTGCCCAAGGCGGTCGTGGCAATGACGTATTCCTTGGCGGCGGAAGCAGCACAGTCTATATGCGTGGTGGTGACGGCGACGATTTGCTCGTCGGCGGATCGGCCAACGATGCGTTGTCAGGTGAAAACGGCAACGACACCATTCTGGGCGGCGCGGGTAATGATGTGTTGCGCGGTCACCGTGGTAATGACCAGATTCAGGGTGGTTCGGGTGATGATTTGATCGACGGCGGTCAGGATGATGACAACCTGGACGGCGGCGTAGGTAATGACATCCTCACTGGCGGCGCAGGCGATGACAAGATCAATGGCGGCAACGGCGTCGACGTCATCGAATTATCCGGTGATTTCTCCGAATACCGCATTACCCGAACAGCCGAAGGCGTGTGGATCAGTGACACAGTATCAGGACGCGACGGCACCGACTTTTTGCAAAATGTCGAAAAGGCCAACTTCAAGAACCTCAAACTGGTGGAAATTCCCACGGCCACCAGTGACGGGATCGAGAGCCCGCTGTTGGTCAAGGATGTCCTGGGCAAGGACAAGAACGGTGTGGCGTTCGAGCGCACCAGCGCGCACTTGATCGGTAAAGAACAACTGCTGCAGAACGACATCGATTGGCAGCATGACGCGCTGCACATCACGGGCCTGTTCGACGTGGTGGGCGGAACCGCCGTCGTGACCCAGGCGGGCGATGTGCTGTTTACCCCGGACGCGACCTTCACCGGCTTCATGGGTTTCAAGTACACCGTCGCCGATGCCAAGGGCAACGAGGCGAGTACGATCATCAACATGGGCACCGGCGAAAGCGCGACGATGCGTGCCGCGGTGTATCTGAAGACATCGGACCTGCCCGACGATCCGCTGGTGACCGATCAGTGGTACCTGTCCCAGGCCAACATCCTGCCGGTCTGGAAGGACTATACCGGCAAGGGTGTCAGGATCGCCGAGATCGAGACCAACAGTCCGTTCGGCACCACCAAGGAAATCCTCGATTACCGCCACGCCGACCTGAAGGACAACATCGACCAGAACTGGCTGGCCAATGCCACCCCGGGGCAAATGGCGGGCGAGGGCAGCGGTGGCAAGTTCAGCGATCACGCGACCCTCGTCGCCGGGGTGATGGTCGCCGCTCGCAATGGCGAGGGCAGTGTCGGTGTTGCCTACGACGCCACGGTGGCCGGTTACTGGGTCAATAAAGACGATTTCAGCAACATGTCCCACATGTATGAATACGATGTGGTGAACCACAGCTGGGGCAGCAACAATCACTTCGACCTGAAGTTCAGCCCCGCCGAGCTGGGGACATTGCCGACGGCCTATTACCAGGCCATCGACGAAGGCCGCAACGGGTTGGGGACAGTGATCGTCACGGCCGGTGGCAACGATCGGGAGAAGGGTGGCAACACCAACTACTCGAACGTCTCCAATACCCGCAGTAGCATCGTGGTTGGCGCGATCAACGCCACCACCGACCTGGGGGCGTTGCAGTTGGGCGGGAAACCGTTCTCCAGTCCTGGCGCCAGCATCCTGGTCAGCGCGCCAGGCTCGAACGTCACGTCGACCTCACGCTTGGTGCAGAACGACAACGGGTCCACGTTCGGCGGGGACACCAGCGTTTCCCAAGGCACCAGCTTCGCAGCCCCCATCGTCTCCGGCATCGTGGCCTTGATGCTGGAAGCCAATCCGGAGCTGGGTTATCGCGATGTGCAGCAGATCCTGGCGATTTCGGCTCGCAAGGTGAACGACCCCACGACCTCGTGGCAGACCAACGATAGTCAGAACTGGAACGGCGGCGGCATGCACGTCAGCCACGACTACGGTTATGGCGAAGTCGATGCCCGGGCCGCGGTGCGTTTGGCGGAAACCTGGAATATCCAGCAGACGTTGGGTAATGAGTTGCGCCTGACGAACCCGCTGGAGTCCGGCGTGCTCAACCGCGCGATTACCGACGGACAGGGCGCCGGCATCAGCCATTCGCTGACGATGGGAGCGGTCGACATTTTGGCCGAGCATGTCGAGGTCAAGGTCAACCTGAGCCATGCGCGGCCAGGGGATCTGATCCTCAAGCTGATCTCGCCGTCGGGCACTGAATCGATCCTGATGAATCGCCCGGGCAAAGCCCCGGGCAGCGCGGCGACTGATCGTGGCAATGCCGACTTTGACGGTCACAACACCTTGAATTACGTCTTTGGCACGGCCCTGCTGCGTGGCGAAGCGGTGCAAGGGAACTGGACGCTGCAAGTGATCGACAGCGTGACCGGTGACACCGGGACGCTCAACAGCTGGAGCCTGAATGTCTATGGCAAGGGCGACACCGTTGATGACCAATATGTGTACACCAATGAATATGCCCAACTGGCTGGGTCGGGCGGTCGCAATGCGCTTAACGACACCGACGGTGGCCAGGACACGATCAACGCGGCGGCGATCTCCAGTGCCAGCGTGATCGATTTGTCCAAAGGCGAGGCCACCCTGGCCGGTGCCCGCTTGGCGATCACCAATGCCGCGCAAATCGAGCACCTGATCGGGGGTGAGTTTGCTGACACGTTGATCGGCAACGCCGCGGACAACCATCTCTCAGGTGGCCGCGGTGATGATGGGCTGTCGGGGGGGGCTGGGGTCGATACGCTCATCGGCGGCAAGGGCAATGACACCTTTACCGGCGGCGCCGACACGGATTATTTCGTGATCGACAAGGCCGCGGGCGACATCGACACCATCACTGATTTTGTGATCGGTACTGACCGAATCGTTCTGTCCGGCTTTGATGACGAGGTCTATACGGCGGCGACCATTACCCAGCAAGGCGCCGATACTCGGTTGAGCCTGGCGGATGGGCAAGTCCTGCTACTCAAGAACGTTCAGTCCGAAGGCCTGACGCTAAAGAACTTCGTTCACATCCCGGAAGGTGTGCGCCTGAGTCGGTTGGAGCAGGCTTCTGGCTACGGTTTCGGGCTCAGCGGTGCCAATACCGAGCGCAATTTGCCGGACGTGACCGGTAGCTTCCTGTATTGGGCTCACGATGGTGGCGAGCGCGTATTTGGCGGCACCGGTGCCGATACGATCATGGGTGGCCAGGGTGACGATGTGTTGGTTGGCGAGTCCTCGACGGCCTCGACCGTGGGCGGCAATGACATTATCAGCGGAGGCGAAGGCTACGATGTCATCCGTGGTGGCGCTGGCGATGATGTATTGCGTGGCGATGTCGGGCTGGATTACCTGGGCGGGGACGCCGGCAACGATGTCCTCTACCTCGAAGGTGACCAGGCCATCGAGGACCATGCCTTCACCACCGTGCTGTCCCCGAACATCAACCTCAGTGGCGCCGCGACGCACACCGGCGCCTCCGTCGCGGGCGGTGTCGGTAATGACCGTTTCGTGCTGGTCGAAGACCTGCTGGCCAGCGCCTCGCAGGGGATCATGGGCAACCTGATCGATGACTTCGAAGTGGCCAATGCCAACGAGAAGATCGATCTTTCGCAGATTCGCGCGGTACACAGTTTTGCTGACTTGAACTTCAGCAACGTGACCGTCGACGGCGAGGTCTATCTGCGGGTCTGGCTGGGCACGATGGCCAGCGGTACCCAGTACCTCACGCTTAAAGGCGTCACTGCCGGCCAGCTCTCGACAGCCAATTTCATTTTCGGCCAAGCGGTAACACAACCCAAGGTGCTGCTGAGCGGCACAGGCGCAAATGATCTGTTGGTTGGCGACGCCGGAGGCAACACGCTTGACGGTGGCGCCGGCGCCGATGTCCTCGAAGGGCGGTTGGGGGACGATACCTACATCGTCGATAACGCAGGGGATGTCATCAAGGAAGTCGTGGGCGGGGGCTATGACGCGGTCAAGTCCAGTGTCAGCCATGTCCTGGCCAGTGAGGTGGAGGCTTTGCAATTGCAGGGCAGTGCCGCCATCAATGGGACCGGCAATGAGCTCTCCAACCGTTTGGTTGGCAACAGTGCCAACAACATTCTGAATGGCGGCGGCGGCTCCGACGTGATGATCGGCGGCCTGGGTGACGATACTTATGGCGTGGATGACGGATCCGACCGGATCGTCGAATCCGAAGGCGCGGGCACCGATACTGTCAATTCCTCGGTCTCCTTTACGCTCGCCAACCACTTGGAAAACCTGAGCCTGACCGGTACCGCGGCGATCAATGCCACGGGTAACGCGGCCAACAATGTCCTGCGTGGCAACGTCGCCGATAACCGTCTAGACGGGGCCCAAGGCGCAGACCGGATGATCGGTGGTCAGGGCAACGACACCTACTTCGTGGATAACGCCGGTGACGCCGTCGTGGAGGACCTCAACGGTGGCAATGACACGGTGATTTCCACCCTCGACTACACCTTGGCGGCCAATGTCGAGGCATTGACCTTGTCCGGTCCGGCCTTGAATGCCACTGGTAATGAGCTGAGCAACGAACTGATCGGCAACGAGCGCAATAACCGCTTGTATGGGGCTGCGGGCGATGACTTCCTGCAAGGTGGCAGGGGCGACGACCGCTACGTATTCGGCGTCGGCCAGGGCCAGGATCACATCAGCGAAGACCTGGAAGCGGCTGGCGGCATTGACACCATCGTGTTCGAAGCCGGTATCAAGGAAAGCGATGTCGCTGTCGATCATTCGGCCCGGGGTATGGTGCTGCGTCTGAATGACGGCCAGCAAATCATCTCCGGCTGGACGGCTGCTCGCGGTCACAGCGTCGAGCGTATCGAATTCGCCAACGGGACGGTCTGGAACACTGCGACGCTGTCGACCCAGGCCAATCGGGCGCCCACCGTATCGGCAGCGATTGCTGACCAGAAGGCCACCGAGGACAGCGCTTTTGTCCTGACGCTCGCGGCCAATGCCTTTGTCGATACGGACACGGGCGATGCGCTCCAACTGAATGCGACCCTTGCCGACGGCAAGCCGTTACCCGCCTGGTTGAGTTTCGACGCCAAGACGCGCACGTTCAGCGGTACGCCCAACAATGACGCGGTGGGCAACGTGGCCATCCGGGTCACGGCCACCGACAAGGCGGGGCTGTCTGTCAGCGATAGCTTTGAAGTCCAGGTCAGTAATACCAACGATGCACCGGTCCTGGTGAAAGCCATTGCCGACCAGTCCGTCGTCGAAGGGGCGCCTTTGACGTTCGCGTTGCCGGCAAGCACCTTCGCCGATATCGATGCCGGGGATCGGCTGAACTTCAAGGCGACGTTGTCCAACGGTTCGGCGCTTCCTGCGTGGCTGGTATTCGATGCGGCCACTCGAACCTTCAGCGGCACGCCTTCGCAGGCTGGAACCGTCTCGGTCAAGGTTTCAGCCGTGGATCTGTCTGCTGCCGTGGCCAGTGACGTGTTCGACATCGTGGTCAATGCCCAAGCCGTCACCAACGGCACTGCGGCTGCCGATAGCCTCAACGGCGATGCCTCGGGCAACGTCATCAACGGGCTGGGCGGCGATGACTCGATTTACGGTCGGGAAGGTAACGATGTGCTGAACGGCGGTGATGGCGCCGACTGGATCTCCGGTGGGGACGGCAACGATACCTTGGACGGTGGCGCCGGCAATGACAGCCTGCGTGGCGATTTCGGTAATGATACCTATCGGTTCTACCGAGGCATGGGCCAGGACAGCGTCGCCGATTTTGACTGGACGGTCGGCAACGTCGACACCATCAAGGTCGCGGCCGATATTGCTCCGGCAGATGTGATCGTCAGCCGGGACCAGACTTACCTCACGCTGGCGATCAAAGGCACGACCGATAAGTTGTCGATGACCTTCTTCAGTAATTCGAATTACATCGTGGAGCGCGTCGAGTTCGCCGATGGAACGGTCTGGGGAGTTGACGCCCTCAAGCAAATGACCAAAGGCGTCGCCAGCAGCGCTGCCGATACGTTGTTTGGCGACATCGGGGCCGATGTACTCGATGGGCTTGAGGGGGATGACAAGGTCTACGGTGAGGCAGGTGACGACCGACTGGAAGGCGGCGCCGGTAACGACTCGCTGGGCGGGGGGGATGGCAATGACACCCTCAATGGTGGCGCGGGTAACGATTATCTGAGTGGCGATTACGGCAATGACCGTCTCGATGGTGGTCTCGGTAACGATCGATTGTCGGGGGGCGCAGGCAACGATACCTATATGTTTTATCGGGGTATGGGCCAGGACACTATCAGCGAGTTCGACTCGACGACTGGAAACAGCGATACGATCAAAGTTGCCGCCGACATCAATCCCGGCGATGTCATCGTCAAGCGTGAGGGGAGCGATGTTTACCTCGCCATCAAGAACACCACTGACCGGATGACCATCTACAGCTACACCGACGCCAACTATCAGGTTGAACGCGTCGAGTTCGTAGACGGCACCGTCTGGTCCGTCAGCGATCTCAAGCGCCTGTCGGTAGAGGTCGCCACCAATGGCGCCGATACGTTGATCGGTGACGAAGCCAACGATCGGTTGGACGGGCTTGACGGTGATGACAAATTGTCTGGCCTGGCCGGCAACGATGTGCTCAACGGTGGAGCGGGTCAGGATATGCTTGATGGTGGGATAGGGCTGGATACACTCGACGGTGGGGCGGGCAATGACTCGCTGTACGGCGGTTCCGGCAACGACACCTATCTCTTCCAGCGTGGTGGTGGCCAGGACGTGATTTTCGATCGCGACTGGACAAGGGGCAATCTTGACGTGATCAAGTTGGCCCAAGGAATCGGCCCAAGCGACATCAAGGTTGCTCGCATGGGCTACAACCTGGAACTGACGATCCTCGGTACCACCGACAAGCTGACCGTCAGGGATTGGTTCTCTTCCACGGACTCGCAGGTTGAACAGGTTCAGTTCGCCGATGGCACGCTCTGGGACGCCGCAACCCTGATGACTCTGTCCAAGGGCGTGGCGAGTGAAGGCAATGATGTCCTGCAAGGCGACGAGTCCAGCGCCGATATCCTCAATGGACTGGGTGGTGATGACTCGCTCTACGGATTGTCGGGCAATGACACGCTGAACGGCGGTGCCGGCAGCGACAAGCTCTTTGGTGGCGCGGGCATGGACACGCTCGATGGTGGCACCGGCAATGATTCCCTTTATGGGGATGCCGGCAACGATACCTACCAGTTTTACCGCGGGGTCGGGCAGGATTGGATAAATGACTACGACTCTTCGGCGGGTAACCTGGATACGATCAAAATAGGGGCAGGCCTCAAGCCGTCCGATATCCAGCTCAGTCGTGATACCTACGACCTTTTCGTGGGCATTGCAGGAACGACCGACAAGCTGACCGCTTCCAGCTGGTTCTCGAACAGCGCGAATCGGATCGAACAGATCCAGTTCGACGACGGAACCCTCTGGAGTGCCGACACCATCAGGAGCATGACCAAGGGCACGGCAACTTCCGGTAGCGATGCACTGTTCGGTGAGGATGCGCTGGCTGACTCATTAAATGGCCTTGACGGTGATGACAAACTTTACGGGTTGGGTGGTAACGACACGCTGTCGGGTGGCAATGGGGCCGATGAACTGAGCGGTGGCGATGGCTCCGACACCTTGCTGGGTGGGGCGGGTGATGATTGGTTGTCTGGTGATACAGGTTCCGACACCCTGCTGGGTGGGGCGGGTGATGACCGGTTGTCTGGTGGTACAGGCTCCGACACTCTGACAGGTGGAACTGGCAACGATCAGTTGAGTGGGGATCGCGGCAATGATCTGTATCGATTCGAGCGTGGGGATGGTCAGGATGATATTGACGATTTCGACTCGGATGCCAACACCGATGTGTTGCAATTCGGTGCCGGTATTTCCGCCAATCAACTCTGGTTCACTAAGAACGGCTGGGACCTGGAAGTGAGTGTCATTGGCACCACCGATAAAGTGACGATCTCCAAATGGTCGTTCTGGGGGCCGGGTAGCTGGGAGAAAGCCCAGAACATCGAGCAGTTCCGTACCGCCGATGGCAAGGTCCTGTTGGACAACCAGGTCGATCAATTGGTTGGCGCCATGGCCGCTTTCGCGCCACCGGCTCCCGGTGAGACTTCACTGCCGCAGAACTACCAAGCCTCGTTGAACGCTGTGATTGCCAGCAACTGGCAATAGTGCTCCAAGCTGCCGCGCCTCAAGGCGCGGCAGTCACATTGGCGCTGCGCACCTGCTACCAGACAAAACAATTTTCTCGACGCTGTAAAGTCTACAGCTGACAACGGAGGCAATTCCCATGACGCTTTCTGGCGTTCGTCGTCAACATCCTAACCACACGAAGGCGGAGGAGATGCACCATGGACCGATTCACCGGCGGTTGCCTGTGCGGTAACGTTCGTATCGAGGCCTCGGGGCACCCGTATCGCGTCGGCCTTTGTCATTGCCTCGACTGTCGCAAGCATCACGGGGCACTGTTCTACGCGGCTGCCGTATTTCCCCAGGAGGCGGTGACGATCGAGGGTGAAACTCGGGATTATGCCGGGCGATTTTTCTGTCCTCGCTGCGGCTCGTCGCTGTTTGCCCGCTCGGGCGACGAGATCGAAGTGCACCTGGGGATTCTAGATAGCCCCGATCAACTGCTGCCCACCTACGAAAGCTGGACCGTGCGCCGTGAGTCGTGGTTGCCGGCGTTTGCGCTTACCCGATGTTATGAGCAGGATCGTGAGGGTACGGGGCGGTCTGAGGAATAGATGCAATGTGTTCCACCGCTATCGCGAGCAGGCTCGCTCCCACAGTTTGCTCGGTGGTGTGCTCAATGCTGGATTCACAACCAACCCCCTGTGGGAGCGGGCTTGCTCGCGATAGCGGTAGGTCAGTCGATGAAGACGTTGGATGTACTGCCGTCTTCGCGAGCAAGCCCGCTCCCACAGTTTGGTCTTGGGTGTACGCCAGCTCTGGATTCACAACCAACCCCCTGTGGGAGCGGGCTTGCTCGCGAAAGCGGTAGGTCAGTCAACTTCAATGCCGACTGATCCGACGCCTTCGCGAGCAAGCCCGCTCCCACAAGGAATCTGCGCTTTTATTCCTTGAGGAACGTCAGCAGATCCTGGTTCAACCGGTCCTTGTGGGTTTCGGTCAAGCCGTGCGGTGCGCCAGGGTAGACGATCAGTCGGGCGCCCTTGATCAGCGCCGCTGAGGCCCGGCCTGCTGCGTCGATCGGCACGATCTGATCGTCATCGCCATGGATGACCAGGGTCGGCACGTCGAACTTCTTCAAATCGCCGCGGAAATCTGTCGCCGAGAAGGCCGTGATCGAGTCGTAGGTATTCTTGCTGCCACCCTGCATTCCCTGCACCCAGAACGATTGGATCAGTCCCTGGGACGGCTTGGCGCCCTTGCGGTTGTAGCCGTAGAACGGGCCCGAGGCGATGTCCAGGTACAGCTGCGAGCGGTTCTGCAGGGACGCCTTGCGCAGGCCGTCGAACACTTCGATGGGCAAGCCACCAGGGTTGGTTTCTGTCTTGAGCATCAACGGTGGCACCGAAGAAACCAGCACGGCTTTTTTCACCCGGGCGGTACCGTGGCGACCGATATACCGCGCCACTTCACCGCCCCCCGTCGAGAAGCCCACCAGCGTCACGTTCTTGAGGTCCAGCGCTTCAATCACCGCCGCCAGGTCGTCGGCGTAATGGTCCATGTCGTTGCCTTCCCAAGGCTGGCTGGAGCGACCGTGACCGCGACGATCATGAGCAATCACTCGATAGCCTTTCGAGGCGAGGAACATCATCTGGCCTTCCCAGCTGTCGGAGTCCAGCGGCCAGCCGTGGCTGAACGTCACGACCTGGCCATCGCGCGGGCCCCAGTCCTTGTAGTACAGCTGCACGCCATCCTGGGTGGTGATGTAGCTGGCGGACTGGACCACGCTGCCGACAGCAGACGCGCTGGCAGCGGCCTGTACTGGCGACGCTGCTTCGGCGCTGAGGGTGGCCAAGGCCAGGGTCGCGACAGCCAGGGTGCGATTGAAGGTGTTCATGGTGTCTCTCTCCATAAGGGCGGTTTGATCTGCGGCGATCGTCATCGATCGCGTTGGTGGGCAGATTAGAGAGAGAGGCCGATGACGAGAACGGCGCGGGCATCGATAGCAACTATAGGAAAATCGGATAGCTGCGTTGCGCTTCGGTTGCTGGGGGCGTTCGTGGCGAGGGAGCTTGCTCCCGCTGGGTGGCGAAGCCGCCCCAAACGGAGCGACGCGAGTCTTCCAGGTGTATTTCATTGGCCGATGTGCGACGGCTGCGCCGCCGAGCGGGAGCAAGCTCCCTCGCCACAATGTATTGTTCAAGCGCCCTGAAAACGCCCTCAACCAAACGAAGGCATCGGCCCCAACGAATTAAAGATCCACACGACCACCGCTACGGCCGCCAGCACCGCGACCACGATGCTGATAAGCACCCATTTAAGAATCTTCAGCCCTTTCGACGAAGCCCCCGGCGCGAGGTGCTCCACCGGGAACGTCATCTCCCCGGCACATCGCGGGCAAACAGCGGTGTCGTCAAGGAGGAGGAACCCGCAATGTTCACAGTTTGTCATGTCGTCACTTCGAGGCTCAAAGGAGGAGGGCAGCCCTTTATGGGCTTGTAGAAGCGGCCGAAAACATCGGGCGTCAGTCGCTCAATATTTGTAGACGATGCCCAGCCTGCCCATGATCTCCAGGGCGTTGACCAGGCCCAAGCCATTCATGGACAGGCAGGCAAAGGCCTGGTACTCATCGAAGTGCGTGCCGATGGCCAGCAACTTCAAATCATGGGTTTCCAGCTGCCTATTGAAGTAGTGCAGGAGCGCGCGTTCCCAATCGTCGGCGCGGTTGACCGCCTCGATGGTTTTACCCTCGGGCGTCGGGATTTCAATGCCCAGTTGCCGCAATGGGGCCAGGGCATTGACCGCATCGACGCCGCAGGACGACCACGCCTTCCATTCGAACCCGGCCAATTGATTGGCCTCGGTGAGCGCTGACTCGACTTGCGTCCAGGCCCAATCCCACTGCCCGGTAGGCGCCGGCAGGTTCTGAATGAGTACCTGTGCTTGAGCCTCGTCGAACAGGCTATCAAACAGGTCAGCGAGGGTATCGGCCAGATCGGGCTGCGGCCCTTGCCCTTGGGTGTCCAGGTCGTGGCTCAAGCGCTGCCACAGGCTGCCCAGCTCGTCCCAATCCTCGTCATCCATGTCGTCCTCGATCACCTGGGCCTTATGGCCGCGCAGGTAATTGTCCAGCCGCGTCTTGCGCACACGCACGCTGCCTTCGGCGAGATCGACCTCATAGCTGCGGTAATCCAGGTAGTTGGTCTGGAACACGATGCGGTCGGGAAACACTTCATGGGCAAGGCTTTCCTCCACATCGAAATACGCCGCGCCTTCGAAATCGCCATGGGCGCTGATGATGCGTTGCAACGACAGGGGATCGATTGGGTTCATGTGGGCTGGGTCACAAGGAGGAGGGCGAGAGGAGAGCGCCGCGTATCGGGTTCGCGCTGATCCTACACCAAGCGCCAGTGGCTGCTAAGGGGCGGAATGTGGACTGCGTCAACTGCCGGGCAAGTGTTTGGGTCTATGCTTACCGTACCCTCTTGAATCAGGCCCACCCATGCACGAACACCGAACGGTCCACAGGGAGTACGCGTGAGACATTCGATACCGGCTGCAGCGTTGTTTTGCCTATTGCTCGGCACGGTTGCCAGGGCCGAGCAGTATCAAATCGTCACCGAAGAATGGGCTCCGTACAATTATCAGGAAAACAACCGGCTCACCGGCATGACCACCGAAATCGTCCGGGCCATCATGGCGCTGACCGGAGATGATTTCGAGCTGTTGCTGCAGCCCAGCATGCGCGCCAGCCAGATACTCAGGCACCGTCCCAAGACCATCATGTATTCCATGTTTCGCACGCCGGAACGCGAATCGCAGTTCAAATGGGTCGGGCCGATCGTGGAAGAGTCCATCCACCCCTACCAACTGGCCAATACGCCCCCGGTGGACACCCTGGAACAACTCCGCAGCGCCCCGCAGATCACCACCCGCCACGCCGGCCTGCTACCTCAGATGCTGCAGTCACTGGGCTTCAACAACCTGGACAAAAGCGCCACCGAGAGCAAGCTGCTTTACCGCATGCTGCTTGCCGGACGCACGCAGATCATCGTTGGCGACACTGATGCCGGCGTGGCCTACTACAGCCGCCAACTGAACATCGCCCCGGGCACCTTGCGCCGGATTCCTATCGAACTGTATCGCTCATCGCTGTACATCGCCTTCAGTCCTGATAGTGACGATGAGGTGGTGGCGGCGTGGTCCAGGGCGTTGGAGCAGTTGCGGCGTTCCGGGGAATTGGCGCGGATTCAGCGGCGGTATGAGCGATAAAACTGCGGAGCTGGGCGAGCCCGACTTGGGTGCGCATAGCAGACGTTGGACGTGGTAGCTACGCGGAGCAGCATGGAATACCGTCCTACGGCAAATGATCCTTTTGTAGTAAACCAGAGAAATCTCCGACAACTTTTTAGGGTTGGCCTTCGCAAGCGCACCGCTTACGATCTGACCTTGTCTCATTGCTTCGCGTAGCATCGATTGCCTGGCAGCCTCGCACTGGGTGACTCGACTAATTTCCGGTAATGTGACGGACCATGACTTGATGGAGCCCCATCTTGCAAAAATGGGACTATTAGAATGCTTCGTAAGTTGAGTGTTTACGGTTTCAAATCAGTCCACGAGCAAAGTATCGAGCTTGGCCGTGTGAACTGCTTTATTGGCGCCAATGGCGTTGGGAAGAGCAATATTCTAGAGGCGCTAGGGGTGCTCGGCGCTGCGGCGAATGGCATTGTTGACGATGAAAGTTTGCTGCGTCGTGGGGTTCGAGCAGGTCTACCACGACTTTACAAAAGCTCTTTTGCTTCTGAGCGAACACCTGCGCACATTGGAATAGGCATCGTAGGGGACCGCAATGAGGCTTACCGTGTTTCTCTGCTAAACCCACTCGATGCGCCCGATCCAGCCTGGACTTACAAAACCGAGTTTTTGTCGGATGGCGCCGACGAGATTTTGTCTGACGGGGTTCGCAACAAAAAGAATTTGAACCCACAGTCGGGTTTGGCCGCACTTCGATTAGTCGAGTTGGACCCTGACAACCCGGCAGCGAAGTTGATGCAAAGCCTGCAAGAGTATGCAATCTACTGTCCCAATACTCCGTCGCTGCGCGGGAACGTGCCTGACGTTCAAACACGCCGACCCGTGGGGCTGAGCGGGGGGCAATTGGCGGAAGGCTTTGAAGCTTTGCGCAAACAGTTGGAAAGCCAGGGCGACGCCGGTGAGGAAGTACTGGACCAAGTGCTGGAGTTGATCGACTGGGTGGCCGATATTCAGGCGACTAGCCATGGCGCATCGCTGATATCCAGTCAGGTACCAAGAACCAAGCTCATGCTGAAATTCACTGACCGTTTCATGAACAAGTCGCGCAATGAGCTGACCGCTTATGACGCCAGCGAAGGAGCGCTGTATGTTCTGTTTTGTGCTGCGCTCTGTTTGTTGCCGCAAGCACCGAAAATTCTGGCTATCGACAACCTGGATCAGGCCTTGAATCCACGCTTGTTGTCCAAGTTGACGGATCGCCTCAGCAATTGGCTTATGTATAACGATCCGGATCGCCAATTGCTGTTTACGGCACACAACCCGGCGGTGTTGGACGGGCTTGATCTGTCAGACCCCGAAGTCCGCTTATTCGCGGTTGAGCGAAACAGCAATGGCCTCACTGTAGTACGACGCATCGAGTTGTCTGCGAAGCTGACGAAAATGAATGAGCAATATCCATTATCCAGATTGTGGATGATGGGGCATCTGGGGGCGGTGCCAAATGTCTGATTTGCATATTGCCTTGGTCGTGGAAGGGATAACCGACCTGGTAATTATAGAAGCGGCGCTCAAAGCCATTGTCGAAAAACCCTTCACATTGACGAAGCTTCAACCAGAAGCGACCACGCCCAAGATGGGTGAAGGCTGGAGCGGTGTATTGAAATGGTGCGATGCCTCTGGTCAAAGGCACCCGGCATGCTTGGATAGCGACCCTACGTTGGAGCAGTTTGATTTGCTGATCATCCATCTGGATGTGGATGTTTCGAGCGAGAGGTACGCAAATGCGGGGGCCATGGTTCAAAGCATGGCCGCGCAAAAGAACTGGGGCGCTTTACCTTGTGCACAACCCTGTCCCCCTGTCATCAATAGTGCCACGCCCTTGACGGCTACGTTGGATAGCTGGCTGCGTCCAGCTAGCAGGGGAAGTAAAACAGTACTGTGCCTACCTGCGCAGGCTTCGGGAACCTGGCTTGCGGCTGCCTCTCTTCCAGCCGGTCATGCACTGCTGCTCGGAGCAGAGTGCAATATCAGAGTCGAATCCAGTCTCGCTGGATTGTCGTTGAATCAGCGAATCCGCAAGAAGGAACGTGAGTACCGTCAACATGCAAGCAAGGTGACGAGTAATTGGTCTGCAATCAAAGCAATTTGTTCTCAAGCCGTGGAGTTTGAGTCCGCTGTTCTCGCTGCTATTTAACCTAAGCTGAATTGAACGATGCGGTATTGCTTGGAAAGCGATGTTTCTCCCATAGAATGTTGAGTCCCTGTACTAATCTATCGAATGGCGGTTTCGTAAAAAGCCGCAGTCCAAGAGCGCGGACTTATAGCCGGTACCCACCACTTGCCTCAATTACTTGGGCGGTCACCCGGCAGCTTTCATCGGACGCCGATTCGCCCATTGTCGCAAAGACGGCTCCGCGCGACTTGAACGACGAAAATAATAGGGTCGTAGTGAAATGGTGGGGATAGGCTAATGCCAGTCAATTAAGCGAATCAGGCAGAACAATAATCCTGTGGTGAGGGAGTAAGCTCCCTCGCCACAGTTTGTATGCTTGCCCGTGGTATTCACTTAACTGACTGGCATTGGAGGGATAGGTCTCTTTCCAGGCCAGCAGAATGTCCCCTTAGGCCGAAAGGGTTTTCTAGAAACTGTACTTGGCCGTCAACATCATATTGCGCGGGCTACCGTAGGCGTCACCGCCGTAGCTTGCGGAGTTGGCGATGGTCGAATAGTACCGACGGTCAAAGATGTTGTTGGCGTTGACCTGCAAATCCAGGTTCTCGTTGACCCGGTAGCCGGCCATCAGGTCCGTAACCGCGTAGCTGCCTTGTTTGAGCCGGTATTCACTGCCATTAGCCAATGGGATGTCGTTGTACATGCGGCTCTGCCAGGAGACGTTGCCACCCACGCGCAGTTTTTCCAGCGGGCCCTGGAATTGGTAGCTGGTGGTCAGCTTGAACAGATGCTCCGGTGTATCGGTGTCGAACTGCTTGTTCACATTCTGTGGATTGGCCGCATCCTTGACGGTGTGGGTGCGCGCGTAGGTATAGCCACCGCCGACTTGCCAGTTTTCGGTCAAGGCGCCCTGAAGTTCGAAGTCGATACCCTGGCTGCGAATCTCTCCGGACGCCTCATAACAGCTTGCCTGTGGGCAGTTTGCCGTGAACAGTTGCACCGCACGGTTTTCCTGGTCGACGCGAAACAGCGCCACGCTCGCATTCAGCGCGCCACCAAAATATTCGCCCTTGATACCGACCTCGTAGTTCTTGCCAATGATCGGCTTGACCGGGGTCCCCGAGGTGTCCTTTTCGCGCTGCGGCGTGAAGATGTCGCTGTAGCTGACGTAGGCCGAGTGATGGTCGTCCAGGTCGTAGATCAAGCCAGCGTAACGGGTGACGTTTCGGGTGACCTTGTAATCGGTGTCGCCGTCCCGGTTATCGTAGTCATACCAGTCCAAGCGCCCGCCGAGGATCAGTTTCAGCGGGTCGGCCAGGCTCAGGCGTGTGGTGAGGTAGACGCCGTCCTGGGTGGTCACTTCGCGCTGGTTGTTGGTATGAACGAAGTTCGGTTTACCCCCATTGATCGGCCAGTTCATGTCGTACGGGCTGTAGTTGTGGGTGGTCATGTCGTAGATGCGCTTGCTGGCGCCCACCACCAGTTCATGGGTGCGCCCGAACGCCTCGAAGGGGCCACTGGCAAAGGCATCCACGCCGGCCTGGTTTTCATCGAAGTCGGCCTGGTAAACCGTGCGCGCCAATGTGTTGTTGACCCAGCGCGATTGGTAAGAACCGGAGAACAACGCGTTCTGTTCGGCGTAGTTGGCGTTGACCTGAAGGTTCCAGTCATTGGCCAGGCGATGACGGACTTCGGCGAATACGGTGTTGATCTCCTGATCCTTGTTCTCCCAATCCGTACCTGGATTGTAGGAGCGCGGGAGGTCCAGGTGATGGCCGTCCTGGCCGATCATCGAAGAGCCCCAGAAGTAATTGGTCTTGTCCTTCTGGTGGGAAAACCCCAGGGTCAGGGTGGTGTCCTCGCTCAAGTCCGCTTCGGTGACCGCATAGAACAGGCCATGATCCTCCTCGACATTGTCGATGAAGCTGTTGGCGTCCTGGTAAGAGGTCACGACCCGGCCGCGCAGCGTGCCACTGTCGTTGAGCGGGCTGGAGGCATCGACCTCGCCACGGTAATCGTCCCAGCTGCCGGCAGCACCGGTCAGGGTGAGTTTCTGCTCGGCCAATGGCCGCTTGCGGATCAGGTTGATGGCGGCCGAAGGGTTGCCTGCACCCGTCACCAGGCCGGTGGCACCGCGCACCACCTCGACCCGATCAAACATCGCCAAGTTAGGCTGGGAACCGACGTTAACGCCGTCGTAGCCACTCGGGATGCCGTCATACATCAGGTTGTCGATCTCAAAACCGCGCGCCTTGTAAGTCTGCCGGCCAGGACCGGAGGAAAAGTCCAGGAACAAACCAGGCGTCGCCTTGACCACGTCGTTGATGTCGGTCATCGCCTGGTCATCCATGCGCTGGCGCGTAATGACGGTGACGGCTTGTGGGGTTTCACGCATGGTCAGCGGGAGCTTGGTCGCGGTCGACATCGCGCCGGTGGTGTAGGACTCGGTGCCTTCCGTGGTGCTGCCCAGTTGACCGCTGCCGGAGACTTCGGTCGCGTCCAGTTCCAGGGTGGCGGGTGGGGTGGTGCTGTTGTCATCGGCGTAGGCGGGGGCCAGGGTGGTCATGCAAATGGCCATGGCGAGAAGATTGCGGGCAGGGGTGAAGTGACGCGGCGGGGTGGTGCGAGTCGACATGAGCAGGTCCTGAGTTACCAATGCTTGTGAGAGTGATTCGCATTAAGTATTGCAGGATTTATCTGACGGATAAAGCTTGTAGAGGTTGGAGTAGGCGATGCGCAGGGGCTTGTCGCGGGCACACTCTGGAGCCGCGTGACCGGGCGGCGGTAAATCGCTTACTGGAGGCTTTTAAACAGGCGTTTATTTTTCGCGATGCTACTGTTACATCGCTACCTGCGGCGGGCGGCGACCGCTGACGGAAGACCTATATCGGACGTGAATTCTTCATTGGCCAGGAGGCTAGCACTATGTCAGCACAATCCCTCACGCACCTGCTTATCGATACCGATGTCGATTTCGACGACTACATGGCCATCTCGTATTTGCTGAAGCATCCTGCGGTCAAGGTCGAAGGCATCACAGTGACAGGGGTGGGCGCTGTTCACTTGAGTCACGGCGTTGAAAATATCAGCAACTTTCTCACCGTGTTCGACGATCCGGAGATCGAGCGCATCCCCGTTGTCGCTGGCTTTCAGCGGCCCATGGTGTACAGCAATACCTTTCCCTTCGAAACACGCCAGGCAGCGAATCGACATTACGACGCGTCGTTTCCGCGGACAAACCTGAACCCCACGCGAACCGATGCGATCGCGTTCTTAAGGGATACATTGAAAAACGCTGATCACAAATTTACCGTATTGATGATCGGTGGCGGCACGACCTGGGGCCATTTGTTTCAGCAGGCTCAAACCGATCACGCATTACAAGACTTGTTGCGCAGCAAAATAGATCGCATCGTGATGATGGGAGGCAATTTGTTGCCGCAGTACGTCCAGCCCGGCGCGGGCGGCAATATTATCGACACCCTGGGCGACGCTCCCTACTACACCAATAAGGTCGCAGAGTGGAACGTCTTCCTGGATCCGCTTGCTACCCAATATGTCTTTGAAAGCGGAATTCCAGTGCAATTGGTTGCGCTGAACGCTTGTAACCAGATCCGCATTGATCGGGATTTCCTGCGAGCACTCTCCAGTATTCACAACCCGGTTGCCCAATTCCTCACGCAGGTGCTGCAAAGCTCGACCATAGCCCCTGGTATCGGCGCTTATCTGTATTTTTGGGACCCGTTGGCGGCCATCGCGATAACCGACCCTCGGTTTCTCCAATTTACCCGTTATGGCCTGCGGGTCGAACAAGAGCTGAACGAAGAACAGGATACGAGCGGACAGTTGATCCCGGATGACGCTGGCGCTCCGGTCGACGTTGCCCTGGGAACGTCACCAGGGTTCGTCTTGTCGCTTTATCTGGGCACTATTGCCGGAAAGTCGGCCGAGGCCACGACATCGATAGCAGAGTAGTAGGTCGTCCAAGAACTTCCCTTCGTCTTGTAAGGTGGCAACCTGACTGAGCCGTGTCTATTGTCTCTGGCGACAGATAGCTATCGGAGGCATCGACATGACTCAGATCATTTCGCCCGCCGCTTCAGCTGTGCGGAACACGGGCATGGTCGCCACAACTTTATGGGGCTCGGACAAAATCGGCGGTATCGCGGTCGATCCGGACGGTACTCTCTGGCTTGGCGCTTATAGTCGCCTGGGGCTCGGCGGTGAAGAGGATTCAGGCTTCACCGGTAGCCTGGTCCGGTTCAATGCCGACGGCAGCCTGGACCGCAACTTCAGTGGAGACGGTAAATCCCTTCTCCCGGTGGCGCTCGATATCGAGGACGGCGGTAATGCGGCCGTGCAGCCGGGAGGAGGCTACCTGGTGACGCGCTACGTGAAAGTAGGCGATGCCTGGGTGTCGGGCATCAGTCGTAACTTGGCTGACGGCAGCCTCGATACGAGCTTCGGCAACGGCGGCACCGCGACAGTGCCTTTCTACTGGAATGAAGATCTAGGCCAGCAAGCGTCGTTCTCCGTGCAACGCGACGGCAGCTTTTTCGCAAGCGCTGGGTATGCCTCTGGGGAGATCTACATCGCCCGCTTCGACGCGACGGGGACCTTGGTCTCGTCTTTCGGCGAGGCAGGGGTCCTGCATCTGCCGGCGTCCGTCGGCATTCACCCCAGCCGCACGCTCGACGTTTCGCTGCAGGCAGACGGGAAGGTTTTGGTCACGGGGCAAGCGACCCTGACCCGCCTCAACCCGGACGGCACTCTGGACAGCAGCTTTGCAAACGGCGGCAGCCTGGCCCTGGATGTTCACGCGAACGCCCTCGTCATCCAGGATGACGGCAAAATCCTCCTGGCGGGCGCCTCGGGCGGTGTAGCGACCGTCATTCGACTCAATATCGACGGCTCACTCGACACCCAATTCGGTGATGGCGGTCAGGTACGTTGGGGCTCAGAAAGCGCCCCTTTCGCAGTCGCCGACATGATCGTGCTGGCCGACGGCAAGCTATTGATTGGTGGAAGCCAGGGCACGCGGGCGGACGGTTATCTGGCCGCCTTGGTTCAGTTGAACCCCGACGGCAGCCTGGACCACAGCTTTGGCAATCCCGACGACGGTTATCACCACCTAGACGGGGGCCGCAATGACGACTTCTTGCTCGGTACCGCCTCGTTCGACGATGCGATCTCTGGCGGGGCCGGTAACGATCTGCTCGATGGCCAGCAAGGTCGTGACCTGCTAACAGGCGGTGCCGGGGCCGATACGTTCCGTTATGAGTCAGTCACCGACAGTTACCGAACCGCAACCGCGGCCCATAGCGACCGAATCACCGACGTCGACCCCAGCACCGACACGATCGATCTCTCGTCCCTGGGCTTCCTCGGGCTGGGCAATGGACATGACGGAACCCTGGCAATACGCGTCAATGAAAGCGGGACGCGGACCTACCTCAAAAGTTTCGAGGTCAATGCGGATGGCGAACGTTTCGAATTGGTCTTCGACGGTAACTTGGGCCAAGCGCTGAATGAAACCAATATCCTGTTTCAACAAGCCAGGTTGACGGGCACCGAAGGGGCCGATCATCTACAAGGCAACGCTCGAGGCGAAATCATCGAAGGGCGCGCGGGCGATGATCGCCTGTATGGCGCGTTAGGGAATGATGTCCTGGTGGGCGGAGAGGGCCGGGACCAATTGGTGGGTGGCGGCAACAACGATGTATTTCGCTTCGACTTGCTGAGCGACAGCTACCGTACCGCCACCGAAAACCACACGGATCGCCTGATGGACTATACCGCGGGGGAAGACACGATCGATGTGTCCGCCTTGGGCTTTACCCGGCTGGGAAATGGTTACGACGGCACGTTGGACGTGGTTTTTAATGAAGCCAAGAACCTGACTTATTTGAAGAGCTATGAAACTAACGCGGATGGGGCTCGATTCGAGTTGAGCTTGGTGGGGGATCACTCCGGGTATCGTAATTTGGATGTCGTCTTTGCCGAGCCATTGGGGGAGGAGGCCGTTCAATTGATCGGAGTGGCTGATAACTTCTGGGTGTAGAACGCAAATCTGGAAAAGGGGAGCGGACTGTACTGCTCTATGATTTTCATGAAACTCGATGATAGAAGGTCCGCTTCTGCGGGGCTTGTCCGGTTAGATGAACTTGATCAGCAGCGTGGTGACGGTGGCCACCGTACCGATCATGCCGGTGGCGATCGCGACTGGATACCAGAAAGTTTCGCGAGTCATTTTCCCGGCTTCGGTGTTGAGCTTCTTCGTCTCGGCCATCAACTGAGCGATTTCGACGTGGACCTCTTCCAGCTCTGCGCCGCTCATATTGAATTCCTGCATGGTGTTCATCCTTTCGGGTCACAAGTCGCGCTTTGTGCGCTGCCCATGAGACCCATGCGGTCTATCTCTTGCGGGACACGTCCGGTGAGCCCCAGGAAGCGCCGCCAAACGCCACTGGGCGGGGCCTTGCTGCCGTTCATAAAGCCCTAACCCGGCGATCCGATGACAGCCCCAACAGTATAGAAAAGGGGACGGGTCTATTTGCTTTGGCTTTTTATACTTGAAACAGACTGCCGTCATCGTTCAGTGGCCGAAAGTAACCTTTGATGCAGCTGATTTCACGTATGCAGATTTGTATATGAGTTTTTTTCCGAAAGCTTGTCCCCGGATAAAGTTCTAATCCTTCGTTAAATGGTGAACGCACTGTTTCATAGGAAGGAACGTCAAGTTTTGTACGGGCTGCATGCATGTTCTCAAATACAGCGCAGTCCAAATGACGTTTCAGCAAGTCTAAGTCACCATCGAACCCTGGGCTGTTTATTGGTAGAGGGTTACCGGTGGCGGCTGTCGTTGCTTCCAATAGTGCGTAAGCACCCTGAAGCTCCAACAAGGCGCCTTCCTCGGTCAAGTTGAAGCAGAGCCCAAGATCAAGCACTGCACCAATGACATAGGGGTTCTTGATCGCTCCCTTGCCTCGTTTCTTGTAGCGTTTGATGCTCTCGGCGTAACTCAGGGCGCGCTCTGGACTGTTTTCCCAGAAATAGATCCCTTGCCCTAACCAGTCATAATCGTTCGTGCTTGGTGTCAGAGACTCGCCAGCAAGGACTGCCTCACCGACATCTCGATCACATCCATGAAAGCCCAAAACAAATGACGGGAGGTTTTGATACATTATCGATACGCAGCCGTAAGTTCGCCAGAATTAGTGTAGACCCCCGTCTTTTTAGCAAACACCTTGGCTTCTTCAGGATCCTGTGAAAGGAATTGAGCTAACTGCAACATTCGTTCTGCCACGTCGGAATGAGAATTGTGCATTCGCTTTGAAGCAGCGGCCTTTGCTCGGGGAGCCTTCGCTTTGGAAGCGGTCTTTGGTTTGGCGGCGAGATTTTTCACCGGCTCGGCGGTATGGGCTTTCGCGGCTGCTATCTTAGGTTTTTTGGCCATCACGACCTCCTGCGATGTTCAGTTCTACGGGTTGACTCTATCGTCAAAGTGACCAGAAGTCAGCCACATTGATATTTTGAAACGTTCCTGCGCGGCGCTCGGCGTATCTTGGCCGACATGGCCGAGGTCGTAGAAGCCATCGCCGACCAGGGCGTACCCAGAGGCCGCTTGCGGGGCAGCGCGGCCTTTTGGCCATGGGCGGCTGGCCATCGTTCCCTCCGAATAGCATGGTTTGAATGTGTGCCTCCCGGTCCATTCATTTCTGCACGCCGGTTGTTTCCAACGTCGAAGCAATAAGCTCGCGCAGCCACATATGGGCAGGATCGCGATGCAGTCGCTCGGGCCATAACATCAGCATTTCAAACCCGGGAATGGCGAGGGGAGGTGGCTGGACGTGAAGCGCTGGCACATGTTTCACCAGGCTTTCCGGCACCACCGCAACCAAATCGCTGTGCACCAATGCTGAGACCAGCGAGTTGAAATTGGACACGGACAATACCACTCGCCGTTCCAGACCTTCAGTTGCCAGCGCATGATCGGTGCTGCCAACGAAGCCGGCGCCATCAGGTGACATGATGGCATGTTCAAGGGCGCAGAACGCTTTGAGCGACAGCTTGGTTGCCAGGGCGGGATGGTCGCGCCGCGCCGCCAGCACATAGCGTTCGTGAATCAAGGAGCGCTGACGCAACTTGGGCGGCGCTTCATCGCGAGTGTGCAGCGCCAGATCGATAAGGCCGTTTTCCAGATCCTTGGCATAGTCGCCAGTCGGTTTATTCATAAGCGCCAACCGCGCATACGGGGCCAAGCGCCTGAGCCGCGAGAGCGACGGCCAGACCAAGGCAGTCGTCGCATAATCACTGGCAGCGATCTTCCACGTTTGATCGGACCGTCCGGGTTCAAAAGCGGCAACAGGACTCAGTGCGCTCTCCAGCGCGGCCAACGCGTCACGCAGGGGCCCCTGCAATTCGCGAGCTCGCTCGGTGGGCGACATCCCTCGGGGGCCAGGCAGCAAAAGCGGATCATCAAGCAGATCTCTCAGCCTGCCCAGTTGCAGGCTGACGGTCGGTTGCGCGAGATTGAGCAAGCGCGCCGCCCGCGTCACATTTTGCTCGGCCAACAAGGCATCCAATGTGACCAGCAAATTAAGATCCAGACGACGCAAGCTATTGTGCATGCAAATACCATGTGTTTCGGGAATTCATTTCTATCATAGCGGATGCATGCTTACGCTGAGGGACAAACTCAACGCGGAGCCCTCATGAACATACTGCTGATCTACGCCCACCCCGAACCTCGTTCGCTCAATGGCGCGCTCAAGGATTTTGCGATCACTCACCTGGAAACAGCAGGCCACGAGGTCAAAGTCTCAGATCTCTACGGCATGGGGTGGAAAGCCTCCCTCGATCCGGACGACGCCCCAGGCTATGACGCAGAAATGCCTTTCAACCCGGCGCTTGAATCCCAGCGTGTATTTGCCGCTGGCAGCCAACCGGCGGACATCCAGGCAGAGCAGGCCAAATTGCTCTGGGCCGATGCCGTCATCTTTCAATTTCCGCTGTGGTGGTTCTCGATGCCCGCGATTCTCAAGGGCTGGATCGAACGCGTCTACGCTTACGGGTTTGCCTATGGTGTCGGCGAACATAGCGAAAGCCACTGGGGCGATCGCTACGGCGAAGGCAGCATGACAGGCAAGCGCGCCATGTTGGTGGTCACCATGGGCGGTTGGGAATCCCACTACAGTGGCCGAGGGGTGAACGGCGCGTTGGATGACCTGCTATTTCCCATCCAGCATGGGGTGCTTTTCTATCCTGGCTTCACGGTCATGCCGGCCTTCCCAATCTATAAGACCAGCAAGATGGACGCCGCCCGGTTCCAATCCATTTGCACGGATTATGCCGCTCGTTTGGATACGCTTTTTAGTGATCAACCCTTGCCATTTCGGCGCCAGAATCACGGTGATTATGAAATTCCGGCGTTGACGCTGAAACCGCATCTTGCAGTTGGTCGTTGCGATCTTGGTATTCATGTCAGTGACGGAGAGAGCGTTTGAGGTAAAACGCGTATTGGAGGCTTGAGGCCAAGGGGGCTGGTAGTCGGGTCGTGCGCCTTGGGATTGATCATTCTTGGAGGTCAGTAATGACGGTCCTGGCGATGCTCAGGGCGAACCCTTCTCTGAAGACCTTGGGTCTCGTCTATGAGTGAGAGATTATCTTCCGCGTGCTCCGAGGCCCCCATGGCTAGATGTTGCGGGACATCGCCGCGCCGGATACCGCGATGGCTCGAATCAACCTGGCAATCCAATGGAGCCGGCGCAGCTTCGCCGAGTCCATTGGTGTTGAGTGATTGGCGCAATGCGCTTCAATGAGCGTCTCGGGATTCCGTTGTCACTTCAAGGCTGTCACCAACCTGAGCCCCTTGCAGTACCAGAAGCGGGTTCGCCTGCTCCAGGCCAGAACCCTGATGGTGGCGAATGCCAAAGCATCATGGCGGCTGCCTTTGAAGTGAGTTACGAGAGCGCAACGCAATTCAGCCGGGATTATGCGCCGTTGTTGGACTTCCGCATGGACTGGATGTCGGGAGGATACCGGGCAATATGAAAGCGGTTAGAGGCCAGTCGGTTGGTGGGGGATAGGGGATTTCCTTGGTCGATGGCTTTGGCCGATTGCAGCCCTTAGTGAGAGGCAGCAATCGGCCGATTCTGTTGAAAAAGTCGGCCATGGTTTCCACGGTAGAAAAGTACGCACTTGAGATTGAAATCTTTACATCGAGCAGAGGATTCCGGGCTCAGATTTCGCATAGCGGCGCGCAAAAAGGCGTTTTCAGCAATCAGTATGCGGGCAGTCTGGAAGAACCGACTTTTTCGACAGAATCGGCCAATAGCTGCCTGTCGCGACCAAGGGATTACGACCAAAAGCGCGCATTTGCTGAAGCTCGGTTTGGATGTTAGGAGGCGTCTACGGAACTAGGGATGATTCAACTTGGTTGTGTTTTCAAGCTTACTACGGTATCACATAGACTCCTGTAATCTTGGGCTGTCTTTAGGGAAGCCGTTAGAAAGTCTTAAGGATTTTTATGACCTCTGCATACCTTGCACCAACTGAGTACGATCAACCTAAGCCCATTGACGGCGAGTATCCCGCAACAGTGTTTGAAACGTATGCTGAATTTCAATACCTGGGGCGCGAGGTCCTAGCCAAAATTTCTGCCCAAGGCTCCATGAACGCGGATGGAAACCCTGGAAGAGTCGTTGTGAAAGGGGATGATGTGGAGATCACATGGAGTGGAAGTGCCCCGTATAAACCCTTCGAGTACGCTCGCAGTGATGAAAGAGAAGTTCGTTACGAGCTCTCTTTGATCGCCTCTTTAGTGCCCGAAGAGTTTGACCAACCTCATCCACTTGTTGATAACCCATATGGCTTCCAATGTCGAACTAGAAGTATAGACGTAGAGTTTGGGGTGCTTGAGAAATATCGCGCCAGGTTGGACGGCTACATACAGTTCCCTATTATAGATGCCCCATGTGTAGTCAAACCTCTAGAAGGCGAGCCTCTGAAATGCTTGGTGGTTTTTGATGAAGAGACCATTTTCCTAGCCAAGAGGTATGGCCGGGAGGTACATGATCGGTTAGTGGCGAAGGCAGTTAACGAATTGCGAACTCTCCTTCCCTAGATACGTTATTACGGGGCGTTGTGGCCGGATGGGTCGATCCTAGTTTCGTAGATAGCCCAAGAAACTCGTGATTTTCCACTCGTGGGCCAATAGCTGCCTGCCGTGACCGGCAGCTATCGGCCGATTGTGTTGAAAAAGTCGGTCCTTCCAGACTACCCGCGTACTGACTGCTGAAAACGCCTTTTTTGCGCGCAGCTACGCGAAATCTGAGCCCGCATTCTTTTGCTCAAAGTAAAGATTTCAATCTCAAGCGCATACTTTTCTGCCGTGGAAACTATGGCCGACTTTTTCAACAGAATCGGCCAATAGCGGACGTTAGATCACCACAGGAATCGGCATGAGCGACCATCCCTATAGAAAAGATGCGATCCGTGAATTGTCAGACACCGCATAGGCTTGCGACTGGAGCCGTTGGCATAGCCTGGAAAGCAACGCTAAGAACTCACCGTTGGCTGATTCAGACCAGTCACTGCCAAACCTGAGAGTCAGATGTATGGAAGTCACTGGATCTCCGCTCAGAGCTGATTCAACGAAGTAACAATCACCCGCGGCAAATGCACCTTGAGTCCCCCCGGGGAAGACTAAATCCACAGAAGTGCTGACAGAGGCTGGAGACCCAATATCCTCCACACTCTCTACGGCAGCCAAGTCGTTTATGCTCAGGTCTGTAGGTCTCAAAATAATAATGTCGAAGCTCATGCGACTCTCCGTTTCTCTAATTTGGGCGAGGCATTCTATCAGTGACATGGCACTACGCTTGAATCTTCGGGTATTTGGGCATCAACCCAACCGTGAGAAAAAGGTGAGCGTAGGTAACCCTGTCGACCGTCCTCTTTCAACCCATAGCTGCCGTTGGCTAAGGGTCAGATGTCCTTGAGCAAGCCGCGTAGGACTTGGAGTTGTGCAGAGGCGTCTTCAACAGCTTTGACGGGCGGGAGGCTTGTGCCCTTTCGGATCGTGATATTCCCATCGTCTCGCCGAGGTTGGCGAATGGAATTTCGAGCACGCTCCAGCTTGGCTATATTCAGCAGCTGAGTTCGATATTCTGCTTTCACACAGCTTAACGATAAGAACGTCGTGACACGAAAGTGCTCACCGTCTTGTCGGACGCTGATCGCGGCAGCCCAAAAAGTACCTAGATCTGGGTCTAGTAAGCGCTCGAACTCTTTGAGGCTGAAATATGTAACTACTCGACGAGGGTCGGCAGTTAGATGACTGAACTGGGCACGCAAGACATGATAGAACTTGGCGAACTTGCGTTCTTTGAGACATCTGTCCCAGACCTGAGGGCGCCGACTATAAAGTTGAAACAGCCGGATATTTGCTTTGGCATCGTTCCCCGAGCTCACTCCATTGAGGAGTGCGGCTAGGTCCTTAGCTCGGGATCGGGGTGCATTGGGCGTCAGGATCTCGTGCAGCGCGTCCAAAACTTCTCCATGCCGGCTCGCTACCGTTGTCACGATAGTACCTACGGCGGTGCCCTCGGCTAGGTCATCTTCCTCCTGAATCGCAAAACGAAACTGCGCCATGGTAGCTTTGACATGTGGTGCGACCCAAGTCAGCTGCTCAACCTGCGTTATAAACTCCGTCAGCCAAGTGTAATTAACCGGCACCCAATGATCATCCTCTGGCTCATGGTCATTACTGTCTAAGTAAAGATGGATCCCACGAAAGCTCGGGAACAGTTTGCGAAGCGCTTTGTAATAAGTTTTGGTTTGGTCCTTGCTTTCGAAATGGCCAAATTTGTTTTCGATGGCAACATACAACTTTGCAGCTGGGTCGACCGCTAGGACGTCTACGTACCGCCTCTCTCCAGGTAATCCTAGCTCGGCTTCCGTAATGACGACGATGGATGAAAATGCCAAGGTATGAATATTCGCCGCAGCAAGAAACCGCCGGTCATTAAGACTAAGGTTCACCTTCTCGGCAGACAAGCCGGCCCGGGTCAGCATCGATTTGATCGCTTGGTCTCCTAGCCCGTGACCTTGCGTTGGGTCAATCAGCCAAGCCAAAAATCGGGAGATGTTCACTTCTTTTGGGTAACAAATTTGAAGTGGTTCGCTGTGTGTAGAGAGTGCGAGCATGCGCTGCACATCGGAATCGGCGAAGAGGGCATCAACAAGGGAATCCAAGGACATGGCGTTTCTTTAGACGGTAAAATGGGGCCTTGCAGCGTACACGCCATGGTGCTGATTGGTAAGCGGCTGTACCCGCTGTCGGTGTAGCCACGTACCGCCATTCTTTTCGGTGCTGTCGGCGCGATTGATGTACTGGTCGGCTCAGGCAGCTCACGCCCTACGGCAGCCTCTAGATAAAATGTCGACCGTTAGCGTCAGCTATCGGCCAGAAGCGGTCACTTCAACTCGCACGTTGGCCGTTAAGTTCGAAACGCTCGTGTCCACCGCCGCACTTCTTTTGATACCATCGCGCCATCAGAAAGGAGGCAAGCATGGCCAATCGGAGTGGATTCGAAAAGGTGATCCGAGCAATTGCTCGGGAGACAGCCAAGCAGCAGCGGCTGAACGAGTCGGAACGTCGCGCTGCACTGCGTGCCTCTGAACGCGCGGAACGTCAGCGGCTCAGAGCGCAGGCGATTCGTGAGCGTGACCAAGCACGATATGACCGCCAATCTGAGCGAGCCGCTAAACAAAACTACATAGAGTTTCGTGAGCAAGAGGTTTGTGACGGTAATGCAACCATTCGATCTTGGATAGATGGTTTACAATCCATATTATCGTCAACGCTGATGGTTGATGACACCGTCACGTTCGACTCACTTCGTATCACTGACAATCCGCCGCCATTCGCACCAGCAAAATCTTTGACAACGGTAATTGAAGGCCCAGCACTGCAATTCTTTAGCTCCAAAGTTGCCCCCTTGCCTTGGTATCTTTCACTGATACCAAAGTTCAAAGTAAGGCATGCTGATCAGCTGAGAGCCGCTAAGGAAAGATTTCAATTAAGCGAGGAAGAGCATAAAGCCCAGGATGTCCAGCGTCTGGAAATGCTGAAAAATGCGCGAGAGACCTATGAGCGCGGCGTGTCGGCGTTCCTTGAGAAAAAGGCGCTCCGCGACTCTGAAGTCGATGCCTTCCGCTACTCGTACTATGAAGGAGACCCCGAATCAATTGTCGCTTATTGCAGCATGGTCCTAGAGAAGTCCGATTATCCAGAAGGGTTCCCGCAAAATTTCTCTTTGGCGTTCCTGCCTGAATCGAAACAGCTTGTAGTGGAATACGAGTTGCCCACCTCGGATATCATTCCTGATGTAGCCGAGTATCGTTACATAAAATCGAAAGACGAGGTCTCCACTAAACAGCGCAAGCCTGCTGAGATCAAATCTTTATATGCCGACCTCATCGCAAGTCTCGCACTCAGGTGTCTTCATGAGCTTTTCGAGGCAGACCAAGGAGAGTTCCTAGAGGTCTGCTGTTTCAACGGTTATGTGAACACCATTGATCCCGCAACTGGCCGTGGGGTGCAACCTCATCTCGTGTCTGTGCGCACCACGCGTGAAACATTCATGGAGATCGATCTTGCGCGCGTGGATCGTGCCGTCTGTCTGCGAAACCTCGGCGCACATGTCTCCCGATCCCCAAGCGAAGCGCAACCGGTTAGACCAATTATTGAATTCAACATGGTCGACAAGCGTTTCGTGGATCAGCAGGATCTGGCCTCAAATCTCAGTTCAGCAACAAATTTAATGGATCTCAACCCCTATGAATTTGAAGCGCTGGTGGCAAATCTATTCGGAAAAATGGGGTTAGAGTCAAAACTAACCAGATCATCGCGTGACGGAGGAGTCGATTGCATTGCTTATGACCCTCGTCCTGTATTAGGCGGCAAGGTAGTTATCCAAGCAAAGCGTTACAAGCACACAGTTGGCGTTTCAGCAGTCAGGGACCTCTATGGGACCATGATGAATGAAGGCGCCAATAAAGGAATTTTGGTCACGACAAGCGGCTATGGCCCCGACGCGTTTGAGTTCGCGAAGGACAAGCCCATCGAGCTCATCGAGGGCGGGGGCCTGCTTTTTCTCCTCCAAGAGATTGGAATTGAAGCGCGAATTTTGATGCCCGTGGAGTAGCCAAGAGATCAGCCTAAATACTTGAATAGAGTAAAGTTTTGGTCCGAGCATTTCTGTGCACAACCGAGTGCGCAGCATCCAAGCGCAGGCCTTCTTGCCACGAGCAAATTTTAAGGACCGCTTCGGGTGATTGCTGCCATTCGTGTCAGGCGCCTTTCGGCCAAAAGCAGCCTTTCATGAGATGCACTCTTTGTCGGGGCGCATACGCTTAAAATTAAGCAACAAATCTGCCCCGTTGATTGGCATAGATTGACGCACTTGGGGGGGCTGGGCAGAGCTGTAAGGTTCGCTTATACATGTTAAGGTTATTACGCTGAGTCGAAGCACGGATAGGTCGGCATTGTGCTGACTCGTTAGAAAATATACGTTACAGTGCAAAAAACATTAATTGGAGAAAATAATGGTGCGTAAAGATTTCGAAATAGAGGATGATATTGAAGTCTTGGACATGGACGAGCAAGGGGATGACGAAGCATCAACTGCCTCTGATACAGTGTCCCCGGATGAGTTTTTTGCCAAACACGCCTTTCGTGTTGTTTATCAGACAAATAATTTTCTGTTGCCGCAGCTTAGGGACTTGGTTTCAAAAGGAGAAGTTCTTAATCTCCGCCCTGAATACCAACGCAGGCTGCGCTGGTCAAATATTCAAAAATCTCGCTTAATCGAATCCCTTCTTCTTAATATACCCATTCCTCCAGTATTTCTGTACGAAAATGATGGTGCTCGATACGAAGTGATGGATGGTCAGCAACGTCTTAATGCTATCAAAGAATTTCAAGAGGGGGAGTTTTACCTTACGGGTTTAGAGGTGCTCTCTCCGCTAAATGGTCTGAGGTACTCCAAGGCTCCTCCTAGAATAAAACGAGCTTTAGATAGAGCGTCCGTTTCGGCTATCGTTCTGCTACTTGAGAGTGACAGTGAGCGGTCACCTGATAATAAATTTTCAATCACAGATGTGCGTCGCTTTGTGTTCGATCGCTTGAATACTGGCGGAACTAAATTAAATGCTCAAGAAATCAGAAATGCTATATACCCAGGGGAATTCAACAAGCTGGTAGTTGATTTGGCAAGGGGGCATGTGTTTACTGAAATATTTGGTATCCCACCTTATACCGAGTCTGAGCCCAGCGATTACTATGAGAATCCCAATCGGCAAAAAAATACACTCTATGCATCAATGGGTGATTGCCAGTTGGTGTTGCGTTATTTCGCTTTGCGAGATGAGGAAAATATCCGCGGTTCCATGAAGGCTATGCTGGATAGAGCAATGGCTTCAAGAGTGCAAATTACAGAGGAAGTTGCTGGTGAACTTGGTGAGGAATTCAATCAGGTTTTGAATGCTGCTGTAGAAATTTTTGGGCCGAAACCATTTCTTTTGCCAGCAGATGATAAGGGCCGTCGCAGAATATCTTCTGCACTTTATGATGCCAGTATGGTGGCAGTGTACCGCCAGATTGATCATCTTCCTGAGCTGCTTGCACATAATAAAAATATCAAAAAACGTTTGGCTCGAGAGTTTGCGTCTGGTGATAAGGATGGTGTGTTAACTGGGCAGGGAAATACTGCTAAAACTGTTAAAGAAAGGATAAGTTTATTAGAGAAAATAATTAAAGAAGGGGCTGGGCTAATCTAATGTCTGAGTTCTCATTGAATTTTGATGAGTTTGCCAGCGAGCTTGATGCTCTGTCTGAGGTGGTGGCAGGTCCAACAGAAGGAGCATCGAGTACTCTTTCTCCGAGGGCTAGGATATCTGCTGGTAATGCAGCTACGCTGATGCTCGCCGCTATTTATGAAGAGTATATTCGGCAGCAGGTGATGTCGGCATTCAAGGAAAAGTGTTCAAGAGTCAATGGGCACGCAGGATTCCCCAAAGCTCTGGCAGGAAAGGTGTGGAAAAAAGCACTGGATAACATGGCTCGTACTCAGTTTTCACGAGTTGAGGAGCGTGCTCGTGAGGTCGAAGAAAGCATCCGGAATGTACTTGATTTCACGTTGAGAAAAGACCTGACTTGTGATGTTTCAAAGACGGTCGCTCATAACGTTAATAACATGAGGCCGTCGCAAATGGCTGAGTTGTTTAAGGATATTGGTATTGCTGAAATTATTAATAAATCTTGTAATGAACCAAAGCTCAAAGCGTTGATTGGAGTACCTAAGAAAGCAGAGTTGGTTTCTATCGTGACACTGCGGCTTGATGCTTTTTTTCAGCGAAGAAACGATATGGCGCACGCTCTCCAAGCCGGACGCTCTAGTGGTCCAGTAGAGATTCTGCAAGATATAGAATTGTTTCGCCTGTTTGGAATGGGTTTAGCGTCTGCTCTTGATACAGAGTTTCCTGCATTGGAGAGGGAAGGCGTAGAAGTTTAGTGGTATTACCTTAAAAGTGTATTTTCATTCAGAGGCAACTCCCGGCAAAGCTCGGACTTCGCTATGTTGGGATACATAGATTTTGCGATTATCAGCAGGGATAGGAGCAGGGGCGATGGACCAGACAGAACAGATACTTGCAACCGTCCACACGCTCCTGCGCGCAGAGGGTATGAGCGAAGCCGCTGCCATCGTTCGGGAGTATCCGGCGCATATCGAGCAGACGGGTTACGATAACTGGAATGGCGGTACAAACATCTTTGATGTGCAGTTCAAGCTGCCCGCTCAGGATTACGCCCGGCTAGGAGCGAAACGCAGCCAATTAGAAGAGCAAATTACAGCTCGACTGAGGACTGCTATTGAGCCTGAAACACAGGATTGGTACTCAGCCAAGATCGTGCCGGCAAGAGAACAACGTACTGACTGGCGATCTGATTCATCAGATCTCCCGCGGCAAGTCCGCGTTAATGTCTTGGATGGCCTACGTTTGGAAAATGTGGCTTGGTATGGTCAGCTCGACGACGTCGAGTTCTTGAGTCGGCTGTTCGACCTTCAGCAACTTCCGTCTACGGACAGTAGGTTCAAGGATGCGGCAGGTGATATCTGGCAGCATCGTTATAACAATGATGATTGGGAAAATGATTGGGTCTACACAGATTCTCGCTTTCAGCTGATTGACGGCCCGGTGGAGCAGTTTCTTCGGTTTCTCTGTGAGGTCGTGCATCCAATTGTCCGTCCAGATCGCGATGAGGCACTTAAATTAGTGCTCCATTTCAACGATCAGCTTCGATCTGCTGGTTGGGAGATCTATGAAGAGGAGCGTATTGCCGGCCGACCACGCTTTTCCTTCCGGCAGCGCAGCAGCTCGTCCCGAGCCGTTCTTAGAGCTAAGACAGTCGCAGAGGCCCTCGACGCAGGCTGGATGGCGAAGGAAATCGAGCGCCTGGAACATTCTATTGATCGTGACCCTGCCTTAGCGATTGGTACAGCGAAAGAGCTCATTGAAACATGCTGCAAATCCATTCTGACAAAGCGGGCTATTCCGTTTACCAAATCCGATGATCTCGGCGATCTTACAAAGAAAGTCGCGAAGGAGCTGCAGCTCGTCCCAGAGGGCATAACGGATGCTACGAAGGGTGCGGATAACATTCGTTTGATTCTTCGGAATCTTACCCAACTCACGAACAACCTTGCTCAGTTGCGTGGACTATACGGCACAGGACATGGGAGAGACGGTCAACATCGCGGACTTCAGCCGAGGCATGCTCGGCTTGCTGTAGCGTCCGCGGTTGCCTTCATCGACTTTGTGTCGGAGACCTTTCGCCATAGAGAAGGCTTGAACTGAATCGCCACCAATTTCGTAGACGCATCGGAATGACAGCTTCTGGCCGCAAGCTGCCTTCCACGATTGGCAGCCGATGGCCCGAAGGCGCCCTGGCGAGAGCTTGCTTTTCTGGCCGATCCGGGAGCGTGCGATTCGGGTTGTTCATCCGGCTCGGAACCAGATATAAAGCGAATGCGCTTTGTATTCAGGGGAATACGAGCATTCATAAGGTGATCACGGATGTACATCTACAAAATGGTAAGTGCCGCCAAACATTGAAGTTCGTGCGAAGGAGCACCGGGGGAACGAGGCCGCTGTTTATCTACAAAATGTGGTCAACACTCATGCTGAGGATGGGTGGGAGTTCTATCGGATTGACACGATTGGCGTTTCAGTCAAACCGGGATGCTTCGACGCGTTAATGGGGAAGAAAAACGTGCTGAACCACTATTACGTGATTTCTTTGCGCAAGCCCCAATGATCAAGCTTTGCGCCGTCTCAGCAATTCGCTGCTATCAGCGAGTTGCTCCCTCTCGATTGCGAGATGCCTGCCGATTTGAGCCTTCCTGTTCAAACTATGCGATACAAGCCATCGAACAGTATGGTGTTCTAAACGGCTGCCGCATGGCTGTGGGCCGCATCTGCAGGTGTCGGTACCCGAACGGCGGGAAAGATTTTCCCTGAATAAATCGGACAGTGAGCTCTGACGCTTTAACTATTCAGCAGTGCTTGCCATGATCCTGACGGGTTGCTTTTGGCCGATCTCTGCCGGCATGACCTTTAAACAAGTGGCCAGATTTGAGGCGTGGTACAGATACCACTTCTAATTACGTAAAACGGGCGCCTTCAGGCGCCCGTCGTTCCATCAGCTTTCGACCTGCGCCTGAAGCCGCCGACCAATCACCTCCAGCAAATCACACCCATCGCGCAACGGAATCACCAAAAGTTGTGCAAAGTCCGAAAGCACCACCGTATCGCTGGTGATTTCAGAGCGAAACGCAATGTTCTCCAGTACCTGTGTCACCACACGGATGCGGTAATCAGCGGTTGCATGCAGGACGTCCAGCGGGGCTTGAGTATCGATGAGGAGGGAAGCAGGAGTGCAGTCGATGCCAGTAATGGGGACGTATCTTTCCATGTTAAAAACTCCGATCTAATGAGGTTTTAACCACTCAATCGTCGCCAAACAATTGGGTGGCAGTTGTACGCAGGTTGGCGAACCGGGATCGGAAACCGGCAGACCCGAAGGCCTCCCACGCACAACTGCCGTAACGGGCAGCCGTGCAAGTGTGCCAAAGCCTTCGCAAAAAACGCAGTACTTTTGCACTCGATCCTCAGGTCGCCAAACCTGATCGCCATTGAGCGATGGACATCACTATAGATTTTGTCGGATTGGGTGGGGAAGGTGATGGGTTCCTAAAGCTACGTAGGAGTTGCGATCGTTTTTTGCGGGAGGGATCTGACATGGACGGCTCGGCTGATTCAAAACCATCAACAAACCGAGGTGTTAGCTTTAGGTCTGCTGCGCAGCCCAGCGGGAGCAAGCTCCCTCGCCACAAGGGGCAGTGCTGCAACTAGCTTTCGAACTCCGTTTGCAGCATCGTCAAAAACGCCTCTCTGGCAGGATGCTTCCCTGCGTTTTCATGCCAATAGAAAAGGTTATCGATCCCCGCCAACTCCGCAAACTCATACCCCGTCCAACCCGCCCCCTGGCGGTACTGCTCATAGATCCCCCGAGGCACTAGCGATACGCCTGCCCCCGCGCTGACACACCCAACAATAGCCCCATAACTGGCGATGCTGGTGATCGGTTGCACCTGACCATGACGCAGCAGCCACTGTTCCAGCGCCAAGCGATACGGACAGCCCGTGGGCCACATGAAGATCGCCTTGCCTTGCAAATCGGCGGCGCTGCGAAGCGGGCCGTGGGACTCGGAGGCGATGAGCACTAGGTCTTCGCGGTACATCACCGCTCGTTTGAGTCCAGGCCGTTCGATGTCCACCGCGACGATCACGCCGTCGAGCCGGTGATGCTGGATATCGTCCAGCAACTGCGCCCAGGTGCCGGTGCTCAGTTCCAGCGACACTTGCGGATACTGCGCGTGGTATTTGGCGAGCAGTTGGGGCAGGCGCCCGGTGGCGCTGGACTCGATTGCGCCGATGCGCAGTGGGCCACTCGGGGCGCGGGTGGGGTCGACTGCGCGGCGGGCTTCTTCCGTCAGGCTCAGTATTTTGGTCGCGTACTCCAGAAACACTTCGCCTGCTGGGCTGACTTGCAGTCCGCGACCTTCGCGGAAAAACAGCGGCGTGCCGAGTTCCCGTTCCAGGGACTTGAGGCGTGCGGTGATGTTGGACGGCACGCAGTGCAGCACTTCGGCGGCGCGGGCGATGCTGCCGGTGTCGCAGACTGTCTTGAGCATGCGCAGTTGGGACAGTTCCATAGCTCACCAAAAGTGAATGGTTGGTCGAGTTTAAGTCACTTGTGCTGAGGCGGGGTGGTTTCGATACTTCGAGGCAAATCGGCCAGTGAGCAGGAACTCTAGATGGAAACGCGTTTTGCGCTGGTTGAAGGTTCCTCCGGCAAAACCGGTGTGAAGGTCATTCTGGCGACACTGTTGGTGATTGTTTGCTGGGCCTATTCGCCGATTGGTATCCGCATTGGCTTGCAGGCTTATGAGCCGGGTCAATTGGCGTTGATGCGTTTTCTCATCGCTTCCGTGTTCATGGGCTTCGTTGCGATGGTGAAGGGTATTTCCTGGCCGCGTCTCAGGGATTTGCCGTTGCTGGCGGTGTTGGGTTTCTTTGCCGTCAGCTTGCACCACATCGCCCTCAATTACGGTCAGCGGGGCGTCAGCGCCGGGGCGGCCAGTGTGCTGGCCCAGTCCACGCCGTTGTTCAGCACGTTGCTGGCGCATTTTGTCTTCAAGGACAGGGTCAGTGGTTGGCAATGGGCGTGTGTGTTGTGCGGCTTGCTTGGCGCAGGCGTGGTGGTCGCGGGGGATCGTGGCTTGGGTGATATGGACGCCCATGGGCTATTGATCCTGTTGGCGGCGCTGTCCTGGAGTGTGTATTTCGCTTTGCAGAAGCGCCATGCCCATCGTTATGACGGTTTGACCGTGGTTTGCTACACCGTTTGGTCGGGCACGATTCTGTTGTTCATGTTCGCGCCGGGGATGTTGAGTGCGGCGCGGCAGGCTTCGGCTTCGGTGAATCTGGCGGTGTTGGTTCTCGGTATTTTTCCCAGCGCGTTGGCGTACCTTGCTTGGGCTTACGTGCTGGCGCACAGCAACGTGAGCCGCGCTTCCATGGCGCTTTACCTGATACCGCCCATGGCGATGTTGATGGCTTCTTTGATGTTGGCTGAGCGCCCGTCAATGATGGTTATTGTGGGGGCGGTGATTGTGTTGATGAGCGTGTTGGCGTTGAGGCTTGAGCCGGGGAGTGGGGCAAAAGTCGGATGATGCTGTTGTGGGTGTAGGCAATGACGTTGGGTGGGGAATCACGAAACGCCGTCCTACAGACAGGCGACCGCTTTGGGATAAATCACAGAGGTCTCTGACAACTTTTTAGGGTTGGCCTTCGGAAGTACCGGCCTTACGATCTGGATTGACCCAATGCTCAGCGCGGCATCCGGCGCGCTCAGCTTGGTTTTATATCGTGAGGACAGATCGATGCCTGAAACTCCATACGCCAAGGCCTTGGAACACGCCGCCAATGTTTTCGGCTGCCAGCAGTTGGCTGAAGACTGGTTGAGTAAGCCCTGCACGTACCTGGACGGTCAAGTGCCATTGGAGCTGATCGATAACCCGCCGGGCTTTCAGGTAGTAGAGGATTACCTGACCCGGGTTGAGCTTGGGGTATATCAATGAATCCTTTGTTCTGCTGCGCGGTTTTTGGGGCTGCTGCGCAGCCCAGCGGGAGCAAGCTCCCTCGCCACAGGGTGTGTTATGGCTACAACTTTTTCCATCCTAGTCCATCGGTCGTGCGGTAGGTTCCCCCAGTGGCGCAGCACCCACCGGCCCCAAACGCCATACGCCCCAGCTCAACCGTAACCCCATCCTCTCCCTTGCTCAGCGACTGCCGCGAACAACTGGTGAAAAAAGGGTAGGGCTCCGTTTCCAGCACCACGGTCCAGGTCAGGTCTTTCGCAGACTTGCCCTCGATCTTGTAAACCGCACAATCGTGAACAACCAGATGAGCCAACTGCCCTGCAAGCGGGCCCTTGAAAACGAGCTCAGGTGGCGCGTCGAGCAGGGCGGTTTTTAGCGGGTCCGGCTCTGAACCGTACTCGCAAGCTGCAAGCGTGCACATGGCGAGAACCAGGCACGCTTGCCAGACACCCTGCGGCATTACTTCTTGACCGGGTAATCCTCCCCCCACATCCGCACCGTGCTGACCGCCTCGTTCATGCCTTCGAATACGAACTTCTGGCGCACGGCGGTCTTCGGCGGGATGGTGACTTCGTCCGGGTTGTCCAGGCCGGTGAGGCGGTTGGAGTAACCCGCCTGGTCGATTGCCAGCAGCACGCCGGTCTGGCCGAGGTTGACCACGCGCAGCTGGGTGTCGGTGCTGTTCTTGAAACCGAGGGTAATGCTGACGTTTTCGTCGCTGGGTTCGAGCTTCAACACTTCAACGGCGATGCGGTCTTTCATTTGTTCGCCGGAGGAAATGATCGCGGCGCCATCGGTGCCTTGGGCCGATTCGCGGCCATCGAGCACACCTTCGCTAACGCCGCCCAACAGGTTCTTGCCGGCGGTAATGAACGTTGAAACGGCGGCTTTGGTCGAGTCCTTGATGAGGCTGCCGTCGGTTGGCTCGCCTTCGGCAAAGCACAGGGAGCTGAGCAGGAGGCTGGAGACGAAGAGGGTGGTGCGTGACGGCAGAAAAGTCATACCTGGATCCTTGAGGGTGGCCTGCGACATCGCCTGTCAGAAGGGCGAGCGGCAATCATAGCCGTGATCGAGGACCGTTAGCGATTTACCTGCTTGAGTTTGCGGTCGTGCGCGGCGGCCCAGTCCCGGGTGAATTGCATTGAGCGAGCCCTGTGCTGGCCTGGGGGCGTTCGTCTGATCCGTACTTTCCCGCCTCAGGTGCCTCTGTAACGCGCCCAGTCCCCACCCCAGAATAACCACCCGTTGGCCTATCGGACGGCCCGTGTACTGCAATTTCTTGATTCGGGAGTGCTCATGGCAAAGATGGCGATTTTTTTAGGTGGGTTTTTGGCACTGACGCTTTTGATCGGCGTACTGGCGACGATTTCGCCGGTATAGGCAAGGTGGTTGGCGCTTTTTCCTGGCGACGACGTGACGATTTCATTGAACACTGCGGTGCCCATAACGACTAATCCCCAACAGGCCACTTGATTTGCGCAAGGGATCAAGCGGCGTTTGACTTGGCGCGGCTCCATCACTCATGCGCAGCCGCAGGATTTCAAGGGTGGGGCGATGATTGAGGGTTTCGAGGCGTTTTTCACGGGGTACATGATTCTAGGTATTTCACTGGCTAGCTGGATCTTTGCATGTTGTGCAGCTGTGCTCAGCTACGTGCTTGCAAAAACCGCGATCCGGTTTGTGTTCAGGAGAATCCAGGCAAGGGCGAAGGCGGGCAATGGTTATCTCAGCTACATTGCCAGTCAAGTGCTCTCAGCGACCAGTAACACGCTGCTGTTATTGGCGTCGATTCTGGTGGGGATAGGCATCCTTGATTTGCCTGAGCGTTGGCTCAGTCGCGTCAGCAGCCTTTGGTTCGTGGTGGCGGCGTTGCAGGTCGGCTTATGGACGAACCGAGCGTTGGCGCTGTTGCTGCATCGCTATTTCTCGGTCCATGGTGCGAACGGGACATTCCAGGCAAGTGCCTTGGCGACCCTGAGCCTCTGGGGCGCAAGGGTGCTCCTGTGGGCGGTGATCCTACTCGCGATGCTCTCGAACGTTGGCGTTAACATCACGGCCTTCGTGGCGAGCCTTGGTGTGGGTGGTATCGCCGTGGCACTGGCGGTGCAGAATATTCTTGGCGATGTGTTCGCCTCGCTGTCGATCGCCGTTGACAAGCCATTCGAGGTGGGCGACTTCATCGTGGTGGGTTCGCTTGCCGGTACGGTGGAGCACGTTGGCCTGAAAACCACCCGGATACGAAGCCTGGGGGGCGAGCAAATCGTCATGGCCAACGCCGATATGATCGGCAGCACCATCCAGAACTACAAGCGGCTGCAGGAGCGTCGGATCGTCTTCGAGTTTCGCCTGACTTATGAGTGCTCCACCGAACAGATCAGGCAGATCACGCAACGGGTTGAAGCGATCATCAGGAATGAAGACAAAGCCCGGTTCGACCGGTGTCATTTCAGAAGTTTTGGCGAGAGCGCCCTGGAATTCGAGACGGTGTATATCGTTCTGGACGCCAGTTACAACGTCTACATGGACGTCCAGCAACGGATCAACCTGGCGATAATGGAAGCGGTTGCAGCGCTCGACACGCAGTTTGCTTTCCCGTCACGTATGGTCCATGTCGCTTCATTGCCCGACTCGGTGGCACTTCGCCCGGTCACACAGCGTTCGTCGCGTGCCGGGCATGCATGATTCAATCCCTGGCTATCGATGCAAGATCACCTGGGCAATCTCCTGCAACCCCATCACCCGTTGCGCAGCATTGAGCTTGATCGCTTCCTTGGGCATGCCGAAGACCACGCAGCTGGCTTCGTCCTGGGCCACGGTGGTGCTGCCGGCGTCGAGCATTTCCTTCAGGCCCCGGGCGCCGTCGTCGCCCATGCCGGTCATGATGATGCCGGTGGCGTTGCGGCCGGCGAACTTGGCCACGGAGCGGAACAGCACATCCACCGAAGGCCGATGGCGGTTGACCAGCGGGCCGTCCACCACTTGCACGTGATAGAACGCCCCGCTGCGAGTCACCATCATGTGTTTGCCGCCCGGTGCGATGAGCGCCAGGCCCGGGTGGATACGGTCGTTGTTGCGGGCTTCGCGCACTTCGATCTGGCACAGGCTGTTGAGCCGGGCCGCGAACGAAGCGGTGAATTTTTCCGGCATGTGCTGGACGATGACGATGCCCGGGCTCACGCGCGGCAGGGCGGTGAGCACCGCTTCCAGGGCCTGGGTGCCGCCGGTGGACGTGCCGAGGGCGACGATGCGTTCGGTGGTCTGCGCCATGGCGTGGCCGTTGGCGGCGGGCAGCATGGCGTCTGCCGTGAGTTTGGTCGCTGGCGTCAACGCCGCCGGGGCCGGGCGCTTGCCCAGGTTGCGCACGTTGACCTGGGCGGCGGCGCGGATCGCCGAGACCAGTTCCGGCGCCGACTCCAACAGAAAGTTCTTCAGCCCGGTGGTGGGCTTGGTGATGATTTCCACCGCGCCAGCCGCCATCGCTTGCAAGGTGGTTTCCGCACCCCGGGGCGTCAGGGACGAGCAGATCACCACCGGCGTGGGCCGCTCGCTCATGATTTTTTTCAGGAAGGTGATGCCGTCCATGCGCGGCATTTCCACGTCCAGCACGATCACGTCGGGCCATTCCTTGGCCAGTTTGTCCATGGCGAAAATCGGGTCGGACGCCGCGCCCATGACGTGGATGTCCGGCGTGTCGCTGAGGATCGCCAGCAACACCTGGCGAACCACGGCAGAGTCATCCACCAGCAGTACATTGATCTTTTTTGACATGGTCAGTGCCGGGTCCTTATGGGTTGGTGCCTGACCCACACATCGCCGCTGCACAGGTCGAAGATGATGCTGCGATGGCCAGTGCTGCCCATGTCCTGGGCGATCAGGTCGAGGCGATAGAGGGCGGCCATTTCCAGCGCGGCGTTGACGTTGAGCCGCGCCACATCGCCGTAGGGCACGTGGCGTTGCAGCTCGGGGAACATCTCGCCGCCGCCGAACAGCTTGAGTTGGTAGTCCTCGGGGTCGGTGCGATGGGCCTTGGCCTGGCGGATGAACAGTTCGATGGCTTCGTCGGCGTAGATACCATTCAGCGCGGTAGAGCAGCGCACCCGACTGGGCAGCATGAAATGGCACATGCCGCCGATTTTGCGTTCCGGATGCCACAGGGTGATCGCCACGCAAGAACCGAGGATCGTGCGCAGGCGGGTCGGGCAGGTGGCGAAGCGAAATTCCCCCGGCGCCAGGTACACCTCGGCCACGTCCCTGATGGCGGCGCTCATGGTTTGCGGTAGATCGAGGGCGCCACCAGTTTCAACGCATCGGACACGCCGTTGAGGCTTTCCGAGTGGCTGACGATGAAGTAGCCGCCGGGCTTGAGCCGCGGCAGCAGGCGGGCAACCACTTTGCTTTTGGTGGGCTGGTCGAAATAGATCATGACGTTGCGCAGGAAGATCACGTCGAACTCCCCCAGCTCCGGCAAGGTGTCGTTGAGGTTGACCTGGATGAAGTTGACTCGGCTGCGCAACGCCCGGTCGATGAGGAACGTGCCTTGTTGGCTGCCGGTGCCCTTGAGGCAGTATTTCACCAGCAACGGCTGGGGCAGGGTGCGGGCACGTTCCATCGGGTAATGTCCCGAGCGCGCCTTGGCCAGCACCTGGCTGCTGATGTCCGAACCGATGACTTCCCAAGGCGTGGTGCCGAGCCCTTCGGCGAGGGTCATGGCCAGGCTGTAGGGTTCTTCCCCCGATGAGCTGGCCGCGCTCCACAGGCGGAAGGTCTTGCCGGGCGTGGCGTGGGGCAGTACGTGTTGGCGCAGGAAATCGAAATGCTTGGGCTCGCGGAAAAAATAGGTCTCGTTGGTCGTCAGCAGGTCCAGCGCCACCTGCAGTTCATCGGTGCGCTGGCCGTTCATGATCAGCTTGAAATACTCGCCGTAGCTGTCCAGCCCATAGTGCTTGAGGCGCTTGAACAAACGCCCGGCCACCAGGGCTTTCTTGGCCTCGGACAGGCTGATGCCGGCGGCCTGGTACAGCCAGGACTGGAACTGGCCGAACTCTCGGTCAGTGAGCGCCTGGGCGTTCAGCGTGCGTTCCTTGCAGGTGTCGGCGTTCACTGAGCATCCACTTCCAGCGCGTTCGGGCTGGCTTCTGCGAGTTGGGACATTTCGTCGATGGACAGCACGCGGTCCACCTCCAGCACGATGACGAACTTGCCATCGACCTTGGCCATGCCACTGATGAAATCGGCACGGATCTTCGCACCGAAGCTCGGTGGCGGCTCGATCTGCGAGGCCGGGATTTCCAGCACCGCCGACACCGTGTCCACCAGCAGGCCGATGTCCTGGGCGAGGCCGTCGGCGCTGGCCGCCTCGATGATCACCACGCACGAACGCCGGCTGATCGCCGAATTCGGCCGGCCGAAACGGGCCGACAGGTCCACCACCGGCACCACCGCGCCGCGCAGGTTGATCACGCCGCGCACGAAGGCCGGCATCATCGGCACCACGGTGAGGTTGCCGTACTCGATGATTTCCTTGATGCACAGGATGCCGATGGCAAACATCTCCGTGCCCAGCATGAACGTCAGGTATTGCGCTTCTTCCTCGACCGCGAGGGCGGTTTGACGTGTGGTCGCGATGGCGCCCATTGCCTTTTCTCCTTTAAGCAAGCCTGTGGAACCGGGCCGTCAGAACCGGGTGAATTCCGATTCGTCCGGCGCGCTGGCCATGTTGTAGGCAAACGCCTTGGGCATTACCGGTGCCGCTGCCCGTGCCGGTTTGCGGCTGGACGGGCCTGGGGTGTTATCAATCCTGGCAACTTGCACAGTGGACTTGGGCGGCGTGTCCAAGGTGAAGAAACTCATGGCCTGTTGCAGTTGTTCGGCCTGGCTGCTCATTTCCTCGGCGGTGGCGGCCAGTTCTTCGCTGCTGGAGGCGTTTTGCTGGGTCACTTGGTTGAGCTGGGTCATGGCAGTGTTGATCTGCGCCACGCCGGCAGCCTGTTCTTCGGAGGCGGCGCTGATTTCCTGCACCAGGTCCGAAGTCTTATTGATGGAGGGGACCATCTCGTTGAGCAGGTTCCCGGCCTTCTCGGCCATATCGACGCTGCTGGACGACAGCTCGCCGATTTCCTGGGCGGCCACTTGGCTGCGTTCGGCCAGCTTGCGCACTTCGGCGGCGACCACTGCGAAGCCTTTGCCATGCTCGCCGGCACGGGCGGCTTCGATGGCGGCGTTGAGCGCCAACAGGTTGGTCTGGTAGGCGATGTCGTCGATGATGCTGATGCGCTGGGCGATTTTCTTCATCGCCACCACGGTCTGCTGCACGGACTCGCCGCCGTCGGTGGCTTCCTTGGCGGCCTTGCTGGCCATGCCGTCGGTGACCTTGGCGTTTTCGGTGTTCTGGTTGATGCTGGCGCTCATCTGTTCGATGGAGGCACTGGTTTCCTCGACGCTGGCCGCCTGTTCGCTGGTGGCCTGGCTCATGGACTGCGCGGTGGCGCTGACTTCTTCGGAGGCGCTGGCCAGGTTGTCCGCAGCGTTGCGCACTTCGCCGATGATGTGCGAGAGCTTGCCGACCATGTTCTGCATGGCGTTGAGCACCATGCCGGTTTCGTCCTTGGAGCCGCCTTCGATTTTTGCGTTCAGGTTGCCTTCGGCCAATTGTTCGGCGACAACCGCCGCCTGTTTCAACGGACGGGAGATGATGCGCGAGATGAACAGCGCCAGACCCAGGCCCACCAGCAGGGCGGCAGCCAGCACGGCGATGATCGACAGGCGTGCGTTTTCATACAGCTTGGTGCCGTGTGCACTGGCGACATCAGCGCCAGCCGCGTTGAGCTCGACCAGTTTTTGCAGGTCGCCGGTCACCAGGTCGAACCGACGCTTGGACTCGCCCTTGAGCATCGCATTGGCCTGCTCGGTCAGGTTCTGCCGCGACAATGCGAGCAGGTCTTTGCTGATCGCCAGATAGGCGGCCCAGTCGTTGCGGGTGGTGTCGAATACCTGCCGATCTTCAGCACTGGAGAGCAGTTTTTCGTAAGTGTCCAGGCGCGTGTCGAAGGCCTTCCTGGCTTCCTCGGCTTCTTGCTCGAGGGTGATTCGCTCTTGCTCGGAGTCGGCGACAATATGGCGGTTTTCCTTGAGGCGATAGCTCGCCGCGTAGAAACGCATGCCGGAGGCGGCGCGCATGGACGGCATCCAGTTTTCACGGATGTCGAGGGCGGTGTGGTTCACCTGGCCCAGTTGAATGATCGAGAACACCCCCATGACGGCGGTCAGCGCCAGCACCACAAGAAATGAAGTGATCAGTTTGGTGGCGATTCTAAGGTCGTAGAACCATTTCATTGGGAAGTACCTCTCCATGGAGTTGCTAAAGCGTCAGCGAGCGTTGGCTTGTTGTAATTGAGTCGGGGTGTAACGGTTTTCTGTCTGGGCGATCTGGGTGAGCAGCGCCGGTACGTCGAGAATCAACGCCACGGCGCCACTGCCCAGGATGGTCGAGCCACTGATGCCGCGAAGGGCGCCAAACAGTTTGCCCAGCGGCTTGATCACGGTCTGGAATTCACCCAGCAAGTCATCCACCACCAGCCCGGCCTTGAGTTCGGCATAGCGCACCACCACCACGTTCTGCCGACGTGCGGGCGGGCCTTCATGGTTGAAGTGATCGCGCAGGTAGACCAGGGGCAGCACCTCGCCACGCAGGTCGAGGTAGCCTTGTTCGCGGCTGGCGAGCCCATCGTCTTCGCTCAGTTCGATGCATTCCTGGACCATGTCCAGCGGAATGACATAGGTCGACTGACCGATGCCCACCAGGAATCCATTGATGATCGCCAGGGTCAGCGGCAGGCGGATGCGTACCACGGTGCCCTTGCCGGTTTGGCTGTCGAGGTCGACGGTGCCGCGCAGCAGGGTGATGTTGCGCTTGACCACGTCCATGCCCACGCCACGCCCCGAAAGGTTGGTCACGGCCTGGGCGGTGGAAAAGCCGGGTTCGAAAATCAGGTTGTAGATTTCCTGGTCGGTGGGGCTGGCCCCCGGCGGCACCAGGCCACGTTCCTGGGCTTTTTCCAGGATCCGGTCACGGTTCAGGCCGGCGCCGTCGTCGGCGATTTCCAGCACGATGCTGCCGGAGTCGTGGTACGCATTGAGGTGCAGGTGCCCCTTGGCCGGTTTGCCGGCGGCCAGGCGGGCCTCGGCGGTTTCAATGCCGTGGTCCATGGCGTTGCGCAACAGGTGCATGAGCGGGTCGCCGATTTTTTCCACCACGGTCTTGTCCAGCTCGGTCTCGGCGCCGCTGATGATCAGGTCGATGTCCTTGCCCAGCTCCTGGCTGACATCGCGCACCACCCGACGGAAGCGGTTGAAGGTTTCGCCGATGGGGATCATGCGCAGGCGCAGGGCGCCGTCGAGGATTTCTTCCACCAGCCCGGAGACTGACGAAGTGGCTTCCTGCAACGGGTCATTGTGGCAGGTGCGGGCCAGCAGGCTTGCACCGGCGCTGGCGATGACCAGTTCGCCCACGAGGTTGATCAGTTCGTCGAGCTTGTCGGCATTGACTCGCACGTAGGTGCCGTCCTTGCCCTTGTTGTCACTGGTCACCGGCTGTTTGTCGGCGACGACCTGGGCGGGCATGCGCGGCGTCTTGCGCTGGTCGCCCAGCAACTCGCCGGCGGCGACCAACGCGGTGTTTTCCTCGGGCTGTTGCGGCGAGGTCGTGACCAGGCCAGTGTTTCCCTGTGGCGCGGTGGCGTCATCGATGGCAACGATCTCGATTTCGCAGTCTTCCCGGACGAAGTCGAACACTTCGTTGATCGCGCCGTGGCTGGCGGCCGAGCGAAATGCGATGTCGAAGCCCAGGTAGCAGGACTCGGCGTCCCAGGCTTCGGCGGCGGGCAGGGCGTCGGTCAGGGTGGCGATGTCGACGATTTCACCCAGGGTTTGCAGATAGCGCAGGAACGACAGCGGGTCCATGCCGTTGCGGAACACGTCCTGGCCGAAGCGCAGGGAGATGTGCCAGAGGCGCGTTTCGCCGGGTTCACTGGTTCTGGTTTCAGGGGCTGGCGTCGGGGCCGCGGCGGGCGAGGGCGCTTGGTACTCCTGGAGGATCTGGCACAGCTCCACTTCTCGTTGCAGGGCCGGCGGCGGCAGCGCTCCGCCCTGGTTGGCGGCCACGTTGATCAGTTCCAGCATGTGATCGCTGGACTTGAGCAGCACCGCGATCAGGCCGGCGTCCACCTCGACGCTGCCGTTGCGCAGGCGATCGAGCACGTCTTCGACGATGTGGGTGAAGCTGACGATCGGTTCCAGGCCGAACAGCCCGGCCGAGCCCTTGATCGTGTGGGCCGCCCGGAAGATCGCGCCAATGGCGTCATCGTCGCCGGGGTCGGTTTCCAGTTGCAGCAGCGACTCTTCCATCGCTTGCAACTGTTCCCGTGCCTCGACGATGAAGGTCTGTTGTGCCTGATCGAGATTGATGCTCACGCTCATATCCTTTGTCGTGTCCGACGTATTGCGGGCCTCTAGGCAACCAGGTTGCACAGGGCAAGTGTTTCGGTGACGGCCTTGCTTTGGCCGGTCAGGCTCAGTTGAGTCCCGGCCCTGGCGGCCTCGCGCTGCACCATCAACAGCAGTTGCAGGCCGGCGCCGTCCATCTCGGTGATCTGCGACAGATCCAGGGCCATCCGCGGTGTTGCGCCCAGGTGCGGCAACCATTGCGCGGCCAGTTCGGCCGCGGTGTAGATCGTCAGTTCGCCGTCGATGTGCACTTGGGCGGTGTCATCGCTTGTTTCGTAGTGCAATGGCATCTAAGCCTCCGGCCATCAAGGAAGAATCAGCTTGGAGACCGCCGCCAGCATCTGCGCCGGCTGGAACGGCTTGACCACCCAGGCTTTGGCCCCAGCGGCCTGGCCTTCCTGTTTCTTCGATTCCTGGGATTCGGTGGTGAGCATGATGATCGGCGTGAACTTGTAGCTGGCCAGCTTCTTGACCTCCTTGACGAAGGTGATGCCGTCCATGTTGGGCATGTTCACGTCGCTGATGATCAGGTGCACTTTCTGGCCGTTGAGCTTGCCCAGGGCGTCCCTGCCATCGCTGGCTTCGATCACGTCATAGCCGGCACTTTTCAACGCGATGCCGACCACCTGCCGAACGCTCGCGGAGTCGTCGACAACCAATACACTTTTAGCCATGAACGGCTCTCCTAAAAGAAGGTTATTTCCTGTGAAGTCTGTTGCGCGCTCGAGTCGCCGTGGTGATTGCGGCGTTGCTCGTCGGTGGCGTAAGTGGTTTCCATGCGCGCCAGCCATTGGCGGGCGTCGATGGAGACGGCCTGTTCGGGCGACTGGCTGGCCTGCTGCAGGTGCACATGCAGGTCCTCGATGTTGTCGCGCACGTGGCTGAGGATCTGGCTGACCCGATCCTGGAATTGCAGGCTGACCAGCACCTCGGTGAGCTCATCGCGAATGCCGAAGCTTTCCCGTTGCAGCATGTCGGCCGAGTCGGCCAGCCGGCCGGTGACACTCTTGAAGCGCTCCAGCACCTGCTGGATGCTCTGCTCGGAGGCGCTGACGGAATGGCTGTCCTGGTCCGCACCGCTGGACGCGGCATGGACCAGTTGGGTGATGGCGGTGTTGATGATGTCGACCTTGGCCGACATCTGCTGGCCGGTCTCGCTGGACTTGCTCGACAGGCTGCGCACGGCGTCGGCCACCACGGCAAAACCACGTCCGGCCTCGCCGGCACGGGCGGCCTCGATGGCGGCGTTGAGGGCCAGCAGGTTGGTCTGCGCGGCAATCGCCGCGACGTCGGCGGCCATGGTCCGCAGTTCGCCGGTATAAGCCGTCAGGTTGCGCACTTGGGCCAGGGTTTCGTCGCGGCTGGCCTGGGTGGCCTTCAGGGAATCGATGACCTTGACCAGTTCGCCTTCGCTTTGGGCCAGCACCTGCACGGCGCCGCCACTGCTGCTGCCGGCCAGTTCACCGGCGGCCAGTTGCGAGGCTTGCACGGTGTCTTCCAGGCGTGACGAAATGCCGGTGAAACGGCTGGTCAGGGAGACGATCGCGGTTTCGGTCTGCTGCCGGGAGCTTTCGACTTGCTTGGCCCAGATCGGCATGGCACCGAGGATGACTTCGTTGAATTGTGCGTGGGTTTTATGAGTCGGGTGCTCGCTGCCTTGCAGGTCGTGGTCGGCCATGGCGGCGGCGAGGGCGTTGTCGAGCTGTTGGCGTTGCGCGCGCGCTCCCCATACGCCAGTCACCACGCCCAAGGCCAGGATCGCCACGCTCAAGCCGATGTTCGATGCACTCGCGCCATTGAGCGCGAGCACGCCAACGCTCGCGGCAATGGCCACCAGCACGGCACTCCAGAGGATGCGCGGTTGTGGTTGGGAAAGGGAATGACCGTGAGAATACGACGTCATGGTTCGGTCCTTGAACAGTGTTGCTAACAGGTTATTTGCGAATAACTGGTTATCTGCGACCCTTACTCGGACTTTAAGACCGGCTGTCCGATTCCGGTATTGCGGTAGGCATTGGCCTACCCAGTACGTGGCACTGTGCTATTTCAGACTAGACGCAGTCTGGGAAATGTCGAATGGCCCCGACGAAGGTATAAGCCGCGTGGCGGAAAGTGCGCGCAGAGGGGCCTTTGTGGCGAGGGAGCTTGCTCCCGCTGGAGCGCGAAGCGGTCCCAAAAGCGGCTGGCGAGGTTAGCCTGATACACGGCGTGTCCAGGTTTCGGGGCCGCTGCGCAGCCCAGCGGGAGCAAGCTCCCTCGCCACAAGAGCCACAAGAGCCACAGAGCCACAAGAGCCACAGAGTCACAGAGTCACAAGAGCCAAGAGCCAAGAGCCACAAGAGCAGCCTGCGCCGAATCTTCTGAAACGAGTTGTATGGATTGAGCTAAATTACCGGCACCCGGATTTTCAAACCTGCCATCAGAGCCCCCATGCCCACCGAGCCTCTCTGGAAAACCTATCTTCTGTTCCTGCTTCCCATGGTCCTGTCCAACTTCCTGCAGTCCATGTCCGGCACGCTCAACAGCATCTACATCGGCCAGATGCTGGGGACCCAGGCGTTGGCAGCGGTGTCGGGCATGTTTCCCATCGTGTTTTTCTTTATCGCGTTGGTGATCGGCCTGGGCGCGGGGGCGGGGGTGTTGATCGGGCAGGCCTACGGCGCCGGCGAAACCGGCACGGTGAAGGCGATTGCCGGGGCGACCTTGTTGCTGGGGGCGATCATCGGCCTGGCGGCGGCGGTGCTTGGCAGTGTCTTTGCGCGAGAGGCGTTGCAGGGGCTCGGCACGCCGGCCGATGTGCTGGAGGACGCTGTTTCCTATGCCCGGGTCATGCTGTGGATCTTGCCGATGTTGCTGGTGTTCGTGCTGTTCACCCAACTGTTGCGTGGGGTAAGCGATACGGTGTCACCGATGTTGGCGCTGCTGGTGTCCACCAGTGTCGGGCTGCTGCTCACGCCGGCGTTGATTCGCGGCTGGCTGGGTTTGCCGCAGATGGGCATCCAGAGCGCGGCATGGGCGGGGCTGGTGGGGACGACGTCGGCGATGCTGATGCTGGCGTGGCGCCTGAACCGTCGCGAGCATGCCCTGGCGCCGGACCGTGCGTTGTTCGCGGCGATGCGCCTGGACAAGGACATCCTCGGCAAAGTGCTGCGTATTGGCCTGCCCACAGGGTTGCAGATGGTGGTGATCTCGTTGTCGGAGTTGGTGATCCTCGCGCTGGTCAATCGCCACGGTTCCGAGGCCACGGCGGCCTACGGCGCGGTGACGCAGATCGTCAACTACGTGCAGTTTCCAGCGCTGTCGATTGCCATTACCGCCTCGATCCTCGGTGCCCAGGCCATTGGTGCCGGACGCCTGGAGCGCCTGGGGCCGATCCTGCGCACGGGGCTGCTGATCAATCTCTGGCTCACCGGTGGGCTGGTGTTGCTGGGTTATCTGTTGTCCCACTGGCTGTTGGGGCTGTTCATCACTGACCCGGCGGCGCGGATCCAGGCCGAACACCTACTGCATATCATGCTTTGGAGCTTGCTGGTGTTCGGTTTCCAGGCGATCGTCGGCGGCATCATGCGCGCCAGCGGCACGGTGCTGGCGCCGGTCGCCATTTCGGTCTTCTGCATCGTCGCCGTGCAAGTGCCGGCGGCGTATCTGCTGGACGCCCGCTTCGGACTGCAAGGGGTGTGGATGGCGTTCCCGGTGGCTTACCTGAGCATGCTGCTGTTGCAGACGCTGTACTACAAGCGGGTGTGGCAGCATCAGCCGATCGAGCGCCTCGTTTGAATCGCCGTTTTGTAACACAACACCAATTCCTGGGCGAACCTGTGGGAGCAAAGCTTGCTCGCGATGCAGACACCTCGGTTTCTGGGAGACCGCGTCAACTTTATCGCGGGCAAGCCTTGCTCCCACAGGGTCCACTCCCATAGGGGAGGGTGGTGCCTGGCGATGTTACAGTGGCCATCACCCGCCACGCCGCCCACCGAGGATCCGATGCCTGTCACTCTGCGCTCCAACATCGCCTACCGCGCCTTCCTGTTCGACATGGATGGCACGTTGCTCAATTCCATCGCCGCCGCCGAACGGATCTGGACACGCTGGGCCCTGCGCCATGGCGTGGATGTGGCGACGTTCCTGCCGACCATCCATGGCGTGCGCGCTATCGACACCATTGCCCGACAGCACCTGCCAGGGGTGGATGCCCAGGCGGAAGCCGAGCAGATTACCCGTGAGGAAATCGAAGATGTCGAAGGGGTGGTGCAAGTGCCCGGTGCGCTGGCGTTCCTGGAAAGCTTGCCGCCGGAGCGCTGGGCAATCGTCACCTCCGCGCCCATGGCGTTGGCCTTGCGTCGCATGGAAGCGGCGGGCATCCCCCGTCCCGCCGTGATGGTTACCGCCGAAGACGTCAGCGACGGCAAGCCCAACCCCGCCTGCTATCGCCTGGCCGCCGAGCGCCTGCAAGTGACGCCCCAGGAATGCCTGGTCTTTGAAGACGCCGAGGCCGGAATCCGGGCAGGCGAGGCCGCCGGGGCTGACGTCCTGGTGGTGACGGCAACGCACACGCACCCAGTGGTGACCCTTCATCCGCAGATCAAGGATTACCTCGGGCTAGGCCTTGAAGTGGATGAAGCCGGGCTGATGCGGATGAAGCAGGGCTGATGCGGATTCTGTAACCACAGCTGACCCCTTGTGGGAGCGAGCCTGCTCGCGAAAGCGGTGGGTCAGCTTGCATCAATGTTGGATGTGCCGGCGCCATCGCGAGCAGGCTCGCTCCCACATTGGAGTGGTGTAGGGGCTGGAGGTCAGGTCACCACGCGATAGCACGGCACATATGCCGCGCCGCCCGGCAGTTTCATGCGGTGCTGGGCGACGAATGCCTGGAGCAGGCGGTCGAGGGGTTCCATGATGGCGGGGTCGCCGTGGATTTCGTAAGGGCCGTGTTCCTCGATCAGGCGGATGCCCTTGTCCTTGACGTTACCGGCCACGATTCCCGAAAACGCCCGGCGCAGGTTGGCGGCCAGTTCGTGGGCCGGCAGGTCGCGGCTCAGGCCCAGGCTGGCCATGTTGGCGTGGGTCGGGTCGAACGGGCGTTGGAAGCCCTCGTCGATCTTCAGCAGCCAGTTGAAGTGGAAGGCGTCGTTGCGCTCGCGGCGGAACTGCTTGACCTCCTTGAGCCCCTGGGTCATCTGCCGGGCCACTTCGGCCGGATCGTCGATGATGATCTGATAATGCTTCTGCGCCGCCTCGCCCAGGGTCGCACCGACAAACGCATGCAACTGGTCGAGGTACGGCGCGGCGCTTTTTGGCCCAGTGAGCACCACTGGGAAGGGCAGGTCCTGGTTGGCCGGGTGCATCAGGATGCCCAGCAGGTACAGGAATTCTTCCGCCGTGCCGGCGCCGCCCGGGAAGATGATGATGCCGTGGCCGACCCGCACGAAGGCTTCCAGGCGTTTCTCGATGTCCGGCAGGATCACCAGCTCATTGACGATCGGGTTCGGTGCCTCGGCGGCGATGATGCCCGGCTCCGTCAGGCCCAGGTAGCGCCCGCCATGGATGCGCTGCTTGGCGTGGGCGATGGTGGCGCCTTTCATCGGGCCTTTCATCACGCCCGGGCCGCAGCCGGTGCAGATGTCCAGGCTGCGCAGGCCCAGTTCGTGGCCGACTTTCTTGGTGTATTTGTATTCTTCGGTGTTGATCGAGTGACCGCCCCAGCACACGACGATTTTCGGCTCGACACCCGGGCGCAGGGTGCGGGCGTTGCGCAGCAGGTGGAACACGTAGTCGCTGATGCCCTGGGACGAGCTGAGGTCGATGCGCTGGCTGTCCAGTTCGTTCTCGGTGTAGACGATGTCGCGCAGGGCGCTGAAGAGCATTTCCCGGGTGCTGGCGATCATCTCGCCGTCGACGAAGGCGTCGGCTGGCGCGTTCAGCAGCTCCAGGCGCACGCCTCGGTCCTGCTGGTGAATGCGGATCTCGAAGTCCTTGTAGGCTTCCAGGATGGTCTTGGCGTTATCGACATGGGCGCCGGTATTGAGGATGGCCAGGGCGCACTGGCGGAAGAGGTCGTAGATGCTGCCGGAACCGGCTTCGCTCAGTTGCTGGACTTCGCGCTGGGACAAGGTTTCCAGGCTGCCTTTTGGGCTTACCGAAGCGTTGATTACATGTCTTTGAGTCATTCAGCTTTCCTTGAAAACGATGCCATGCACACAACGACGGCATCTTGAAAAAAACGTCCACACCGAAAGATCGCACGATCCTTGCGCTGTCGCCATGGACTTCGATCCGAACCTGGCGAGTCGGTAGCGATACAAAATGAGCCCCAGCATAGCTAAATCGACCGGGCAGGCGATAATGCGTGACTCTTTTGATGCCGTACAAGGAAATTGCACCGCGATGTTCGAGATCAAACCGTGGGATGGTGACACCTACCGCAAGCAGACCCGCCGCAGCACCCTCATCATCGCGGTGGTGTTCCTGGCCCTGGCGATGCTGCTGTCCAGCCTGGCCGTGATGTTGTTCGGTACGCCCGGAGGCGATAACTTTCGCTTCAATCTGGGCGGGGTGATCGTCGCCGTGTTGGCGATGGCGGTGCTGATGCGCCAGTATTTCTGGTCGCAGCCGTGGATGGCCGCCGCGGTGTACGGCTGGCAACTCAAGCGCAGCCTGATGAAAATCACCAACGTGATGCATCAGGTGAAGACCGGTGTCCAGGCCGAGGACCCGGCCGCCATGAAGCTGCTGCGCTTCTATCACCTGGGGCTGGCGCAGATGCATCAGCTGGACGCCAACTCCAGCGCCCAGGGGGCCCTGGCGCGAGAGGCCGACGCGCATCTGGCGAAGATGCAGGCGCTGGGCCTGGACACTGAACAGTCGCGCCTGGACCCGAGCTGGATCGAGACGGTGAAGCAAATCCATAGCGCCGGTTGATCGCAGAGGTTGCCGAGGCGCGCCATTCGTCGGTAGGTCGCAAGGAAAATCAAACCCGCCCCCGGCACTGTCTTTCTCATGAACAGTCATGAAAAGGAGAGATGACATGCCAGATCGAAGCGTTTATGGCGCCTGGACACTGCTTTGGGCGTCGGCTTTGGGATTGACCGGTTGCGCGGGCGGCACGAGCGGCTCGCCCGTCGATGCGCCGGGCGCGGCGAAGACCCCGACCACTGCGACGCTGGAAACCGGGGCGCGGCTCATGCAGGACAAACCGCCGTTGCGGGCCCTGGACACCTACCTCGATGGTTTTCATTTCTATAACGGGCGGATGTCCGGGCAGATGGAAGCGCATCACTACTGCACGGCGCTGAACGAGGAAGTCTTTCAGTGCGCGATCTTCGACGGCAACACCTCCGGCGCCAAGCTGATGGGCGTCGAGTACATCATCAGCAAGCGTTTGTTCGAAGGGTTGCCAGCCAGTGAAAAACAGCTGTGGCACAGCCATGTGCATGAGGTGAAATCCGGGCAATTGATCGCACCGGGGATCCCTCAGGTCGCGGAAACCCGGCTGATGGAAAACCTGGTCGGCACCTATGGCAAGACCTGGCACACCTGGCACACCGAACAGGGCAACGCACTGCCTTACGGAGTGCCTCAGTTGATGATGGGCTTCACGGCCGACGGGCAGATCAACTCACGGCTGGTACGCGAGCGGGACGGTCGGATGGGCATCGACAGCGAAGCGAAAAAGCGGGCCCGAGCGGGTATTGAAGCGCCGGCGATCGATCCCGGGGCGGACGCCTGGCAGAAAGGGCAGGTGTGGCAGATCAAGGATCCGACTGGGGATCATGCCCATTAAAAGGTTGTCGAAATTCCGCTCTTTTGTGGCGAGGGAGCTTGCTCCCGCTGGGCTGCGCAGCAGCCCCATTAACCCTCAGGCATATCACTGACCGAGTTGAGCAATAGAGGGGGGCTGCTTTGCAGCCCGGCGGGAGCAAGCTCCCTCGCCACGAAGTGTTCGAAGTAATAAGGCGGGATAGGGCGTCGCGCAGTTAGTTTGAACTACGGCTGTTTGAAATGCCCCGGCACACCATGTTCTTCTTCGTTGGGCCGGGTTTTTTTCTGAACTTGGACATCGCTGAGTTCAACATCCTTGAGTTCACTGAACGTCGCCCTCAAGAGTGCTTCGGCTTCGTCGGCACTCAATGTCTCGGTGCTCGCCTGCACCACACGATTGTCAGGTTGGTTGTTGCTGATGAAACTGATGATGAATCGATCCTGTTTGCTCATGGGCGGCCTCGGTGTGGTTAAGCGCCAGGGCGCAGCATTACTGCGCCCCGACGGTTTTCCAGGTTACGATTTCCTGCCGCCGCCATGGCTGCGTTCGCCACCTTTGCGGCCGGCTTCAGAGGCTTTTTCCCGGTCATTTGCAAAGTTGCCGCCCGAAGCGTGTCCGCCTTTCTTGCCGGCTTCCGAAGCTTTCTCACGATCATTTGCGAAATTACCTGGGTTCTTGTTTCCGGTGTTAGCCATTTTGAGAATCCTCATTTTGGTTAAAGCGAGCAAAAACTGCCTCGCCTAACTGTGAAAGAAAATTCCCGAGGGAAGTTTAAAGAAAACGTTTCGTTGGCGACGAACGGTAATCCACTTAACAAAGCGCAAGGAAAAAAGTTATACAGCCGCTTCGCTTGAAAGTTGTACAGGATTGCCACGTTTAATTGAAAAGCCAATGAGCATGTTATTTATTGATTTCGTTCTTAATCTTCACCGCCGCTGACTTTCCAATGTTTGGCCTCCACGGGGAAGACGACCTGCTCGACCCGGTGGGCGATGCCAAAGGCCAGGGAATTCTCGGCCGGAATCACTCGTTCCTCGGCGCACAGGCACTTGAAGATATCCAATTGGGTCGCCGCGCCGGCGGTTTCCTTGACGTAGATCTCCACGTACCGCGCCACGTCGTTGTCCAGGCTGGACAGGTACTCGCGCAAACGTGAGTGGTCCACGGATTTCTGGCCGAAATACCAGTTCATCGGATGGATCAGGAAGCGCGAATGGGGGGTGGTGGTGCGGTCGCTAGCGGCCAGGAACATGACGATGCCCATCGACTCGATGTTGCCGGCATTGACTGCACGCACCGGCACCGGAAGGGACTTGATGAAGGTATACAGCGTAAAACCGAAGTTGGTACTGCCGCCGACGGTGGAGAGGTTGAGCATCAGCGAGTCGGCGCCTTGCTCGATGGCCTCCAGGCAGTTGTCGCGAAAGCGTTCGGTGGTTCCCTGGTCGATCTGGCAATGAAAATGGACAATGTGTTCGGACATCTGTAACTCCTGTCGATTTCACCCTTTTTGAATACCTGCGCAGTGGTCGTGCCCTACAGTTGGGAGTCCGGTGGTCTGCCGATGTTCCACCGCCTTGACTCGCCGCGGGTCCATTGCGTTAACCCGATTGCGCCTGTTCGCAGGCCTCGGCCGTTTGGGTCATACGCTTCAAGAATAGCGCCAGTCCGGCTTCTTCTTCGCTGAGGCCTTTGCGGGCCCGGGGTTTGGGCAAGGCCTTCAGGGCGCCGAGCAGGAAACCTTCCACCACGGCGGGATGGATGTAGCATTTACGACAGACGGTCGGCGTGTTGCCCAGTTGTCGGGAGACCTGCCTGACCATCTCGGTGACGTGTTTCTTGGCTTCGGTCTCGGTTTCCCAGCGCAGCGCCCGCAGCCCGGCCAGCGCCGCTGCGCTGCCGGCCCAGGTGCGGTAGTCCTTGGCGGTGAAATCGGCGCCGGTCAGCGTCTTGAGGTAGGCGTTGATGTCCGAAGAACTGATGGAGTGGCGCTCGCCATGTTCGTCCAGGTACTGGAACAGGTTCTGCCCGGGGATCTCCTGGCAGCGCTTGATGATCCGCGCCAGGCGCCGGTCTTTCACAGTGATCTGGTGCTCGACGCCGCTCTTGCCACGGAACTGGAAGGCGATGGCGCTGCCGTTGACCTCGACATGTTTGTTGCGCAGGGTGGTCAGGCCGTAGGAGCGATTGGCGCGAGCGTATTGGGGGTTGCCGACGCGGATCAAGGTCACGTCCAGCAGGGTGATGACCGTGGCCAGCACTTTGTCGCGGCTGAAGCCGGGCGTGGCGAGGATTTCTTCCAGGCGTTTGCGCAAGCGCGGCAGGGCGCGTCCGAACTCCAGCATTCGCGAATACTTGTCCGCGTCGCGCACCTCACGCCAGCGCGCATGGTAGCGATACTGCTTGCGCCCGCGGGCATCGCGCCCGGTGGCCTGGAGATGACCACGGGGGTCGGTGCAAATCCAGACATCGGTGTAGGCCGGCGGCACCGCCAGGGCGTTGATGCGCTGGATCTCGGCGGCGTCGGTGATGCGTTGGCCCTGCGGGTCGAAATAACAGAATTTGCCCCGGAGCTTCTTGCGGGTGATCCCCGGGGCCGTGTCATCGACATAATGCAGGTCGGCCGGCAGTGCATCCGGCGGCAGGGTGTCGGGCATGAAAAAAATCCTTGGCAACGAATCCGGTGGCCTGTGAATTCATTGACCGCAGCCCGTTGCGGTCGTGCCAAGATTCTGAGGCTGCCGCAAAATCTGTAGAAGCAAACTGTGGGAGCAAACCTGCAGGAGCAAATCTGCAGGAGCAAATCTGCAGGAGCAAATCTGTGGGAGCAAGGCTTGCCCGCGATAGCATCGCCTCGGTCTATCAGCTACACCGAGGTGCTTGCATCGCGGGCAAGCCTTGCTCCCACATCCTTGCTCCACAAGTTCCCTACAGTGTGATCCGCTGCCTACGAACCCTACGCCAACACCGCCACCGCCTTGATCTGCGCCCACAACACCTGCCCCGGGTGCAGCTTCAACTGGTCGCGGGAGTAGCGAGTAATGCGCGCCAGCAGCGGGGTGCCGGCCACTTCCAGGCGGATCAACACATGGGCGGCGTTGTCGGCGGCCTGTTCGCTGATCACGGTGACCGGCAGGCGGTTGAGAATGCTGGTCTGGGCATCGTTCGCCAGGCTGAGGCTGACATCCCGGGCCTGGACCTTGAAGCGCAGCGATTGGCCGAGGGCCAATGAGGTATGGGCCACGCGGACGTTCAGTTGGCTGTCGGGCAGGTTCAAGGTCAGCAATTGATACGCCGGGTCATAGCCGCTGACCTTGCCTTCGATCACCACCCCGGCGTCATCCCCCAAGGCCAATGGCAGGTCGAGCCGGGCCAGGGTTTCACCGATGGGGCCGCTGGCCTGTGCGCGACCAGCGTCGAGCAGCACGATGTGATCGGCCAGGCGCGCCACTTCGTCCTGGGAATGGCTGACGTACAGCACCGGGATGTCCAGCTCATCGTGGAGCCGTTGCAAATAAGGCAGGATCTCGTTTTTACGTCGGGTGTCGAGGGCCGCCAGCGGCTCATCCATCAGCAACAGACGCGGGCTGGTGAGCACGGCGCGGGCGATGCCTACCCGTTGGCGTTCGCCGCCGGAGAGGTTGTTCGGCTGCCGATCGAGCAAGTGCCCGATGCCCAGCAGGTCGGTGGCCTGGTCCATGTCCACCCGCCGTTGTGCCGGTGCAATGCGCTTGAGGCCGAATGCCAGGTTGGCCCGCACCGACAGATGGGCAAACAGGCTCGCCTCCTGGAACACGTACCCCACGGGACGCTTGTGGGGCGGCACGAACACACCGTGCTCAGTGTCCTGCCACACCTGGCCATTGACTTCGATAAACCCCTGGGCCGGCCGTTCCAATCCGGCAATGCAGCGCAAGCAGGTGGTCTTGCCGGAACCGGAAGGCCCATACAAGGCTGTCACGCCACGGCCCGGCAGTTGCACATCCAGGTCCAGGGAAAACGCCCCATGGTCGAGTTGCAAACGCGCGTGAATCATCGATCAGCTCCAGCCGGCGCGGGCTCGGCGGCTGGAGTACAGCGCCAGCAGCACGAGGAATGAAAACACCAGCATCGCCGCCGCCAGCCAGTGGGCCTGGGCATATTCCAGGGCTTCGACATGGTCGTAGATCTGCACCGACACCACCCGGGTTTTCTCCGGGATGTTGCCTCCGATCATCAGCACCACGCCGAATTCGCCAACGGTGTGGGCGAAACCGAGGATCGCCGCAGTGATGAAACCGGGGCGGGCCAGGGGCAGGATGACGCTGAAAAACGTGTCCCAGGGCCCGGCTCGCAGGGTGGCGGCGACTTCCAGGGGGCGACTGCCGATGGCGGCGAAGGCGTTCTGCAACGGCTGCACCACGAACGGCATGGAATAGATCACCGAGCCGATCACCAACCCGGTGAAACTGAAGGTGAGGGTGCCCAACCCGAGGGCTTGGGTGAACTGGCCGATCCAGCCGTTCGGTCCCAACGCCAGCAATAAATAGAAGCCGATCACCGTGGGCGGCAGCACCAATGGCAACGCCACCACCGCACCCACCGGCCCGCGCAGCCAGGAGCGGGTGCGCGACAGCCACAAGGCTATGGGCGTGCCGATGAGCAGCAGGATCACCGTGGTCAGGGACGCCAGTTTCAGGGTCAGCCAGATGGCGGCGTAATCGGCGCTGGTCAGGGGCATTTAGCGTTGGTAACCGTAGGTCTGGATGATGGCGGCGGCTTTCGGGCCCTTGAGGTAATCCATCAGGGCCACGGCGGCGGGGTTGTCCCGGCCTTTGTCGAGGATCACCGCGTCTTGTTTGATCGGGTCGTGCAGGTCGGCCGGGACGATCCACGCCGAGCCGCCCGTCACCTTGCCGTCCTTGTACACCTGGGACAAGGCGACGAAGCCCAGTTCAGCGTTACCGGTGGAGACGAATTGGTAGGCCTGGGTGATGTTCTGGCCTTCGACGAGCTTGCTTTTGACCTGGGCGGTCAGGCCGAGCTTGTCCAGCACCTGGGTCGCGGCCAGGCCATAGGGCGCGGCTTTCGGGTTGGCGATGGACAGGTGTTGGAAATCGTTGCGCTTGAGGACCTGGCCCTGGTTGTCGACATAACCGGCCTTGGCCGACCACAGCGCCAGGGTGCCGACGGCGTAGGTGAAGCGCGAGCCCTTGACGGTGTCGCCTTCGTTTTCGAGCCGGGCCGGGGTGGTGTCGTCGGCGGCGAGGAAAACTTCGAACGGCGCGCCGTTCTTGATCTGCGTGTAGAACTGCCCGGTGGCGCCGTACGCTGCTACCAGTTTGTGCCCGGTGTCTTTTTCGAAATCGGCGGCGATGGCCTGGATCGACGCGGTGAAATTGGACGCGACCGCTACCTGCACCTCGGCGGCCTGGGCGGCGCCAATCGTCAGGAACGGGATCAACAGCAACGGCGCGAAGCGGGTGAGGCGCATGGGTGAGGCTCCGGGGCAGGTTCGCTATATACCGGAATATATAGCGAATGACCGACAAACGGAACGCGGCATTTTGCCTGGGGAGCGAGGGTGCCAGGGCTGGCCCCATCGCGAGCAGGCTCGCTCCCACAAGGGGCCAGAGGTGGCAGCAAGATTCATGTTCACCACAGAACCCCTGTGGGAGCGGGCTTGCTCGCGAAGACGGCGGCACATTCAACCCCTTTGCCAACTGACCCACCGCTTTCGCGAGCAAGCCCGCTCCCACAGGTACATTGGCATCACCTAATGTCGTGGTTGCAGCACTCCCCCCTGTGGGAGCGAGCCTGCTCGCGAAAGCGGTGGGTCAGGCATTCGCCCTGTGGAGTCGGGCCAATGCCTCCTCGGCCAACCGCCGCGTCAACTCGGCCGCCGGCAACGCGCGGCCCAGAGGGAAGGCCTGGCCGGCCCAGAGGTTGCTGAAGTCCGCTTCGCCCTTGGCCCGCAGCGGCATCAACGCGCCCCCGGCCAGGGGGAACGCTGGGGCCAGCGGGCTCATCGGGCCCACTTCGCGCATCACCCGGTTGACGATGCCCCGGGCCGGACGGCCAGTGAACAGGTTGGTGACCGCGGTCTGGCTCTCCTTGGCCGTGCGCAACGCCCGGTGATGGGATGCGCTGATCTTCGCCTCGGGCGTGAACAGGTAGGCGCTGCCCAATTGCACCGCCGAGGCGCCCAAGGCGAACGCCGCGACAATCCCCCGCGCATCGCCAATGCCACCGGTGGCGATCACCGGCACCTTCACCGCATCCACCACCTGCGGCAGCAAGGCAAACAGCCCGACCTGGGTATTGAGGTCGTCGCTGAGGAACATCCCGCGATGCCCACCGGCTTCATAACCCATGGCAATGATCGCGTCGCAACCATGCTGTTCGAGCCAGACGGCTTCCTCGACGGTGGTGGCCGAAGACAGGATTTTCGCCCCGGTGGCCTTGACCCGGTCCAGCAGGGATTTCTCCGGCAGACCGAAGTGGAAACTGACCACTTTGGGACGCATTTCCTCCAACACCCGGCAGGCAGCATCATCGAACGGCGTGCGGTTGGACACCGGGGTCGGTGCGTCGAAGTCGACGCCCAGTTCCTCGTAGTACGGCTTGAGCCGTTGCTTCCAGGCCTCGGCCCGCTGTTCATCGAAGGCTGGCGGCTGGTGAGAGAAGAAATTCACATTGAACGGCTTGTCGGTCTGCTCGCCGATGGTCGTCAACGCCTGGCGCAGTTGTTCGACATCGAGCATCGCCGCCGGCATCGAACCCAACCCGCCGGCATTGCAGGTCGCGACCACCATGGCCGGCCCGGTCACCCCGGCCAGCGGCCCCTGAATGATGGGCAGCTCGATACCGAGCAGGTCAAGAATGCGCGTGTCTGGCCACTGGCTCATGTGCGGGGTCTCCGGGGCAGAAGGAAACAGCGTTTTTAACAGGTGTGGGCCGGCGACGGCCAGTCGAGTTTTTCAATCGAGTGCTTGCCGCTTGATCCCGACGCCGTGAGGGTTACCATGCGGGCTTCATACATCAAGGAGCCTGACCCATGGATGTGAAACTCAAGACTGTCGAACCCTTCACCGTGGCCGGTTTGCAGGTGCGCACCCGCAACACCGACGAGCAGCATCCCGACACGGCGAGGATCGGCCCGATGTGGCAACGATTCTTCACCGAAGGGTTGTTCGACACGATTCCGGCCCGGCAGTCGGAGTCGTTCGTCTACGGTGTCTATTCCAATTACGAGTCCGACGCCACCGGCCACTTCGACGTAACAGCCGGGGTGCAGGTGGATGCGACCAGCGCAGGCTACCCCGCCGTGGACATCGAGGGCGGGGACTACCTGGTGTTTTCGGCCAAGGGGCCGATGCCCGATTGCGTGATCCAGACCTGGGGCTTGATCTGGGCGTACTTCGCCGATAACCCGCAGACGCTGCGCCGTTTCACCACCGATTTCGAGGTCTATAGTGGCCCCGAATCGGTGGCGATCTACATCGGCATTCAATCCCCGGACGAGCGTTCCAGCGCCAGCAACTGACGCTTGCGCTCCACGCCCCAGCGATAGCCCGACAGGTTGCCGTCGCTGCGCACCACCCGGTGGCAAGGGATAGCCACTGCCAGGCTGTTGGCGCCACAGGCTTGGGCCACGGCGCGCACGGCCTTGGGCATGCCGATGCGCTGGGCGATCTCGGCGTAGCTGGCGGTGCTGCCGGCGGGAATGTCCCGCAACGCTTGCCAGACCCGCTCCTGGAAGGCGGTGCCGCGCAGGTCCAAGGGCAGGTCCAGGCCCAGGGCCGGCGCTTCGATGAAGCCCACCACCTGGGCGATCAACTGCTCGAACTCGCGGTCGGCACCGATGAGGTTGGCCCGGCGGAATTTGTCCTGCAGGTCCCGCACCAGCGCATCCGGATCGTCCCCCAGCAGGATCGCGCACACGCCACGCTCGCTTTGTGCCACCAGGATCGCCCCGAGGGAGCATTGGCCGACGGCGAAACGGATGTCGGTGTTCTGCCCGGCGGCGCGGTAGTCGGCGGGCTTCATGCCCAACACCTTGTCGGCCGCTTCATAGAAACGGCTGTTGGAATTGAAACCGGCGTCGTACAGCGCTTCGGTGATGGTGCCGCCATCGGCCAGGCGTTCGCGCACCTTGCGTGAGCGGTGGGCGGCGGCGTAACCCTTGGGCGTCAGGCCGGTGACGGCCTTGAAGACCCGATGAAAATGGAAGGGACTCAAGCCGGCGCTGTCTGCCAGTTCATTCAGGCCGGGCAGTGCCTCGGCGGCCTCGATCTGCCGGCAAGCCGCTGCGACCCGGGCCGCTTGTTGGGCGGCGATCTGGGTCTGGTCCCGGGCCACGCGCTTGCTGGGCCGATAACCGGCGGCCTGGGCCTGTTCCGGCGTGTCGAAGAATTCGACATTGCGCGGGTTGGGCAAGCGCGACAGGCTGCTGGGGTGGCAGTAGATGCCGGTGGTTTTCACGCCATAGACAAATGTACCGTCGGCGCGCGGATCGCGGGCGAGCACGGCGGCCCAGCGAGGATCCTGTTCAGCGGCAAGATTGTTTGAAGTGCTGTTCATGGTCGTTATTCCATTGGCCCGTTTTGGCTACATTAGCCAGCCTGCGAGAGGGCGACACTCCGGGTCTTGCGGTCGAATTCTGCACCTTCATCCGGCGGTGCGAAACGTCAGGTTGATCCGCTGGGCGCCCAGGCGCGGGTGTTGTCCTTCCTTGAGCGGCAGCACGCCGTGGTAACGCAAGCGATCCACGCCGCCCCAGACCACGATGTCGCCATGGAACAACGGGATGCGCAAGGCTTTGTCGCTGCGCTCGAAGCCGCCGAACTGGAACACCGCCGGCAGGCCCAGGGAGATCGAGACGATGGGCGCGGTGAGGGAGCGTTCGTTTTTATCCTGGTGCAGCGACATGCGCGCGCCGGGCACGTAGCGGTTGATCAGGCAGGCGTCGGGCTCGAACTGCTCGAACCCCGCCTGGCGGGCGGCAGCCTGGGCCAGTTCGCGAAACACCACCGGCATGTCGGGCCAGGGGTGGCCGGTCTGCGGGTCATGGGCGGTGTAGCGATAGCCGCTGCGGTCGGTGGTCCAGCCCAGCGCGCCGCAACTGCTCAAGGCCACCGACATGGTAAAACCACCAGGCGTGACCATCTGCCGGAACGGTGCAGCTTGCAAGACGCTTTCCAGCGCCGGCAGCAAACGCTCGAGCCAGGGCAGGGCGAAGCCGCGCAGCACGAACGCCTGCTGGCCGATATGTTCGACCTGGCCGGGCGTGGTGGGCGCCTGCTCGGCGAACAGGTCCAAGGTGATCGGTGTGTCGTTATTGCGCATCATGAAAAATGATTCCCAAGGTGTGCCGTCTGCCACTGTGCACGCGGCTGACGCCATGGCGCATGTTCACCCGATAATAACCGCGAACGCCTTTGACCGGCCGTTGGTGCACGGCAAATACCAGCGCATCGCCCTGTTTCAGATCCATGACCAGGGGCCGCGATTGCATGCGCGGGCGCTGTTCGGTGAGGACAAACTCGCCACCGGTAAAGTCCTGGGCCGGTTCCGACAGCAGGATCGCGACCTGCAAGGGGAACACCTGTTCGCCGTACAGATCCTGGTGCAGGCAGTTGTAGTCCTGCGGACCGTATTGCAGCAACAACGGCGTAGGGCGCGCTTGCCCGGCATCGTGACAGCGCTGGATGAATTCGGCGTGTTCGTGGGGGTAGCGCAGCTCCAGGCCCATGCATTCATTCCAGCGGTTCGCCAGCGGCACCAGCATGGGGTACAGCGACTGACGCAGCTGTTGGATGAGGTCCGGTAGCGGATAGCGAAAATACTGATACTCGCCGCGCCCGAATCCATGGCGGGCCATGATCACCCGCGAACGGAAAAGCTCGCTATCGGCGTACAAACCACTCAGTTGCCGGCATTGCGATGGCGGCAGCAGGTTGCGAATGATTGCACAGCCGTCCTGGTCGAGACTGTGCTCCAGGGTGGGCCAGTCCAGGTTGACGAGGTGTTGAGGCAGGGAAAGCGTAGGGGGCATGATGGCAATCCTTGGTGGAAAGGACTGTTCAGTCTGCGCAGTGCGGCGTTGCCGGGCACTCCGATTCTTGCGGTGCACCATTGAGCACAATGCTCTTGTGGCGAGGGAGCTTGCTCCCGCTGGGCGGCGAAGCCGACCCAAAATGACTGATGTGTTCTTGCAGGCAGACCGCGCCAGCAGGTTTTGCGACTGCTGCGCAGCCGAGCGGGAGCAAGCTCCCTCGCCACAAAAGCATCGTGCCCACCCAGTGGCTACAAAAATCAATCAGGATGAGCCATTACAGCGCCTTGCTGACCTTGAGGTCGCTGATCACATCGGTCTCGCCGTGCAGCTTTTGCAACGCGGCCAGGGCTTCTTCCTCGGTGCCGGTTTCCAGTTGCGCGAATTCGAAGCGGCGCTCGTCGTTGAGCTTGTACTTGATAACGTATTTGGTCGTCTGGGCCACGGTTTTGCCTTTCTTGAAAGGGCGATGCTCAGCTCAGTTTCGAGCTGGAACGCCGGATGATCTTGATCTTGTGGGTCAGGGTCGGCTTGCGCGTGACGCTGATTGCACGGCGGTTGACGGTGTCGATGGTGATGTTCCAGAAACCGGTGCTCGGCGCCGTGATCCTGGCCGGGAAGGTGTCGAACGCGCCACCGTGATACGTGTGCCGGCCGCCATTCTTGAAGCTGCGGAAGTTGGCGTCGTTCATCAAACGGATGTTGCACATTTGCGAGCATTCGATGACGACAATGTCGTCTTCGTTCAGGTGCTCGCGCTGGTGAATGAATTTCATGGGCGCCTCCAGAAGGGCTTTTTCTACAAAATCAAAACGATAGCAAGGGGCAATGAGGCGCAGTTTATCAGCCCCGAGTGTTAATATCCGGCCCGCGCGCCAGGCTTTGTTCATTTATCGCAGGTAGCGGGAAAAAAAAGCGGTGCGGCACCGGAGCAAAACGGTGTTTGCACTGTCGGAGCATCTTTATTGGAGGAAACATATGAAGCGCAGCGTGTGGGTGTTGGCATTGGCCATGAGTGGATGTGCATCGGTATCGGACATCAACCAGACGCCCCCCACCATGAGCGTCATCTCCGGAAAGAAACCCCACGAATATGCCAAGTGCGTGGCCGACAAGCTGGCCAGCAGCCGTGGCTCGCTGCAAATGGAGCCGCACAAGAACGGCGTGCGGCTGATCGTCCCGGGCAAACTGTCGGCCCTGCCGGCGGCAGTGTTCGACATTGACGAGCGTTCCAGTGGCAGCAGCATCAAGCTGCACGAAAGCATGTCCAACGTGCCCGTGCGTCCGGGCGATGTGCAGGACGCGGCCAATGCCTGTATTTCCGGCTGAACACGTCAGCGCCTGACGGGCGGACCGGCCATCGGATAAACTGCTTCCCCTCGACAAAAAATGCCGCCACGGTCAACGTTGGCGGCATTGTCATTCATGGAGTCACTCGATGAAACGCGAGCAGGTGCGCGAGCGCCATGCAGAAGGCCTTATTTTTGCCACCCACGTGATCCAGAACCCGGCGAGCCCGGGCGAATGGATCGTGTTCTTCAAGAAAAGCGCCGGGCGCAGTTTTTTCCTGGTGGATGAGCAGGACGAAGTCGAGTCCTTCAGCCAACTCGATGACCTGGTTGAGACCATACGTGGGCTGGGCATCAAGTTCGCCGAAATACACATCTAGCTTATTTGCAGACCACTACGACGCTGCGGCTGCTGAAGTTGCCGACGTCGACCCCCAGGGTCTTCTCGCTGTCCTTGGCCTGGGGCGTGCCGTCGGTGCCGACGATGCGGTAGCCGGTGCCGGCACAGGACGCATCGGCCTTTTCATAGCACGTCGCCCAGGAATTGGCCTCGCCCGAGCAGTCGATCGCCAAGCCTTGTTCGCCATTGTCGAGATAGGTTTTTTCGGCCGAGGCACAGCCCGCCAGGGCCAGGACTGTAAACAGCGCCAGAAGTGTCTTCATGGGATCGTCATCGAGGAGGGAAGGGCAATGGCGAGGTTATAGCGAATGGCCATTGCGGTACAGCTAAACAAGCCTCGTTCGATGCGCCGGTGGCATTTACTAGAGGCTCGTCTGTTTATTTCCTGCGGCTTATTTCTTGCGGCGGGGGCTGCGGGCGGGGGCGCTTTCGCGTTCCTTCGTCGCTGGAGCCGCGCGTTCGTCCTGGAATACCGCAGCCACTTCCACTGCCATGGCCTTGCTGGGCAAGGGACCGGCGACCTGCTCGCCGTGGTAGTTGATAATCCACCACTGGCCGTCCTTGCCCTGGCTGACCGAATAACCGTTTGCGTTTCTTGCCGACATCTAACTGCCTCGTTGGCGTGATCAAGGCGGCCATGATACGTCAAATGCCCGCAAACAGCGCTCACTGGCGTACAGTGGACCGCTGTAGCCATCGAAACGAAAGGCGATTGAACTATCCGCCGTTTTTTATTTCTCTATGATGGCACCGGTTGGCCAGTGCGGGCATTGTAAGGTGCCCGTCGCCTGATTAGACTGCGCCGAAACTCGTACACACCGCCTTTTCAAGGACTTATATGATCAAGAAATGCTTGTTCCCAGCAGCCGGTTACGGTACTCGCTTCCTGCCAGCGACTAAAGCCATGCCCAAAGAAATGCTGCCGGTGGTGAACAAGCCACTGATCCAGTACGGCGTCGAAGAAGCCCTCGATGCGGGCCTGACTGAAATCTCCATCGTGACTGGCCGTGGCAAGCGCGCCCTGGAAGACCATTTCGACATCAGCTACGAGCTGGAAAACCAGATCAAAGGCACCGACAAGGAAAAGTACCTGGTCGGCATCCGCAAGCTGCTGGACGAGTGCTCGTTCTCCTACACCCGCCAGACCGAAATGAAAGGCCTGGGCCACGCGATCCTGACCGGTCGCCCACTGATCGGTGACGAACCGTTCGCCGTGGTCCTGGCGGACGACCTGTGCGTCAACCTCGAAGGCGACGGCGTCCTGACCCAGATGGTCAAGCTGTACAAGCAGTTCCGCTGCTCCATCGTGGCGATCCAGGAAGTCGATCCGCAGGAAACCAACAAGTACGGCGTGATTGCCGGCGAAATGATCCGCGACGACATCTACCGCGTCCACAGCATGGTTGAAAAACCAAAGCCTGAAGACGCGCCGTCGAACCTGGCGATCATCGGTCGCTACATCCTGACCCCGGACATCTTCGACCTGATCGAACAGACCGAGCCAGGCAAGGGCGGCGAAATCCAGATCACCGACGCCCTGATGAAACAGGCCCAGAACGGCTGCGTCATGGCCTACAAGTTCAAGGGCAAGCGTTTCGACTGCGGTGGCGCCGAAGGCTACATCGACGCGACCAACTTCTGCTTCGAGAACTTCTACAAGACGGGCAAGGCTTACTGATAAGCCTGCGCCACGCCATAAAAAACGCCCCGACTGGTTCGGGGCGTTTTTTTTGGCTTGGGAAAAAATCTCTCGCAAGCCATACAAGGGATTCACCTTGTGGGAGCGGGCTTGCTCGCGAAGAGGGCGGCACAACCAACATTGATGTCGTTTGACACACTGCATTCGCGAGCAAGCCCGCTCCCACAGGTTTTGGGCTTGACCGCTCGACATGATCCAGTCCAGCTGGCTTTTCCATTTTCCGCCCCCATAACCATCGCAACGCTGCCTCAGGTGAAAAACAGCAGGTATGCTGATGACCTGCCGAAGGAGATAGAAAATGGCCTACGATTTTGACTTGTATGTGATTGGCGCCGGTTCCGGTGGTGTGCGGGCTGCGCGGTTCGCCGCCGGTTTCGGGGCCAAGGTGGCCGTGGCGGAAAGCCGCTACCTGGGCGGGACCTGCGTGAACGTGGGCTGCGTGCCGAAAAAACTGCTGGTCTACGGCGCGCATTACGCCGAGGACTTCGAGCAGGCATCGGCCTATGGCTGGACGGCGGGCGAGGCGAGTTTCGACTGGGCCACGTTGATCGCCAACAAGGACCGGGAGATCAATCGCCTCAACGGCATCTACCGCAACCTGTTGGTCAGCAGTGGCGTCGAGCTGCACGAAGGGCATGCCAGGCTGACCGGCCCCAACGAGGTCGAGATCAACGGCCAGCGCCACACCGCGAAGCATATCCTGATTGCCACCGGCGGCTGGCCGGTGATCCCGGATATCCCGGGACGCGAGCACGCCATCAGCTCCAACGAGGCGTTTTTCCTCAAGGACCTGCCTAAGCGCGTCATTGTGGTGGGCGGTGGCTACATTGCGGTGGAGTTCGCCGGGATCTTCCACGGCATGGGCGCGCAGGCCTCCTTGCTCTATCGCGGTGAGCTGTTCCTGCGCGGCTTTGACGGTGCGGTGCGCAAGCACCTGGCGGAAGAGTTGACTCGCCGTGGCCTGGACTTGCAATTCAACGCTGACATCAAGTCCATCGAAAAACTGGACGATGGCAGCCTCAGGGTAGAGCTCAAGGACGGTCGCACGCTGTCGACCGATTGTGTGTTCTACGCCACGGGCCGACGGCCGATGCTGGACAACCTTGGGCTGGAAAACACGGGCGTCAAGCTGGACGAAAAAGGCTTCGTGCAGGTCAACGAAAAGTACGAGACCACTGATCCATCGATCCTGGCCATTGGCGACGTGATCGGCCGTGTGCAGCTCACCCCGGTGGCCCTGGCCGAAGGCATGGCGGTGGCGCGGCGGCTGTTCAAGCCCGAGCAGTATCGCCTGGTGGATTACCGGATGATCCCCACCGCCGTGTTCAGCCTGCCGAACATCGGCACGGTGGGCCTGACGGAAGAGCAGGCCAGGGAGAAGGGGCATGAGGTACAGATTTTTGAAAGCCGTTTCCGGCCGATGAAACTGACCCTCACCGACTGCCAGGAACGCACCTTGATGAAACTGGTCGTCGATGCCAACACCGATAAAGTCTTGGGCTGCCACATGGTCGGACCGGACGCCGGGGAAATCGTCCAAGGCTTGGCCATCGCCCTCAAGGCCGGCGCCACCAAGCGCGACTTCGACGAAACCATCGGCGTGCACCCAACTGCCGCCGAAGAATTCGTGACGATGCGTACCCCCGCCGCCTGACGCAGCTATATGCGCTGCATAGAAGCTGTGTAGGAGCTCCTACACAGCTCCTACAGATTTTTTCTATCTATATAGATTCCTGATAGCCAAAACCAATCATTCACATCAGGTTTGCCAATGAGCCAGCCTGGGGATGAGTGGGTAAGATCCTCTCCATCAACTTTTCAACCCCTGACGGAGAAACATCGATGCCTACCATCAACAGCCAAGTTAAACCGTTCAACGCTACCGCTTTCAAAAACGGCGCTTTCGTCGAAGTGTCCGACGCCGACCTGAAAGGCAAGTGGTCTGTCGTGTTCTTCTACCCGGCTGACTTCACCTTCGTCTGCCCAACCGAACTGGAAGACCTGGCCGACAACTACGCCGAGTTCCAGAAACTGGGCGTCGAGATCTACAGCGTTTCCACCGACACTCACTTTGCCCACGCAGCCTGGCACAACACTTCGCCAGCCATCGGCAAGATCCAGTACACCATGATCGGCGACCCGACCCACGTCATCTCCCGCAACTTCGACGTGCTGATCGAAGAAGTCGGCCTGGCTGACCGCGGTACTTTCGTGATCAACCCAGAAGGCCAGATCAAGATCGTTGAAATCAACGACGGCGGTGTAGGCCGTGACGCTTCCGAGCTGCTGCGCAAGGTCAAGGCCGCTCAGTACGTCGCCGCTCACCCAGGCGAAGTCTGCCCAGCCAAGTGGAAAGAAGGCGAGGCCACCCTGGCTCCGTCCCTGGACCTGGTCGGCAAGATCTAAACCTGTGAGTCATCCGAGGGCGATCCGCTCTTAATCAAGTAAGCCGCTTCGCCCCAAAAAACGCCCGGGCGAGATTCGCTCGGGCGTTGTTTTTTCTGAAATTCAAAAATGGAAATCGCCCGTATGTTGGACGCCAATCTTAAAGCTCAGTTGAAGTCATACCTGGAACGGGTCACCCAGCCGATCGAGATCGTCGCTTCCCTCGACGACGGTGCGAAATCCCAGGAAATGCTCGCGTTACTCCAAGACGTTGCCAGTCTTTCCCACCAGATTACTTTGCTCGACAACGGTACCGATGCGCGCAAGCCTTCGTTTTCGTTGAACCGCCCGGGAGCCGATATCAGCCTGCGTTTCGCCGGTATCCCCATGGGGCATGAATTCACTTCGCTGGTGCTGGCCCTGCTGCAAGTCGGTGGCCACCCGTCGAAGGCCAGTGTCGAAGTCATTGAACAGATCCGCTCGCTCAAGGGCGAGTTCAACTTCGAGACGTATTTCTCGCTGTCGTGCCAGAACTGCCCGGACGTGGTCCAGGCGCTGAACCTGATGGCGGTGCTGAACCCGAACATTCGCCACGTCGCCATCGACGGCGCGCTGTTCCAGGCCGAAGTTGATGAACGCCAGATCATGGCCGTGCCAAGCATTTACCTGAACGGCGTGAACTTCGGCCAGGGCCGCATGGGCCTGGAAGAAATTCTCGCCAAGATCGACACCAGCGGTATCGAGCGCCAGGCCGAGAAAATCAGCGCCAAGGACGCTTTTGATGTGCTGGTGGTCGGCGGTGGCCCGGCCGGCGCTTCGGCGGCGATCTACGCGGCCCGCAAAGGCATTCGCACCGGCGTGGCGGCAGAACGTTTCGGCGGCCAGGTGCTCGACACCATGGCCATCGAGAACTTCATCTCGGTCCAGGAAACCGAAGGGCCGAAACTGGCCGTCGCCTTGGAAGAACACGTCAAGCAGTACGATGTGGACATCATGAACCTGCAACGTGCCGACGGCCTGGTGCCCGGCAAAGACGGCGAGTTGCATGAAATCAAGTTCGCCAGCGGTGCGAGCCTCAAGGCCAAGACCGTGATCCTGGCGACCGGTGCCCGCTGGCGCGAAATGAACGTGCCGGGCGAGCAGCAATATCGCAACAAGGGCGTCGCGTACTGCCCGCACTGCGATGGTCCGCTGTTCAAAGGCAAGCGCGTGGCGGTGATTGGTGGTGGTAACTCCGGCGTCGAAGCGGCTATCGACCTGGCCGGTATCGTCGCCCACGTCACCTTGCTGGAGTTCGATGTGCAATTGCGTGCCGACGCGGTGTTGCAGCGCAAACTGCACAGCCTGCCGAACGTGACGGTGATCACCAACGCGCAAACCACCGAAGTGACGGGTGATGGCCAGAAGGTCAATGGCTTGCGCTACAAGGACCGTCCGAGCGGTGAAGTGCGCGATGTGGCGCTGGAAGGGATCTTCGTGCAGATCGGCCTGTTGCCCAATACCGATTGGCTCAAAGGCACCGTCGAGCTGTCGCCCCGGGGCGAGATCATCGTCGATGCACGTGGTGAAACCTCGATCCCTGGCGTGTTCGCCGCCGGTGACGTGACCACTGTACCGTACAAGCAGATCGTGATCGCCGTGGGAGAGGGTGCCAAGGCTTCCCTGAGCGCCTTCGATCACCTGATCCGCACCTCCGCGCCGGCCTGAACAACCAATAGCGGAAAACACAAAACCCCATGGGCCATTGGCTCATGGGGTTTTTATCTGCGCCTTGTCTGTGGCAGGCGTGGTATTCACCCTGCTAGATCGAGTTGCCTCCTTCGCGAGCAAGCCCGCTCCCACACTGGATCGCTGTCGTACGCAAAACCTGTGGACGACGCGATCCAGTGTGGGAGCGGGCTTGCTCGCGAAGAGGCCCTCAAATCCAGCATCACTGTCGACAAGTAAACATCTATCGAGCTATCGCGATGGACGGTGGTGAGGTTTACAACGGCGCGGGCTGGATGATCTCGACCCAGTAGCCATCCGGGTCCTTGATGAACGCCAGGCTTTTCATGCGGCCATCGGTCAGGTGCTTCTGGAAGTTGCAGCCCAATGCTTCGAAGCGCTCGCAGGCTGCGACGACGTCCGGTACCGAGATGCAGATATGACCGAAACCGCGAGGGTCGGTGTTGCCGTTATGGTAGGCGAACGCCGGGTCGCTTTCGGTGCCGTGGTTGTGGGTCAGTTCCAGGATGCCAGGGATCGACTTCATCCATTCGGTACGCGCCGCCGCGTCCGCCGGAATCTGGTTCTTGTCCACCAACGCCAGGAAATACAGGCTGAATTCGGCTTCCGGGAAGTCGCGCTTTTCCACCAGCGAGAATCCCAGTACGCGGGTGTAGAAATCCAGGGACTGGGTGATGTCCTTGACCCGCAACATGGTGTGGTTGAAGACGAATCGGGCCGTGGCGGCGTCAGGTTGGGCGGTGACGCCAGGGAAAGTATTGAGTTCGTGCAGGCTCATGGGCCCTCCGGAAAAAAGTGGGGCAAACGGCGTCGCAAGTGTGGTCGCGACGGCTCCTGGGCTTGCGTCAGGCGGCTTCCTTGCAGGTGCGCCCATGATACGCAAGGGAGGCGGCGGCGCCAAACTACGCGTGGCTATTGCCTGGTTCTGCCTCGGCCTTCAGACTTCACGATTCGTCCTTGAGTGGCCACGCAATGATTCGACCGTTCCTTTCGCTGTTTGTCCTGCTGCTGGTGAGTGTCGGCGGCGTCCAGGCGTCCGAACCGCAAATTACCTGGCCCCAGGGCTGGGTCGTCGAACCGCTGCCGGCGCAGGCATCGACATCGGCAGCCCCCGGAACCCTGCGCCAACGGGCAACCAAGAGCGATCCGGCAGGCAATGCCGTGATGGTCATGGAACTGACCACGACCCCTGTTGCGCCCGATCACCAAGTCAACTTGCAAGGCGTGTTGCTGGAAATGCGCAAATCAATCCAGAAGGATTTTTTCCAGGGCGGTTATCAAAGTGTATGCACTAAGGTGCATGCCTCCATGTTGGGTGGCGTCACTGCTTTGGAAACCACTTGCACGATCACGCAAAACGGCCGACATGTATTGTCTCAGGCACTCGTCGCGGCACTAAATGAGGGCAAGGCTTATGTGCTGTCCTATGCCGGGCAGGCGCAGGCATTTGTTGAAAGCCAGGATGAAGTACAGTCGGTGCGAAACAGTTTGAAACTATAACGCCTCCAGCGTAATACCCCAAAGGGATTAACCCTAAAGTTTAGTCCATAAAAAAGCCCTGACTATTCAGGGCTTTTTGCATGCCGGGCTGTCAACCACGCACTGTCAACCACGCAACCAAGAATCAACAGTTGCTGCACCGTACTGTTCTTTCCAGGCTTTCAGGCCGCGGTGATTGCCGCCCTTGGTCTCGATCAACTCGCCGGTGTGCGGGTTCTGGTAAACCTTCACCACGCGCGCGCGACGGGTCTTGGTGGGCTTGGTCGACTGCAGGCTTGCCTTGGACGGGTTCGGGTTGAGGATCGCGACGATGTCGCGCAGGCTCTTGCCGTAGGTTTTCATCAGTCCCTGGAGCTTTTCCTCGAATTCGATTTCCTTCTTGAGCCCGGCATCGTTCTTCAGTGATTCCAGCTGCTTGAGCTGTTCTTGAAGGGCCTTTTCGGCTGCACGAAATTCAGCGAGTCTGGACAAAATGATTACTCCAATCAAAATATTTGGCTGATACCAACCGCAAACAAAGCTATAAGCCAAGCGCCTTGAAGCGACTCGGTGTTAATGACTCTCTCCTGTTATGTGGCACAGGTAGAAAAAATTGTAGTAGTTAATCCGGAAAGTGTAAATCGTAACTTTTTCGTTATGTAACAACAGCAGGCGTTTTATCAATTGGAGCGCCGTCGTCAATAGATCGGCGACGGTTAACTGCCATTAGTGGTGGTCAACGTCTCAGCGAATGCCTGCCCGCTAATGGGGCGACCAAATAGATAACCCTGCAGAAAGTTCACCCCATTTGCGCTCAGATAGTCGCTTTGTTCGACGGTTTCGACACCCTCGGCCACCATGTCCAAGTCCAACTTGCCCGACAGTTCGATGATGCTATCAAGGAGGTGGCGCGACAGGGCGTCGGCGCCGATCATTGCGACAAAACTCTGGTCGATCTTCAAGAAATCCACATTGAATTGGCGCAGGTACGTCAGGCTGGAATGACCGGTGCCGAAATCGTCGAGGGCGATCTTGACCCCCAGTTCCCGCAGTTGGTCGAACAGTTGCCGGGTCACGGGCGTCGGTTCGATCAGCTCGCGTTCGGTCAACTCCAGCACCAGGGTTATCGACCCCGGTGCGAAGGCGTTGAGAAACTCGCGACAATCGTCTACCAGCGCCAGATCCTGGCAGTGGCGGGCGGTGATGTTGATGCCCACATGGAACGGCGCTTCGAGTTGCGGCGCGAGCGGCACCAGCAGGCGCATGGTTTGCCGCATCAGCGCGCGGGTCATCGGCACGATCACGCCGCTGTGTTCGGCGAAGGGAATGAACAGGTCCGGACGGACCAGGCCTTCCTTGGGGTGGTTCCAGCGCATCAGCACCTCGACGCCGGCCCAGCGTTTGCTGGCGCTGTGCACGACCGGTTGCAGGTAGGGCACGAACTCGCCGGCTTCCAACGCCCGTTGCAGTTCACGGCTGGGCGATGAGGCGCGCTTTTGCAGCCAGTGCCCGAGAATCCCTGCCACAGCGCCAAAGAAGATCAACAGGCTGAACAACGGTGGATATTCCCTGGCCATGTAGCGCCAGGTTTCTCCTTCCTCGAATCCGGCTTCCACATTAAAGGCGTAGCGCGATGAACCCAGTTCGCTCTGGGCCACCGGCAGCCCGGGCAACGGCGCTGGCCGGACCTTGCCGTCCGCCGCCAGCCAATTCGGCCCGACTTGCAGCCGCAGCCGGGTCTGGCCGCCGATCAGGCGCAGGACATTGGCCAAGTGATACCCGTCAAGTGTGGCCAAGGCGCCTTGCCGGCCCTCATTGAGCCGGTAGATCAACAGCGCGGTATCCGGGGTGACCGGGTTGCCGTCCATGAGCCACAGCGAGCCCTGATAATAGTCGCTCGGGTTGACCCGCTCCTCGAAGGCGCCGAACAGCGAGCTGCAATACAGGCTGTCGTCCCAGATCAGGTTGGTCGAACGGACAAAGGGCCGGCGCGTCACTTGTTCGCGTAAGGCCAGCTTCACCGCTTCGCAGGGCTGGCTGGCCAGGGGCAATAATTCACGGGCTGCCAAGGCGGTGTTGTCGAGCATCAGCTCGATCTGCCGGACCAGTTCCTCGGCGGTCTGCCGGGTGTGTTGCGCCAGCGTCCTTTCGGCCTGCATGTACAAAATGGCCAGCCCTGACAGTATCGGCACCAGGCCGCAGAGCAGGGTGACCAGGAAGCGGCGGGGCCGGGTGTGCGAGCGGGCGGCGGTCAAGGGCATCGGCACAACCTGAAAAGAGAAGGGGTGGGGGAATCGTCGGATGCCGACCATGATAGATGGCTTGCCGAGTGCTTGCTGACCGCAGCGTGACTGTGGGCGAGGTTTGTGGGAGCAAGGACTGTGGGAGCAAGGCTTGCCCGCGATGAACGATCATGCGGTCCACCTGGGGAACCGAGGTGCCTTCATCGCGAGCAAGCTTTGCTCCCACAGGTTCAATGCCAGGCTCTCCCCCAGATTTCAATGCCAGGCTCCCCCCTCAGGTTCAATGCCGGGCTCATGACTGTCGCGCCAGCTCGATAAACGCCAGGGTCGCGGGCGAGGCCTGGCGGCTGTCCAATACCGCCAGGCCGATCTGGCGCGGCACCGGCGGCGACAAGGGCCGGGTGACGTAACCCGGGTTCTCGTCATCCGGCAACGACCCCTCGGACACCACGCTCACCGCTTCGCCGCGCCGGACGACGTCCAGGGTGCTGAGCAATTGCGAGCAACGGAAACGCACGTTCGGTGTCAGCCGGGCGGCATTGAACAGGCGCGTGACCAGCTCCGACGATCCCGCCTCGGTGTGCACGAAGGGGTCGTCGCACAGGTCTTTGAGGCTCAGGCTGGCCTGGGCGGCTAGGGGGTGTGCAGTGGGCAGCAGGGCGACCATCTGATCTTCCATCAGCATGAACGTGTCGAAACGCTCCTCAGGCAGCACCACGAAACCGACGTCGATCCGCCGTTCGTCCAGCCATTGGATGACCTGCCTGTCGGGCCCTTCGTCGATGTGCACTTCGATCCCGGGATGCAAGGCTCGGTAGCGCCGCAGGATCCCGGGCAGCAGTTTCATCGATGAGGTCGGCCCGAACGAGCCGATGCGCAACGTGCCCCGGCGCATGCCCCGGGCATCGGCGGCTTCCTGGCGCAAGGTGTTCGCCAGCCCGAGCATGGCCCGGGCCCGCAGCAGCAATTGCTGGCCAATATCGCTGAGCTCCACCACCGACTGATGCCGCCTGAGCAATTCCACGCCCAGTTCTTGTTCCAGGGATTTGATGGCGTGGGACACCGCGGATTGACCAATGCCCAAGCGCGTGGCCGCAGCGGTGAAACCACGCAGCTCGGCGACCAGGGAGAAGATTTCGAGTTGAGTGAGGGTCATGAGGAATTGCTCATTTTACGATGATCGAGCATGAGCAGAATAATGAAGCATCCAACAGCTTGCTGCGAGGGTATTTAGCTGTGGGAGCAAAGCTTGCTCGCGATGAGGGATGACTCGGTTTGCCTGCTGAATCGCGCCGCTTTCATCGCGAGCAAGCTTTGCTCCCACAATTAATTCCACTTGCCACAGATTTTGCGTTGTCCTTATTAGTGTGCCGTGGTGAAACCATGAAAACCCTCGAACAAGCTGTCCCAATCCCCTCGGACCTGCCGGTCTATCTGAAGCTCGCCATGGTCACCATGATCTGGGGCGGAACCTTTGTGGCCGGCCGGATCCTTTCCGATGCCCTGGCGCCGATGTTTGCCGCCAGCCTGCGGTTCCTGCTGGCGAGTATCGCGCTGCTGGTGTTTCTCGCGTTGGCCGGGATTCCGCTGGCCAGGCCCAGTGTGAAGCAAGGGCTGCAGTTGGCCGCGCTGGGGTTCTTCGGCATCTTTTTCTACAACCTCTGCTTTTTCTACGGTTTGCAGTACATCAATGCGTCCCGGGCTTCGCTGATCGTGGCCTTGAACCCGGCGGTGATCGGGCTGGCGTCCTGGTGGTTGTTCAAGGAACGGCTGAGCCGCTTGAAAGTGGCGGGCATCGTGCTGTGCATCGGCGGGGCGGGGGTAGTGATCGTCAGTCGTGATCCGTCTTTGCTGCAAGGCGCAGCACAGGCCTGGATCGGCGACCTGCTGATTTTTGGCTGTGTGCTGGGCTGGGGCATCTATTCGCTATTTTCAAAAAAACTCAACGACAGCCTTGGCCCGTTGCAGACCGTGACCTGGTCGATTCTGCTGGGCACGCTGATGTTGTGGCTGACCTGCGCAGTGTCGGGGGAGATTCGTCTCGAGACCCTGCGCGGGCTGGACGTGGAGCAATGGCTGAGCCTGTTGTACCTCGGCGTGCTGGGCTCGGCCCTGGCTTATATCGCCTGGTACGACGGCATTCGTCGGATCGGCGCGACCCGCTCCGGTGTATTCATCGCGCTCAATCCGCTGACGGCGGTGCTGCTGGGTGCGCTGCTGCTGGACGAACGGCTCACGGCGTTGATGTGTGTCGGCGGGTGCGTGATCCTGCTGGGCATCTTCCTGTGCAACAAACCCCTTGCGCGGCCGAAGGAAAAGGCGATTTGATACAGGAGGCGGACAAATTCGGTTACGCTGTGTAGAATCGAGTTACGCATATAAGAATAACGTCTTCTGGCAGCAGAAGCCTCGCCCGCAAGAGCCTTGGGTCGACAATGAAGATACTTGGGTTTCAACTGATCTACGGCGATTTCCTCGCCCGCAGCGTTCGTGGCATTTCCTGCGCGCCGCCCCGTGCCCTCAGCACCGCCTGCAACTAACGTTTTTTGTTAATTGACCAGCATGATGAGGCGCCGACATGGCAGATCTATACGAAAACCCCATGGGCCTGATGGGCTTCGAATTCATCGAATTTGCATCCCCGACCCCCAACACCCTGGAGCCGATCTTCGAGATCATGGGCTTCACCAAAGTGGCCAGCCACCGCTCCAAAAATGTGCACCTGTATCGCCAGGGCGCGATTAACCTGATCCTCAACAACGAACCCCATAGCGTGGCATCGTACTTTGCCGCCGAGCACGGTCCGTCGGTATGCGGCATGGCGTTCCGGGTCAAGGATTCGCAACTGGCCTACAAGCGCGCGCTGGAACTCGGCGCCCAGCCGATCCACATCGAGACCGGCCCGATGGAGCTGAACCTGCCGGCGATCAAAGGCATCGGCGGCGCGCCGCTGTACCTGATCGACCGTTTTGGCGAAGGCAGCTCGATCTATGACATCGACTTTGTGTTCCTCGAGGGCGTTGACCGCAACCCGGTGGGCGCGGGCCTGAAAATCATCGACCACCTGACCCACAACGTCTATCGCGGGCGCATGGCCTACTGGGCCGGTTTCTACGAGAAACTGTTCAACTTCCGCGAGATCCGCTACTTCGACATCAAGGGCGAATACACCGGCCTGACCTCCAAGGCCATGACCGCCCCGGATGGCATGATCCGCATCCCGTTGAACGAAGAATCGTCCAAGGGCGCCGGGCAGATCGAAGAGTTCCTGATGCAGTTCAATGGCGAAGGCATCCAGCACGTGGCCTTCCTCACCGATGATCTGATCAAGACTTGGGACCAGCTGAAAAGCATCGGCATGCGCTTCATGACCGCGCCGCCGGACACTTATTACGAAATGCTCGAAGGCCGCCTGCCGAACCACGGCGAACCGGTGGATGAACTGCAAGCGCGCGGCATTCTGCTGGACGGCTCGTCCAACCCGGATGACAAGCGCCTGCTGCTGCAGATCTTCTCCGAAACGTTGATGGGGCCGGTGTTCTTCGAATTCATCCAGCGCAAGGGCGACGATGGTTTTGGCGAAGGCAACTTCAAGGCACTCTTCGAATCTATCGAGCGTGATCAGGTGCGTCGTGGCGTGCTCGCGACCGAGTAAGGCCTGAAGCAGTAAAAAGCCCGCCCAGCAGTGATGCCGGGCGGGCTTTTTTTGTTGCCGATGCAGTCCCGAATGTGGGAGCGGGCTTGCTCGCGAAAGCGGTGTATCAGTCGATATAAATGGCGCCTGACACGCCGCTTTCGCGAGCAGGCTCGCTCCCACAGGGTTTGGCGGTGACTTTAAGTCCTGCGTCGCTGCCGTACCAAGTGCTTGAACCCTTCGAACACCAGCACCGCCACCGCCATCCAGATGGGGATGTAGGTCAGCCATTCACCGGCCTTGATGCTTTCGCCCAGCAGCAGCGCAACGCCCAGCAGCAACACCGGTTCGACATAACTCAACAGGCCGAACAGGCTGAACGGCAGCAACCGGCTGGCGACGATGTAGGACACGAGCGCGCTGACGCTGATCAGCCCGAGCAAGGGGATCAGCAGCGATAGCCATGGGTATTGATCGAAAACGGCGAAACCTTGTTCGCCGCTTTGCACGAACCACAGTGCCAGGGGCAACATCAGCGTCATGTCCAGCCAGAGTCCGCCGAGGTTGTCGGTCTTGATGCGTTTGCGCAGGATGAAATAGATCGGGTAGCCGATCACCACCAGCAAGGTTGCCCAGGAAAAACCACCCACTTGGTACAACTCGTTGAACACGCCAAGGGTGGCGAAGAACACGGCGACTTTCTGCAAGTAGGAAAGGCGCTCGCCATAGACGAGCCGTCCGGTGAGGACCATCGACAGCGGCAACAGGAAGTACCCCAGCGACACGTCCAGGCTGTAGCCGTTGAGCGGCGCCCACATGAACAGCCACAGTTGCGCGCCCATCAGGGCCGAAGAGGCGATCGCCGCGATCAACAGCCGTGGCGTGGCGATCAGGCGCTGGATCAACGCCGTGACCAGGTGCCAGTCCCGCGTCACCAGCAGGAAAACGGTCATGCACGGCATCGTCAGCAGCATGCGCCAGCCGAAGATCTCCACGCCGGTCAGCGGTGCGAGCAACGAGGTGTAGTAGTACATGACGGCGAACAGCGCAGAGGCTGAGACCGATAGAGCGATGCCTTTGGACACGATGATTCTCTTGAGGGCGATCAATCAACACCCTACCTGTGGCAGGGGGTGTTGATTGTGGGAGCGAGTCATGTGGGAGCAAGACATATGGAGCAAGGCCTGTGGGAGCAAGGCTTGCCCGCGATAGCCACGCCGCGGTTCAACAGATGAACCGCGTTATCGTTCATCGCGGGCAAGCCTTGCTCCCACAGGCACTCGCCCCGGCACGAAATGCCCCACATCATTGAACCCCGGCGTCGAGGCATGCCCCGGCGTCACCAGCGAATCGATGAAGGCTTCATCTTCGGCGCTGATCTTCACCGCCTGTGCCTTGGTGTACGAATCCCACTGTTCCTCGGTGCGCGGCCCGACGATGGCCGAGGTCACGGCGCTGTTGTTCAGTACCCAGGCGATGGCGAACTCGACGATGCCCACGCCTCGGCCCTGGGTGTACTGCAGGATTTGCTGGGCAATGCGCAGGGATTCGACTCGCCATTCGGTTTCCAGAATGCGTTTATCCTGGCGTCCGGCACGGCTGTTGGCGTCCGGCGCCACGTCCGGCGCGTACTTGCCGCTGAGCACGCCACGGGCCAGGGGGCTGAACGGCACCACGCCGAGGCCGTAGTTCTGTGCCGCGGTGATCTGCTCGGTTTCCGCCTGGCGGTTGACGATGTTGTACAGCGGTTGGCTGATCACCGGCCGGTCGATGCCCAGGCTGTCGGCGATCCTGATCACTTCGGCGATGCGCCAGCCACGATAGTTCGACAGGCCCCAGTAGCGGATCTTGCCCTGGCGAATCAAGTCGCCAATGGCCGACACGGTCACGTGCAGCGGGGTGTTGTGGTCTTCGCGGTGCAGGTAATAGATGTCCAGGTAATCGGTGCCCAGGCGTGTCAGGCTGGCCTCGATGCCATTGAACAGGTGCTTGCGGCTCAAGCCACTGCGGTTGGGCACGCCATCCGCCGGGCCGAAGCCGACCTTGGTGGCCAACACCCATTCCTGGCGGTGACGGGCGATCGCCTCGCCGACGATCTCTTCGGAACGGCCGTTGGTGTAGACATCCGCGGTGTCGATGAAATTGATGCCCTGGTCCCAGGCCTTGTCGATGATCCGCAGCGAATCCTCGGTGCTGGTCTGTTCGCCGAACATCATCGTGCCCAGGGTCAACGTCGAGACTTGCAACCCGGAATGGCCTAGCGTGCGGTAGCTCATGACAAGATCCTTTTATCCATGGGGAAAGGCTCAATCAAATACCAGAACCGCCGCGTGGATCCAACCGTTTTCTCAACCCCACCAAAATCCATTGTGGGAGCGAGCTTGCTCCCACAGGGGGCTGTGTTGTATGCAGATCCTGAGTTTACGCAGGCCCATGTGGGAGCGAGCCTGCTCGCGATGAGGCCGCCAGCTTCAACCTGAATTTCCCTGAAAAACCAATCTTTGCAAATTTGAACAATAATGCGCGATGTCTTTTGTGCGGCGGACCGACGTCACGGCTGCGGTCAACTGGCAGCATGCTGAGCATCGGAACCGGAGAATAATATGAAAATAATCATCGCCCCCGACTCGTTCAAGGACAGCCTCAGCGCCCAGGGTGTCGCCGATGCCATCGCCCAGGGGCTGGCCGAGGTCTGGCCGGATGCGCAGTTGATCAAGTGCCCAATGGCGGACGGCGGGGAGGGGACGGCGTCGTCGGTGCTGGCCGCCTGCAACGGCCAGTGGCGTCACACCCGGGTCCGCGGGCCCTTGGGTGTCGGCGTCGAGGCGCGCTGGGGCTGGTTGGCCGAAAGCCGCACCGCGATCATCGAGATGGCCGAGGCCAGTGGTCTGCAATGGGTGCCGCCGGGGCAGCGGGATGCCTGTTCCAGCAGCACCTACGGCACTGGCGAGCTGATTCGCGCGGCCCTCGATGAGGGCGCCGACCGGGTGATCCTGGCGATTGGCGGCAGCGCCACCAACGACGGCGGTGCCGGTGCGATGCAGGCCTTGGGTGTAGCGCTGCTGGACGACCGTGACCACCCTCTGCCACCCGGCGGCCTGGCCTTGGCAAACTTGGCACGCATCGACCTGAGCGACCTCGACCCACGCCTGGCCCACGTCAATTTCGAGATTGCCGCCGACGTTGACAACCCCCTGTGCGGGCCCCACGGCGCTTCGGCGGTCTTCGGTCCGCAGAAGGGCGCCACTGCGCAGCAAGTGCAGACACTGGACCAGGCCCTCGGGCATTTCGCCGAACACTGCGCCCAGGCACTGCATAAGGACGTGCGCGACGAGCCGGGCAGCGGCGCCGCCGGTGGCCTGGGCTTCGCGGCCAAAGCGTTTCTGGGGGCGCAGTTTCGTACCGGGGTGGATGTCGTCGCCCAGTTGACCGGGCTGGCCGAGGCGGTCAGCGGCGCCGACCTGGTGATCACCGGCGAAGGCTGTTTCGACGCCCAGACCCTGCGCGGCAAAACCCCTTTCGGCGTGGCCCGCATCGCCCGCCAACATGGCGTACCGGTGGTGGTCATTGCCGGCACGCTGGGGGAGGGCTACCAGGCGCTGTATGAACATGGCATCGACGCCGCCTTCGCCTTGGCCAGCGGGCCGATGACCCTGCAAGAAGCCTGCACCGACGCCCCGCGCCTGCTGAGCGAGCGCGCCCGGGACATCGCGCGGCTTTGGCGGGTGGCCGCGCGGTAAGCTCGATAGGCACTTGGCCCAGGAGTAGGGTGAACCTGTGGCGAGGGAGCTTGCTCCCGTTGGGTTGCGAAGCGGCCCCAAATGGAAGTGCCGACCAGATGCATTGAAGTGAATGGTTTCAGGGCCGCTTCGCGCCCCAGCGGGAGCAAGCTCCCTCGCCACAAAAGCGCTGCGAGGGTGGCGTGGTGTGTGATTTGAGATAGGGTTGAGGCTGGATATCGCGCAATCAGGAGAGATACATGCGCTTCTCAGTCTTGACCCAACGCATCACCGGCGAAGGTGCCGCCGCCTGGCAGATCCACGATCGGGCGCTGGCCATGCGCGAACAGGGCATGGATGTGTTGTTGCTGTCAGTGGGCGATCCGGACTTCGACACCCCGCGGGCCATTGTCGACGCCGCGGTGGGCAGCCTGCGGGCCGGTGAGACCCATTATTCGGACATCCGCGGCTTGCACACCTTGCGGACCAGCATTGCCCGGCGGCATCGCTTGCGCTGCGGCCAGCCGGTGGGGGCCGAACAGGTCGTCGTGCTGCCGGGTGCGCAATGCGCGGTGTATGCGGTCGCGCAATGCCTGCTCAACCCTGGCGATGAAGTCATCGTCGCCGAACCGATGTACGTCACCTACGAAGCGGTGTTCGGTGCCTGCGGGGCGAAAGTACTGCCGGTGGCGGTGAGCCCGGAGAACGGCTTTCGGGTCGAGCCGGCGGACGTTGCCCGTCTTGTGAGCCCGCGTACCCGGGCGATGCTGCTCAACAGCCCGAACAACCCATCCGGCGCCAGCCTGCCGATGTCCACCTGGCAAGCATTGGCGCGGTTGTGCATCGAACATGACCTGTGGCTGATCAGTGACGAGGTCTACAGCGACCTGCTCTACGACGGCGAACACATCAGTCCGGCCAGCCTGCCGGGCATGGCCGAACGCACCGCGACGATCAACAGCCTGTCCAAATCCCACGCCATGACCGGTTGGCGGATCGGCTGGGTCGTTGGCCCTGAATCCCTGGCCGACCATCTGGCGAACCTGTCCTTGTGCATGTTGTTCGGCCTGCCGGACTTCGTGCAACGGGCCGCCCAGGTTGCCCTGGAGCAGGAGTTGCCGGAAGTGGCGCAGATGCACGAGGAGTATCGCCAGCGCCGGGACCTGGTCTGCGCCATGCTCGACGATAGCCTGGGGCTCAAGCCGGTGCGGCCCGATGGTGGCATGTTCGTGATGGTCGATGTGCGCCAGACCGGCCTCGGTGCCCAGGCGTTTGCCGAGCGCCTGCTGGACGACTACGGCGTGTCAGTGTTGGCCGGCGAGGCGTTCGGGCCCAGTGCGGCGGGGCATATCCGCATCGGGCTGGTGGTCGATCAACTGAAACTGGCGGATGCATGCCAGCGGATTGCTGCGTGTGCGGCGGATCTGCTGCGGGCCCAGCGGTAAAGTTTTGTAGAGGCTGTGTGAAATTGTGTAAGGGTTTTGCTCGTGGATGAGCGCGGACGTATATCCTTGGCAGCTTGAGATTTTCTGCGCCTGGCAGGCCCTCATCGCGAGCGGGCTCGCTCCCACATTGAGTCTTTAGTGCGACTCAGGCCCCTGTGGGAGCGAGCCTGCTCGCGATAGCGTCATTTCAGGCGCCACAGCACTTTTCTGGAAACACCCATGCCCAACATCCTCCTGGTCGAAGACGACACCGCACTCTCCGAACTGATCGCCAGTTACCTGGAACGCAACGGCTATCAGGTCAGCGTGCTCAGCCGTGGCGATCATGTGCGTGAGCGGGCGCGTGTCGACCCGCCGGACCTGGTGATCCTCGATCTGATGTTGCCAGGGCTGGACGGCTTGCAGGTCTGCCGCCTGCTGCGGGCCGACTCGGCGACTTTGCCGATCCTGATGCTCACCGCCCGGGACGACAGCCACGACCAGGTCCTGGGCCTGGAAATGGGTGCCGACGACTACGTCACCAAACCTTGCGAGCCCCGGGTGTTGCTGGCGCGAGTCCGTACTTTATTGCGCCGCAGCAGCCTCACCGAGCCGCAGACAGCCAACGACCGCATCCTCATGGGCAACCTGTGCATCGACCTGTCCGAGCGCACCGTGACCTGGCGCGGGCAGCCGGTGGAGTTGTCCAGTGGCGAATACAACCTGCTGGTGGTGCTGGCCCGGCATTCCGGCGAAGTGCTGAGCCGCGACCAGATCCTGCAACGCCTGCGCGGTATCGAATTCAACGGCACCGACCGTTCGGTGGACGTGGCGATTTCCAAGTTGCGGCGCAAGTTCGACGACAACGCCGACGAAGCCCGCAAGATCAAGACAGTGTGGGGCAAGGGTTATCTGTTCAGTCGTTCCGAGTGGGAATACTGAGTCGATGTGGAAGCTGCTGATTCGTCTGTACCTGGTCACCATCGTCTCCTACAGCGCGGCGATCTACCTGATGCCGGAGCTGGTGATCCGCCTGTTCCAGGAGCGTTTCCTGACCTACAACCTCGATTATTCCCGGGGCCTGCAAACCTTGATGGTCAAGCAGTTCCGCGCCGTGCCCAGCGAGCAGTGGCCGGCGCTGGCGGCGCAGATGGACAAGGAGTTCGAGCCGCTGCGTATCGAGCTGGCGGCTGTCGAGGACGAAGGCTTCAGCGCCGATGAGCAGGCGCGTCTCAAGCGCGGCGAGAACGTGGTACGCCTCGGCGACTGGGCCTGGCGAACCCTGGCGGCGGCGCCGCTGGACGAGCATACGACGGTGAAGATGGTCGTGCCGCCGGACCCGGCCGATGTCAGCTGGTTGTACTGGAGCATCAATGTGTTGATCGGCGCGACGATGTTGGCCTGCCTGTTGCTCTGGTTGCGGCCGCACTGGCGCGACCTGGAACGCCTCAGGCGCACCGCCGAACGTTTTGGTAAAGGTCATTTGGATGAGCGTACGCACATCGCTTCCAGTTCGAACATCGGCAGCCTGGCCCATGTGTTCGACACCATGGCCGGGGACATCGAGCACCTGCTCAACCAACAGCGGGATCTGCTCAACGCTGTGTCCCACGAACTGCGCACGCCACTGACGCGGCTCGATTTCGGCCTGGCCCTGGCGCTGTCCGATGACCTGCCGGCGCCCAGCCGTGAGCGCCTGCAAGGGTTGGTGGCGCATATCCGCGAGTTGGATGAGCTGGTGCTGGAACTGCTGTCCTACAGTCGCTTGCAGAATCCGCAACGCCTGCCCGAACGGGTCGACGTGGCGCTGGACGAATTCATCGACAGCATCCTGGGCAGCGTCGATGAGGACCTGGCGGCGCCGGACGTGGTCATCGATGTGTTGTTGCACGGGGCGTTGGAGCGTTTTGTGCTGGATCCACGCCTGACCGCTCGGGCATTGCAGAACCTGCTGCGCAATGCCATGCGGTATTGCGAAAAGCGCATCCAGGTCGGTGTGCTGGTGGGGGACCAAGGCTGTGAGATCTGGGTCGACGACGATGGTATCGGTATTCCCGACAGCGAACGCGAGCGCGTGTTCGAACCGTTCTACCGCCTGGACCGCAGCCGCGACCGCGCCACGGGCGGCTTTGGCCTCGGCCTGGCCATCAGCCGCCGGGCCCTGGAAGCCCAGGGCGGCACGTTGACTGTCGAGGCTTCGCCACTGGGCGGGGCGCGCTTCCGGCTGTGGCTGCCAACTCCGTCCTGAGGTTCGCCGCGCTGTCTATGCCCGACGCTGACCCTGTGGCGAGGGAGCTTGCTCCCGCTGGGCCGCGAAGCGGCCCCAAATGCGCCTCACCCAAACAACCCCGCCGCAATATTGATCGAAAACCCCAAAATCGCCGTGTTGAACACAAACCCGATCAACGATTGTGCGAGCACGATCTTGCGTAATTGCCGCGTGGCAACGCCCACATCCGAGGTCTGCACCGCCACGCCGATGGTGAAAGAGAAATACAGAAAGTCCCAATAGTTGGGCGTGGTCAGCCCTTCGGCAAATCGCAGCGCCGGCTCCTTGCCCTCCCAGGTGTAATACAACCGTGCGTAATGAAGGCTGAAAATCACCCCGATCAGCAACCATGAACCAGTCACGGTCATCGCCGTGAAGCCGTAATGCAACAGCTTGCCGGCGGCTTGCAGGTCGCGGCTGCCCGCCAGCTCGAAGGTGATGGTCGCCAGGCTGGCCAATGCCGCGACGCAGACCATCAGCAGCACCAGCCCGGCATTTTCATCTTCGATTTCGGCGATGCGTTTCACATCGGGCGCCTTGGCCCGCACGGTCAGCCAGAACATCAGCACCAGGTAGGTCCAGACCCCGGTATTCCAGCCGATCAGGACCTTGCTGATGATCGAGTCCACGGGAACCAGGATTCCCACCGCCAGGCCAAGGACCGTGGCGCTTGAAAGACGCGGGTGGGTGCGGGCGAGGAGGGGCATGGAGGCTCACTGTCCGGAAAAGAACCTAGTATGAGCTATCAGGCAACCGGCCGGCCGTCTATCGCGTTCGACTCGATCAATTGCACACCCGCTTCCTGCATCCGCCGGATCGCCGCCGCCAACGAGCCATCCAGATCGATGCTCGCTCCCACAATGGCTTTGCGGTCGACGCATGACTGATAGCTAGCCGGTTAACCTTGTGGGAGAGGGCTTGCTCGCGAAGAGGCCGGCACATTCCACATCTATGCAATCTGATCCACCGCCTTCGCGAGCAGGCTCGCTCCCACAATGGATTTGCAGTGGACGCATGACTGATAGCTAGCCGGTTAACCTTGTGGGAGCGGGCTTGCTCGCGAAGAGGCCGGCACATCCCACGTCTATGCAAGCTGATCCACCGCCTTCGCGAGCAAGCCCGCTCCCACAATGGATTTGCGATGAACGCATGACCGATAGCTAGCCGGTTAACCTGTGGGAGCGAGCCTGCTCGCGAAGAGGCCGGCACATTCCACATCTATGCAATCTGATCCACCGCCTTCGCGAGCAAGCCCGCTCCCACAATGGATTTGCGATGAACGCATGCCTGATAGCTAGCCGGTTAACCTGTGGGAGCGAGCCTGCTCGCGAAGAGGCCGGCACATCCCACGTCTATGCAAGCTGACCCACTGCCTTCGCGAGCAGGCTCGCTCCCACAATGGATTTGCAGTGGACGCATGACTGATAGCTAGCCGGTTAACCTTGTGGGAGCGGGCTTGCTCGCGAAGAGGCCGGCCCATCCAACATCTATGCAAGCTGATCCACCGCCTTCGCGAGCAGGCTCGCTCCCACAATGGATCTGTGGTGGGCACATGACTGATGACTTTCACACAAAATATTCGCCCTGCTCGGGGTAGTGTCTTTCGTCGAAAACATTCCAGGTTTGATGGCTTTTTGACATTTGGTCCGTACGTCCCTGCCACGATTCAGTACAATCGCCGGCCTCCAACCGGGCATGGAAGCCGTCCGGTTCTCCTTTACGAGAAAAACCATGCTCATTGGTAGTTATTCCCCCGCTCTTGTTTCGATTTCGTTGTTTGTTGCAGTGCTGGCTTCCTACACCGCGCTGGATTTGGCCGGGCGGATCGCGACCGCCCAGGGACGCGCCGCGCATTTGTGGATGACCGGGGGCGCGCTGGCGATGGGGGTGGGCATCTGGTCCATGCACTTCATCGGCATGCTGGCGTTCACCTTGCCGATCGAGCTTGGCTATGACGTACCGATCACCGCGCTGTCGCTGCTCACCGCGATTCTTTCCAGCGGGTTTGCCTTGTGGTTGGTCAGCCAGCCGCGATTGCCGGCGTGGCAGCTGGCTTTCGGTGCGCTGATCATGGGCGCCGGGATCAGCGCCATGCATTACACCGGCATGGCCGCGCTGCGGATGCAGCCGGGCATCGATTACGACCCGACGCTGTTCGGCGCTTCCTTGGTGATTGCCGTCGGCGCGTCTGCGGCGGCGTTGTGGATTGCCTTTCGCCTGCGCCAGAACAGCCCCCATGTACGTCTGGCTCGCGCGGGCGCCGCGGTGATCATGGGCATGGCCATCGTTGGCATGCACTACACCGGCATGGCCGGGGCGCGCTTCAGCGAGGGCAGCTTTTGCGGCTCGCTGGACGGCTTGAGCGGCAAGGGCCTGGACAATCTGGTATTGATCACCACCCTGGCGGTATTGGCCATTGCCCTGCTGACCTCGATTCTCGATGCGCGCCTGGAAGCCCGCACCGCCGAGCTGGCCCAGTCCCTGACCCGGGCCAACCGGGAACTGACCCAGTTGGCCCTGCACGACCCCCTTACCGGACTGCCCAACCGTGTGCTGCTGGCCGATCGGATCGACCAGGCCATGCATCGGGTGCAAGCGCAGGGCGGTTGCTTCGCCTTGATGTTCATCGACCTCGATGGTTTCAAGCCGGTCAACGACGCCTTTGGTCACCACATGGGCGATCTGTTGCTGCGGGACGTGGCCCTGCGCCTGCGCGAAGACCTGCGCAGCCAGGACACCCTGGCGCGGATCGGCGGTGATGAGTTCGTGTTGCTGGTGCAACTGGCCGAGCCCGACGATGCCCTGCGACTGGCGGCACGTCAGGTCGGCTTGATCGGGCGCACGTTCCGGGTGAGTGAGCATGACTTGCAGATCTCCGCCAGCGTCGGGATCGCCCTTTTTCCTGGCAACGGCCAGAGCGCCGAAGAGCTGCTGATGAACGCGGACGCGGCGATGTACCACGCCAAGGGCGCCGGCAAGAACGGCTACAGTTTTTTCGACGCTTCGATGAACAGCAACGCCCGCAAGCAATTGCAGCTGCTGCAAGATTTACGCACGGCGGTCGAACAGCGGCAGTTCAGCCTGCATTACCAGCCCAAGTTCGACGCGGCCAACGGCCGTCCGGTCGGGGCCGAAGCCTTGTTGCGCTGGACCCATCCGACCCAGGGCCTGTTGATGCCCGACACGTTCATCGACCTGGCGGAAAAGACCGGCTTGATCATCCCCATCGGCGAATGGGTGTTGAACGAAGCCTGTCGGCAGATGCGCGAATGGTACGTGCTCGGTTATACCGACTGGCGCATCGCGGTGAACCTCTCGGCTTTGCAGTTCTGCCACACCGGTCTGGTGCAGAGCGTGGCCAAGGCGTTGGAGACGCATAAGCTGTCGGCCAACAGCCTGACCCTGGAAATCACCGAAACCACTGCCATGAGCGATGCGGACGCGAGCATGACGGTGTTGCAACAGCTCTCGGACATGGGCGTGGATTTGTCCATCGACGATTTCGGCACCGGCTATTCGAGCCTGATGTACCTCAAGCGCCTGCCGGCCAACGAGCTGAAGATCGACCGTGGCTTCGTGCGTGACCTGGAGCACGACAGCGATGACGCGGCGATCGTCTCGGCCATCGTCGCCCTCGGCCAGGCCCTGGGCCTGCGGATCGTCGCCGAAGGCGTGGAGACCGATGTGCAACAAGACTTCCTGACCCAGTTGGGCTGCGATTCACTGCAGGGTTATCTGCTGGGCCATCCACTGCCGGCCGAGGGTTTTTTGCAGGAGATTCGCCGGGCGAAACGCGTGGCGGTGGCCTGAGGCGCCGTCAGGGGACGATATCGAACGCCGTGCTACCCAGTCGCTCGCCGTTGACCAGCAGGTGCACGGCATGCCGGCCCGCGTAGTGTTTGCGGGTGGTCAGCTCGCGAATGTATTGGGAGCGGCTGAGGTTGACGCGACCCTGGGCGGGCAGATCGAAGGTCTTGAGTTTGAACACCTTGGCCGAAGTGCCGCCAGAGGCCTTCACGTAGTCGACGGCATAGTCGATCACCAGGCGTTGGCTCTGTTCGAGAGTTGATTGCACGGTGAAGGACAGCGTGACCTGTTCCCCCAGGCGAATCACCGCCGGCGTCACCTGCAAATCCAGCACCTGGACCTGCGCCTTGCCGCCGGCGCCGATGACGCCCAGTGCCCTGGGGTTGCCTTGTTTAATCAGGCTACGCAGTGCATGCCGGGCGATCCACGCCGTGTGGCGGTCTTGCAATGGCCAGCCTTCGATCTGGTCCAGCACCCAGTCGGGATGCTGCTTGGTGACATCGTTGAGGTGGTTGGCCACGGATTTGCGCACATACAGGCTGTCGTCGGCTTTGAGCGTGTCGAGGATCGCGGCGGCGAGGTCGGGGTTGGCCTGGATCGGCTCCAGGTGAAACGACCACGGCAGGCGGGGCCGGCTGCCTTCGCTGGCGAGGCGGCGCACGTGCTCGTTGGCGTCCAGCGCCCAGTCATGCATGACCTTGAGGGTGCGTTCCAGGTCGTCCCGCAGGAAGTGGCGCACGGCGAACTCCGACGAGCCGAACCGGGTGAAATACTGGAGCGCGTCCAACGACATGTCGAAGTGCTGCCGGCCATAAGACGCCACGTAGTGCGGCAGGAACATGCTGACGAACATGCTGTTCAGGCGCGGAGCCAGGGCGCGTAGCACCTCCAGCGACGCCTCGTAATCGAGGGGCAGCACCGCGTGCAGGCACTCACTGACCCGGGCCATGCGCTGCATCACCGACAAATCGGCCAGCCCATCGTTGGCCATGTGCAAGAACGCCTTGGCGTCGAAGGCTGGATACACCGCGCGCATTTCGTGAGCGATGTGCTCCAGGCGGGCGTTGTTGAAGATTTCCTTGAGGGCAGGGGAAGAGGTGGGGGTGCTCATGGTGGGTCCGTCCGGCGGGTTGTCGTTCAGGCTTGCCACTATGCCATGCACAACCGTGGCGAGGGAGCTTGCTCCCGCTCGACTGCGCAGCAGTCGCAAACCCGGTGAATGCGGTATCACTGGATGAACGCGTTGCCTGGATTGGGGTCGCTGCGCAACCCAGCGGGAGCAAGCTCCCTCGCCACAGGGGAAGGGGGCCTTCAGAAGCAACAGTAAACGGAATGATTCGCCGCCCGCGCAGTCCCAGATTCTAGTCTTTTGAATAATTTGGAGTTTTCTATGCGCCAACCCACCCTGATCGCCAGCCTGTTCCTGATCGCCGGCCTCACCGTCTTTGGGCCTGTCGCGCAAGCGGTCGAGAAAACCGGTGACGCCCTGGAGCATTCGCCGAGCAATGGCCGCAGGCTGGTGGAGAACGACCGGGTACCGGCGGACTACCAACGTGCGGACAGGGCGGTGAAAGACTGGAAACAGAAGAAGCTCGAGCAGCCGACAAACGACCAGCAATGGGTGCAGATCGACGACAAGTACTTGCTGATCGAAACTGTGTCCGGCGCCATCGTCAAGATCGTTCCGGCCACCCGTTAAAGCACTTCGCCTTTGTCCCACAAATGCACCAACTCGCCAGGTGCCCGGTCCTCGGGCACCTGCAGCACCATCTCGTCGTCCTGATCGTTGGCGCGATAACGCACCTCGATCTGGAAAAACCGCTGGTCGCCGCGCCCGGGCGTGGAGGAGGTCAGCGGCAGGCAGCCCTCCAGGACCGAGCAGATGCGGGTGCGCTGGTCGAGGTCGCACTGGGCGAACTCGATTTCCCGTGGCCGGGTCAGTGCATGGATGGCGGCCACGCCGCCCTGGCGCGACAGCCGCACCACGGCCTTGTCGTCGAGGTCTGGAAGGGTTTTCATCAGCTCTCCTGTGTCAGGTCGACGCCGACCTGGGCCCAGCCGTTCTGCACCGCTTGCACTTCCCGCGTGCCGAAGCGCTGGCGGGCGTGCTCGACGGTGAGGCGGGCGAATGCGCTGAAGGACGCGTCATTGGCCAGTCTGCGGTCGCACAAGGTTTCATACCAGATCCGGCCGGCCTTTTCCCAGGCAAATCCGCCCAGCGTGGTCGCCGCCAGATAAAAGGCCCGGTTGGGAATGCCCGAGTTGATGTGCACGCCACCGTTGTCTTCACGGGTGATCACGAACTCGCGCATGTGCGCCGGTTGTGGGTCCTTGCCCAGCAACGGGTCGTCGTAGGCGGTGCCGGGGTTGGACATGCTGCGCAGGCCGTCGCCGTTGATCTTGTCGGTGAGCAGGTCGGCGCCGATCAGCCAGTCGGCCTGGTCGGCGGTCTGTTCGAGCACGAACTGCTTGACCAGCACACCGAACACGTCGGAGATGGACTCGTTCAGCGCACCGGACTGGTTGGCGTAGATCAACCCGGCCTCGCTTTCGGTGACGCCATGGGCCAGTTCGTGGGCCACCACGTCGAGGGAGCGGGTGAAGCGCAGGAAGATTTCGCCATCGCCGTCGCCGAACACCATCTGCGCGCCGTTCCAGAAGGCGTTTTCATAGCCCTGGCCATAATGCACGCTGCCCACCAGGGCGAAGCCTTTGTTGTCGATGGAGTCGCGTCCGAGGACCTTCCAGAAAAAATCATAGGTGGCGCCGAGGGCGTCGTAGGCTTCGTCCACAGCCGGGTCGCCGCTGGCTGGCTGGCCTTCCAGGCGTACCGGCTGGCCGGGCAGTTCCATGCTGTTCTGGGCGTCATGCACACTGCGTTGCGGCTGTCCGGCCTTGCCGGTTTTGGGCAGTGCCGCCGTGGCCGGTAGAGCGCTGGGCGGCCCAGGGTTGTGCCGCAGGCTGCGCACGTGGGTCAAGGTGCCGAGGGCGCGGGAACGTTGCTGTTCGGAGCCGTGGGCGATGATGCGATTGAGGATGTACGGCGGAATGAAGCCGTGGAGCGGGGGAGAGTCGATCATCAGAAAATCCTTATCTGAAATGCAGGGTCGATACCCATGTGAACCGAAGAGGCCGTTGCGGTTCCGTGGCCATGGCAGACAACGTTTGCCATGGGGCCTGATTTCTGCGAAAACCCCGCGCCAGGATCACACGAGGGATACGCCATGAATGAAGAACTGCAAATCATCGACCTGCAACAGGGCGACGGCAAAAGCGTAGTCAAAGGTGCGCTGATCACCACCCAATACCGCGGCACCCTCGAAGACGGCACTGAATTCGATTCGTCCTACAGTCGCGGCAAACCCTTCCAATGCGTGATCGGCACCGGTCGTGTCATCAAGGGCTGGGACCTGGGCCTGATGGGCATGCAGGTCGGTGGCAAGCGCAAGCTGCTGGTGCCGGCGCACCTGGCCTACGGTGAGCGGTCCATGGGCGCCCATATCAAGCCCAACGCCAACCTCATTTTCGAAATCGAGTTGCTGGAAGTCCTGACCCGGGATGATTGAGGGGAGTGGAGCGGGTCAGGATCGCTCGCTGAACAGTGGGATACGTCCGTTGACCGAGGGGCGGTAGCGCCAGGTCAATTGCTCCAATCTCGGTTCGCTTTCCAGAAGTACCGCCAGGGTGGCGCGGGCAATGCCCATGGCCAGGGTTTGGCCCGGACATTCATGACGCCCGCTGCCGAAGCTGAAACTGCGGCGATTCGCTCGGTCGAGCAACAGCGTGTCCGGTCGTGGGTTGAGCTGCGGGTCGCGGTTGGCCGAGGCCAGCAGCACCAGGACCGTTTCGCCGGGGTTCAATGCGCTGCCGAGGATTTCGCAAGGGGCGGCGACGAAGCGGCGGGTGTTCTGCACGGGCGGGTCGAAACGCTGGACTTCGGCCAGCAACGGGCCGGTTTGTGCCGGATCGTCCCGCAGTGCCTGGCGCAACGCCGGATCACCGATCAGCGCCAGCAGCGCGTTGCCGATCAGGCCAGCCGTGGCTTCGTAGGTTTGCGAGAGCAGGCCGATCAGGTTGGCGATCTTGCTGTCCGGCGCCGTGCCTTCGAAGCCTTGCTCGATGTGTACCAATAAAGGGTTGTCCTGCCCCTCGATCCGTTCCTGGAACAACCTGGTCATTTGCTCGCTGGCCCGGTGTGCCGCGTCCAGTTGCGGCGCCTGGCTCAGGGGCGACAGGCAGGCGACGAAGTCTCCGGTCAATTCGCTGATCAGGTGACTGTCCGTCGGGTTGAAACCCAGCAATGCCGCGACCACGCTGACCGGCCCGATGAACTGGGCCTGGTGCAGGCCTTCGGCGCCGTATTGCAGCAAGCGGGCCCTGACCAGTGCTTCGACCTGCTGGGCGTCGATGTCCTGCAACACCGGCGCAATCGCCGCCCTCGGGCACCGCTGGCATTCACCTTCGTTCATGCGCATCAGGTGGCCGAACACGCGGCCGGCAGGGCCCTCGGCAATGGCCTTGGGCACGGGCTCGTGGGCCGGGCGCACATGGCAATCGGGATGATGCAAGACCGCACACACGGCCTCGGCGCTGCTGGCGATCCACAGGTTCAGCTCGGGATCGAAGGCCAGCCCGCCAGCGGCGCGCAAGGTGGCGTAGAAAGGGTAAGGGGCGGGATGCGTCGCGGCGGTGATCGGGTCCATGAAGCGCGGCCTTGTTCGTGATGGAGAAAGTGTTGCTACTATCTCCAGTCGATGCATGGCTTGATTCGTCAGGGAGCGAAATATGAACGCAGAACAGCATGACTTGGGCGTGTCTCAAGTGGCGGCGGCCATTGCCGAACCGGCGCGCACCCGGATGCTCTGTGCGTTGATGGACGGCCATGCCCGCACCAGTACCGAATTGGCGAGCATCGCCGAGGTCAGCGCTTCGACCGCCAGCGCCCATCTGGCGAAACTCAAGCAGATGGCCCTGGTGCGCCTGCATGTGCAGGGTCGTCACCGTTACTACAGCTTGGCCGACCCGCGCGTGGCCCAGGCACTGGAGGCGCTGATGGTGATCGGCCAGAGCGCCGCGCCGACCTTCACCCCGCGCACGCCGGATCGCCTGCAATTTGCCCGCACCTGCTACGACCACATGGCGGGCACCTTGGCGGTGCGCCTGCACGATCGCATGCTCGAGATGGAGTGGTTGGTGGACGTGGAGGGCGAGGGTTATCGGCTGAGTGAATCCGGCGAAGCGGTGTTTGAAGGATTGGGTATCGATGTCCAGCGCCTGGCCACGCAACGCCGCCGATTCGCCTGCCCCTGCCTGGATTGGAGCATGCGCCGCCCCCACCTGGGCGGGGCCTTGGGGGCGGCGTTGCTGCAAGTGGCGATCAAGCGCAAATGGGTGATCCAGGATTTGGACAGCCGGGCGCTGGGAGTGACGGCCAGTGGTCGCCGGGAAATGGCATCGCGGTTTGGGATCAATGCCGAAATCGACGTCAAACCCACTGGCGCTATCGCGAGCAAGCTCGCTCCCACAATGGACCTGCGCTGAACACAAAACCCAAGCACACCCAAGATCCCCTGTGGGAGCGGGCTTGCTCGCGAAGGGGCCTTCACATCCAGCATCCATGCAAGCTGACCCACCGCCTTCGCGAGCAAGCCCGCTCCCACAATGGGCCCTGCGGTGAATACAAAACCCAAGCACACCCAAGATCCCCTGTGGGAGCGGGCTTGCTCGCGAAGGGGCCTTCACATCCAGCATCCATGCAAGCTGACCCACCGCCTTCGCGAGCAAGCCCGCTCCCACAATGGGCCCTGCGTTGAACACAAAACCCATGCACACCATCTATCCCCTGTGGGAGCGGGCTTGCTCGCGAAGGGGCCTTCACATCCAGCATCCATGCAAGCTGACCCACCGCTTTCGCGAGCAGGCTCGCTCCCACAGTGGACCTGCGCTGAACACAAGACCCCTGACCACCCAAGATCCCTGTGGGAGCGAGCCTGCTCGCGAAGGGGCCTTCACATCCAGCATCCATGCAAGCTGACCCACCGCCTTCGCGAGCAAGCCCGCTCCCACAATGGGCCCTGCGTTGAACACAAAACCCATGCACACCATCTATCCCCTGTGGGAGCGGGCTTGCTCGCGAAGGGGCCTTCACATCCAGCATCCATGCAAGCTGACCCACCGCTTTCGCGAGCAGGCTCGCTCCCACAGTGGACCTGCGCTGAACACAAGACCCCTGACCACCCAAGATCCCTGTGGGAGCGAGCCTGCTCGCGAAGGGGCCTTCACATCCAGCATCCATGCAAGCTGACCCACCGCCTTCGCGAGCAAGCCCGCTCCCACAATGGGCCCTGCGCTGAACACAAAACCCATGCACACCCGGAATTCCCTGTGGGAGCGAGCTTGCTCGCGATGACGATGCCAGCATCGCCACATCATCCAGCCATGTGCCTGCGCCGATACTCATCCGGCGTGGTACCCATCATTTTGCGAAACATGCTGATGAACGCCGAGGCGCTGCTGTAGCCCAGGTCCAGACCGATGGTTTCCACGCTCTGGCCGCGTTCGAGCAGGGCCAGGGCCTCGATGACTTTCAGGCGCTGGCGCCATTCCACCAAGGACATGCCCAAATCGCGCTGGGCCCGGCGCATCAGTGTGCGCTCGGTGGTGTTGGCGGCGCGGGCCAGTTGCGGCAAGGAGCGCGGATCGCTGGGATTCGCTTCCAGTGCCCGCAACACAGGGCCCAGCAGTGGATCATCCGAGAAAGGCAAGTAACTGCCGACATGGGGCGCCTGCGTCAGCTTGTCCACCAGCACCTGCAATAAGCGCTGCTGTTCGGGCGTCTGCGGTTGGCTCGGCGGGTCGCTGCGCAGCTCCTCCAGCAACGCGCGGATCAGCGGGCTCAACGTCAGCGCGCAGGGTACGGCCGGCAGCGCAGCGCACAGTTCGGCCGCCAGGTACAACGAACAATGGCAGGCCTCATGCCGATTGAACCCCACGTGTTCCATGTCCGGTGGCAGCCAGATGCCGTACTGCGGTGGCGCCAGGTAATGGTGCTGGGCGATCTCGATTTCCATCACGCCACTGTAGGAGTAAACGAACTCACCCCAGGCATGCCGGTGCCGCGGGTAAGTGGCATGGGCCGGCATGCAGGCGCTGCGAAAGAAGATCGGCGAGGGCAAGGCTGCGTCGAACGGAGGAATCTTCAGGTGTTGGGCTGGAGGCTGCATATCGACCGCTGTGGCGGATTACCGGGATGGCTTGTCGGGTAATCACTATATCCAGCAAAGGTGTCAGGCAGACAATCCATTCATCTTATTATTTTCTGCCCAAAGGACCTTTCCCATGACCACCCGTCGCGCCCTGGATGGCCAGGTCTGCGCCCTGATGACCGGCCTCTGTGCCATTTGGGGTTTCCAGCAAGTCGCGATCAAGGCCGGCGCCGCCGACATGGCGCCGATGCTGCAACTGGGCGTGCGCTCGGCCATCGCCGCGGTACTGGTCTGGCTGTTGGTGCTGGCCCGCGGTGAGCGTCTGTCTCTGACCGATGGCAGTTGGCGCCCCGGCCTGTTGGTGGGGTTGTTGTTTGCCTTGGAGTTCGTATTGGTGGGCGAAGGCCTGCGGCATACGACGGCTTCGCACATGGTGATTTTCCTCTACACCGCACCGATGTTCGCCGCCCTCGGCTTGCACTGGAAACTGCCGAGCGAGCGTCTCAAACCGGCGCAATGGTTGGGCATCGCCGTTGCATTCGGCGGGGTCGTGGTGGCCTTCAGTGGCGGCTCGGGTGCAGCGAACGGTAGCTCATTGCTTGGCGATGGCATGGGCTTGCTGGCGGGTGCGCTGTGGGGCGCAACCACGGTGACGGTTCGTTGTTCGCGGCTGACCGACGTGCCGGCCAGCCAGACGCTGCTTTATCAATTAGTGGGCGCCGGGGTGCTGTTGATCGGAATGTCGGCGGCGCTGGGGCAAACGACGATCAACCCCACGCCACAGCTGATGGCCAGCATGGCGTTCCAGGTGTTGCTGGTGTCCTTCGCCAGCTTCCTGATCTGGTTCTCCCTGTTGCGCCGTTACGTCGCTTCGCAACTGGGGGTACTGTCGTTCATGACGCCGCTGTACGGCGTCGGATTTGGCGTCTGGTTGCTGGATGAGCCGCTGGAGCCGAACTTTATCGTTGGCGCGGTGATGGTGCTCGGCGGGATCTTGCTGGTCAGTGGTTACGGATGGTTTCGCCAGCGTTGGGGGCGGTGGCCGGTTTTGCGGCGCGAGTAACTGAACGAAGGTGAAAAAAAAGCCCACCCCTGCAGGAACAGGCGTGGGCTTTTTCTTACTGACTTCACCACTCAGTCAGGTGTGGCCACTGTGGCGAGGGAGCTTGCTCCCGCTCGGTTGCGCAGCGACCGCAAGATCTTGGGTCTGCTGCGCAGCCCAGCGGGAGCAAGCTCCCTCGCCACAATGGATTACACCTTGGACATGGATGCAGGCTGAACCACCGCTTTCGCGAGCAAGCTTTGCTCCCACAGAGGAGGCTTGGGTAGCCGGGAAATCGAAGCCTGCCGCAGACCCACTGTGGGAGCGAGCCTGCTCGCGAAGAGGCCGGCACATTCAATATCGATGCAAGCTGAGCCACCGCTTTCGCGAGCAAGCTTTGCTCCCACAGAGGAGGTTTGGGTAGCCGGGAAATCGAAGCCTGCCGCAGATCCAGTGTGGGAGCGAGCCTGCTCGCGAAGAGGCCGGCACATTCAACATCATTGCAAGCTGACCCACCGCTATCGCGAGCAGGCTTTGCTCCCACAGAGGAGGTTTGGGTAGCCGGGAAATCGAAGCCTGCCGCAGACCCACTGTGGGAGCGGGCTTGCTCGCGAAGAGGCCGGCACATTCAATATCGATGCAAGCTGACCCACCGCTATCGCGAGCAAGCTTTGCTCCCACAGAGGAGGTTTGGGTAGCCGGGAAATCGAAGCCTGCCGCAGACCCACTGTGGGAGCGAGCCTGCTCGCGAAGAGGCCGGCACATTCAATATCGATGCAAGCTGAGCCACCGCTTTCGCGAGCAAGCTTTGCTCCCACAGAGGAGGCTTGGGTAGCCGGGAAATCGAAGCCTGCCGCAGACCCACTGTGGGAGCGAGCCTGCTCGCGAAGAGGCCGGCACATTCAACATCCTTGCAAGCTGACCCACCGCTATCGCGAGCAGGCTCGCTCCCACAGGGGGACTGGGGCAGGCACAGGTTTTGTGTCCAGAGTGGATTGATGTGAGCATGAAAAATGCGGGCGTAAAAAAAGCACCCCGAAGGGTGCTTCTTGTACATCTTCCAATTACTGGGCCGGTTCGTTCTGGCCCAGGATCAGTTGGCCTTCCTTGCTCACCGGGATCTGGTTGCCCGGGTCGCGGTCCATGCGGACCTTACCTTCTTTGCCATCGAGCATGTAGCGAACGTCGTAGCCCACAACCTTGTCGCTGATGTCATTGACCGTGTTGCAGCGAGTCTGGGTGGTGGTGTAGGTGTCGCGTTCCTGCATGCCTTCCTGGATCTTGTTACCGGCATAACCACCACCGGCCGCACCCGCCACGGTGGCGATCTTCTTGCCGTTGCCGCCGCCGATCTGGTTGCCCAACAGGCCACCGGCCACAGCGCCGAGCACGGTGCCGGCGATCTGGTGCTGGTCCTGGACGGGCTTCTGCCGAGTCACGGTGACGTCCTTGCACACTTCACGCGGGGTCTTGATCTGGGTCTTGACCGGCTCCACGGCCAATACTTGCGCATACTCAGGGCCACTTTTTACCAAGCTGTAGGTGGCGACCGCACCACCGGCTGTTACACCGACAGCACCCAATACCGCACCAACCAGCATCGATTTGTTCACTTGAACCTCCTGACCATCACAAGCGGAATAATCCGCGCTTCTCCCAGCCTTGGAGCACAAAAAAAGGCGCGAGTTCAACTCGCGCCTTTTCAGCGGTGACAGACGGAAAACCGAGCCTTACGGGCGGTCGTCCACCTCGGTGTCAGTGGCTGCTGGAGGAATCAGGTCCTCAGTGCTCAGGTTCAGCCAGATCAACACCACGTTGGCGATGTAGATCGACGAGTAAGTACCCGCCATCACACCGATGAACAACGCGATGGAGAAACCGAACAGGTTGTCGCCACCAAACACCAGCAGCGCGACAATCGCCAGCAACGTGGAGATCGACGTCGCCATGGTCCGCAGCAGGGTCTGGGTGGTCGAGATGTTGATGTTCTCGACCAAGGACGCCTTGCGCAGCACACGGAAGTTCTCACGCACCCGGTCGAACACCACGATGGTGTCGTTGAGCGAGTAACCGATGATCGCCAGCACCGCCGCCAACACCGTCAAGTCGAAGGTGATCTGGAAGAACGACAGGATGCCCACGGTCACGATCACGTCGTGGATCAGCGAAACAATCGCGCCCACCGCGAACTTCCACTGGAAGCGGAACGCCAGGTAGAGCATCACGCCGCCCAGGGCCAACAGCATGCCGAGGCCGCCCTGGTCGCGCAGCTCTTCACCCACTTGCGGGCCGACGAACTCCACGCGCTTGACCTGGGCCGGGTTGTCGCCGCCGGCCTTCTGCAAGGCTTCGGCTACCTGGTGGCCCAGTTGCGGGTCTTCACCCGGCATGCGCACCAGCAAATCGGTGGTGGCGCCGAAGCTCTGCACGATGGCATCGGCATAGCCCGACGACGCCAGTTGCTCACGCACCTTGGTGACGTCGGCCGGACGCTCGTAGGTCAGCTCGATGAGCGTACCGCCGGTGAAGTCCAGGCCGTAGTTCAGGCCCTTGGTGGCCCAACTGAACAACGCCAGGGCCGTAAGGAACAATGTGACGCCGAACGCAATGTTGCGAACGCCCATGAAGTTGATTGTACGTAACATGGCAGCCCCTTAAATCCACAACTTCTTGACGTCACGACCACCATAAATCAGGTTGACCATTGCACGGGTCACCATGATGGCTGTGAACATCGAGGTAAAGATCCCGAGGGACATGGTCACTGCGAAGCCCTTGACCGGGCCGGTGCCCATGGCAAAGAGAATCCCGCCGACCAGCAACGTGGTCAGGTTGGAGTCGATAATCGCAGTGAATGCGCGGCCGAAGCCTTCGTTGATTGCCCGCTGGATCGACATCCCCGCGGCGATCTCTTCACGTATCCGCGAGAAGATCAGCACGTTGGCGTCCACCGCCATGCCCATGGTCAACACGATACCGGCGATACCCGGCAGGGTCAGCGTGGCGCCCAGCAAGGACATCAGGGCCAGCAGCAGCACCATGTTCACCGCCAGCGCAACCGTGGCGATGATGCCGAAGAAGCGGTAGATGGCGATGATGAACAGCGACACGAACAGCATGCCCCACAGGGATGCATCGACGCCCTTGGTGATGTTGTCGGCACCCAGGCTCGGGCCGATGGTGCGTTCTTCAGCGAAGTACATCGGCGCGGCCAGGCCACCGGCACGCAGCAGCAGGGCCAGTTCAGAGGATTCGCCCTGGCCGTTCAGGCCGGTGATGCGGAACTGGCTGCCCAGTGGCGACTGGATGGTCGCCAGGCTGATGATCTTCTTCTCTTCCTTGAAGGTCTGGACCGGTACGTCTTTCTCGACGCCGTTGACCACTTGCTTGGTGTAGGTGGTGGTCGGCTTCTGCTCGATGAAGATCACCGCCATGCTGCGACCGACGTTGCTGCGCGTGGCGCGGCTCATCAGTTCGCCGCCATGACCGTCCAGGCGAATGTTCACCTGTGGACGACCCTGCTCGTCGAAGCCCGCCTGGGCGTCGGTCACCTGGTCACCGGTGATGATCAAGCCACGCTCGATCTGCGCCGCCGGACGACCGCCTTCACGGAACTCGAAGCTCTCGGAAGTGGCCTTGGACGCACCCGGCTCAGCGGCTAGGCGGAATTCCAGGTTGGCGGTCTTGCCGAGGATACGCTTGGCTTCGGCAGTATCCTGCACGCCCGGCAGCTCAACCACGATGCGGTTGGCGCCCTGGCGCTGCACGATCGGCTCGGCCACACCCAGCTCGTTGACGCGGTTACGTACCGTGGTCAAGTTCTGCTTGATGGAGTACTCGCGGATTTCCGCCAGCTTGGCCGGGGTCATCGCCAGACGCAGCACCGGTTGGCCATTGAGGTCGGCCGGCACAATGTCGAAATCGTTGAAATTCTTGCGCACCAGCGCACGGGCCTGTTCGCGGGCATCTTCATCGCTGAAGCCCAGCTGAATGGCACCTTCGAACTGCGGCAGGCTGCGATAACGCAGGCGCTCTTTACGCAGCAGGCTCTTGACGTCGCCTTCGTAGACTTTCAGGCGTGCGTCGAGGGCTTTTTCCATGTCCACTTCCAGCAGGAAGTGCACACCACCGGACAAGTCCAGGCCCAGCTTCATTGGGTGGGCGCCAAGCTTGCGCAGCCACGGCGGCGTGGTCTGGGCCAGGTTCAGGGCTACAACATAATCGTCGCCCAACGCCTTGCGCACCACATCCTTGGCTGGCAGTTGGTCTTCAGCCTTGACCAGGCGCAACAGGCCGCCCTTGCCGTTTTCGGCGATGGACGCAGCCTTCACATCGATATTGGACGCCTTGAGCGCAGCGCTCGCACGGTCCAGATCGGCCTGGGTGACCTGCAGCGCAGTGCTTGCGCCACTGACCTGAATGGCCGGGTCATCCGGGTATAGATTGGGAGCGGAATAAATCACACCGACCGCCAGCACCGCCAGGATCAGTAGGTATTTCCACAGAGGGTATTTGTTCAGCATCACGCCGCCCGCTTATGACGCGGGGCGCCTTGCGCGCCCCGTCGATTGAAAAGAAGTGGTTACTTAGATCGCTTTCAGCGTGCCTTTTGGCAGCGTGGCCGCGATGGCGCCCTTCTGGAACTTCATTTCAACAGTGTCGGACACTTCCAGTACCACGAAGTCATCAGCCACTTTAGTGATCTTGCCAGCGATGCCGCCGGTGGTGACCACTTCATCACCTTTTTGCAGGCTGCTGAGCAGGTTCTTCTGCTCTTTGGCGCGCTTGGCCTGTGGACGCCAGATCATCAGGTAGAAGATGACCAGGAAGCCGACCAGGAAAATCCACTCGAAACCACCGCCCATAGGGCCGGCAGCCGGTGCAGCCGCGTCAGCCATGGCGTTAGAGATAAAAAAGCTCATTTAGCACTCCAGTTGCAAGTATTGAATCTAGGGATCGGAAAACTCAGTCCAAAGGCGGAACAGGCAACCCGCGCTTGGCATAGAAGGCCTCGACAAAGGCGGCCAATGTACCCTGTTGGATAGCCTCGCGCAAACCAGCCATAAGCACCTGATAATGGCGCAAATTGTGGATGGTATTGAGCATACTGCCGAGCATTTCGCCGCACTTGTCCAAATGATGCAGATAAGCGCGGGAGAAGTTCTGGCAGGTATAGCAATCGCACGTCGGATCGAGCGGCGAATCATCATGGCGATGGAACGCGTTACGGATCTTCAGCACACCGGTGTCGATGAACAGATGCCCATTGCGGGCATTACGGGTTGGCATCACGCAATCGAACATGTCCACCCCGCGGCGCACACCCTCAACCAGATCTTCCGGTTTGCCAACGCCCATAAGGTAACGAGGTTTGTCAGCGGGCATCTCGCCCGGCAGGTAATCGAGCACCTTGATCATCTCGTGCTTCGGCTCACCCACCGACAGGCCACCAATCGCCAGGCCGTCGAAGCCGATCTTGTCCAGGCCTTCGAGGGAGCGCATGCGCAAGTCGCGGTGCATGCCGCCCTGGACGATGCCGAACAGCGCCGCCGTGTTCTCGCCATGGGCATTCTTCGAACGCTGGGCCCAGCGCAACGACAACTCCATGGACACCCGTGCCACGTCTTCATCGGCCGGGTACGGCGTGCATTCGTCGAAGATCATCACGATGTCCGAGCCCAGGTCGCGTTGCACCTGCATCGACTCTTCCGGCCCCATGAACACCTTGGAACCGTCCACCGGAGAAGCGAAGGTCACGCCCTCCTCCTTGATCTTGCGCATCGCGCCCAGGCTGAACACCTGGAAGCCGCCGGAGTCGGTCAGGATCGGGCCTTTCCACTGCATGAAATCGTGCAGGTCGCCGTGGGCCTTGATCACTTCCATGCCCGGGCGCAGCCACAGGTGGAAGGTATTACCGAGGATGATTTCCGCGCCAATCGCCTCAATGTCACGCGGCAGCATGCCCTTGACCGTGCCGTAGGTGCCCACCGGCATGAACGCGGGGGTTTCCACGGTACCGCGGGGGAAGGTCAGACGACCGCGACGAGCCTTGCCATCGGTGGCGAGCAACTCGAAGGACATGCGACAGGTGCGACTCATACTGTTTCCTCGGGTCCGCGTGGCGCGGGGTTACGGGTGATGAACATCGCATCACCGTAGCTGAAAAAGCGGTATCCATGCTCGACGGCGGCCTTGTAGGCGGCCATGGCTTCGGGATAACCGGCGAACGCCGAAACCAGCATTAACAGCGTGGATTCAGGCAAATGAAAGTTGGTGACCAGGGCATCGACCACATGAAACGGCCGGCCCGGGTAGATAAAGATATCGGTGTCGCCACTGAACGGCTTGAGCACGCCATCGCGCGCGGCGCTTTCCAGGGAGCGCACGCTGGTGGTCCCCACCGCCACCACCCGCCCACCGCGGGCGCGACAGGCCGCCACGGCATCGACCACTTCCTGGCTGACTTCCAGCCATTCGTTGTGCATGTGGTGGTCTTCGATGCGCTCCACGCGCACCGGCTGGAACGTGCCGGCGCCGACGTGCAGCGTCACGAACGCCGTCTCCACGCCCTTGGCGGCAATGGCCTCCAGCAACGGCTGATCAAAATGCAGCCCCGCCGTCGGCGCCGCCACCGCCCCCAGGCGCTCGGCGTACACGGTCTGATAACGCTCGCGGTCCGAACCTTCGTCCGGGCGGTCTATATAAGGAGGCAGCGGCATGTGCCCGACACGGTCGAGCAGCGGCAACACCTCTTCGGCGAACTCCAGCTCGAACAACGCATCATGCCGCGCCACCATCACCGCCTCACCGCCGCCGTCGATCAGAATCGACGAACCGGGCTTGGGCGACTTGCTCGACCGCACATGGGCCAGCACCCGATGACTGTCCAGCACCCGCTCCACTAGAATCTCCAGCTTGCCGCCGGAGGCCTTCTGGCCGAACAAACGCGCCGGAATCACCCGGGTATTGTTGAACACCATCAAATCGCCCGGGCGCAAATGCTCGAGCAAATCAGTGAATTGACGGTGAGCCATGGCACCGCTGACCCCGTCCAGGGTCAACAGTCGACTGGCGCGCCGCTCGGCCAGCGGGTGGCGAGCGATCAGCGAATCCGGGAGTTCGAAGGTAAAGTCAGCAACACGCATGATGGGGTTCGTCTAGCAGGGCCGGAAAGTCTAGCGGAAATATTAAAAATTCACCATGAAACGTGATTGACCAACGGTAGGCACCTCTCTATACTTCGCCGCCATTGAGCCCTGATGGCGGAATTGGTAGACGCGGCGGATTCAAAATCCGTTTTCGAAAGGAGTGGGAGTTCGAGTCTCCCTCGGGGCACCATCTTAAAGAAAGACCTTGAAATTCAAGGTCTTTTTTTTCGTCTGCAGGAAAGTGATCAACCTCCAGGAACACCACAACCCCCGGTGGCGAGGGAGCTTGCTCCCGCTTGAGCGCGAAGCGCTCACAAAAATGTCACTGCACCCACCGATGCTTCGAGTGGCCCCACCCTCCCCACCCAGTCACAAAGGATTTCACCCCATGGAATTGCTGCTGGAAACGGTCGCTCTCTACTCCCTCAAACTGGCCTATGAGACAGAAGGCCACAGCCCGATCCTGCGGGATGATCCGTTGATGGGCAGTTGCGACCGGGAGATTTTTGAGTTGCTGATACGGCGGGGCGATGTGGCCGGGATTCAGGGCGAAATCAGTCGATGCCTGGATTTAGCGTTGGGGGCGATTGGTGGGGTAGATACAGTGCTGGGCCGAGAGCTGAATCGTTTGGCTGCGGATTTCAGCTCAGCGCAAAAGATAAACGACCTTCACGCTCCGCTCATCGCGCTTAACGCTTATGTGAAAGATATTCTATAAACCCGCACTCGTCCCCACGTTCACGACTAAACGAGGCAGCGGCGCAAGGCGATGTGAGCTTGGGGTTCTGGTCGCCCAACGTCTGACGGTCTAGCGACTGGTATCTCTCAGACAACTGACCCATTCAAGTCGCAGGGCTTTATGGAGCGGCTCTTCCAGACAGTAATGTCCGCTCCGCCGCAGCTGCGATTTTTTCCGCCACTGCCGGATCGGCTACCGCTCGAGCGAGTGTTACGGCACCAACCAGCGTGGACAATGCGAACATGGCTTCGCCTATGTCGGCAGGCGCGTGCTCCGACGTGGGGCCGGCCACGATCAAGGCGGCGACGTTGAGCAGTTCAGCCTCAAACTCCGCGCGTGAGTTGGGATCAGACCTGGAAATTTCTGACGCAAGACTCTGCAGGGCGCAGCTCTCTGACAGTTCGCATTTACGCTTCTCTCCCAAGTAGAAACACACGAACTCAGGCCACCAGGTGTGCCCATGCTGGCCTTGGAAGTGGCACACACCGTCCTTGAGTTCAGCCATCCCCTGTGCGACCGACTCACGAAATGCAGCAGCCTTGGAGTCGAAGTGGGCATAGAAGGCGCCGGACGTAACGCCTGCTTCCTTTGCCAAGCCATCCACACCAATGCCGCCAAAGCCAGCTTTGCGAAAGCCACGGCCAGCGGCGCCAAGGATTCGTTGGCGTGTCTGCTGCTTTCGTTCGGATCGAGACATGCATACCTCTCTACGGGATTCCGGGTGGGTGAATCCAGATTGTACTTGGCAATGTAACGATCGTTATGTAAATTAAAATAACGATCGTTATTTTACGATCGATGCGGTCGCCGATGCGACGTACACCTCGCTTACAGGAGTATGGAAATGCCTCTCACCCTTACGCTTACTGAAGGTGTCCTGCCTAAAGGCAGCGAGAAAATTGCTTTCGCCCAGCTGTCTGACGCGATGCTGAAGTGGCATGGCCTGACCGGCAACAAGGCCATGACCCCGAACATTGTCGGTTCCATTCATGTTTTGACCGCAGAAAACACCTTCTCTGGCTCCGCCGAAGCGCCTGTCGCTTTCATCGAATGGAAGGTGCCTGCCTTTGCATTCGCCAACCGCGAAATACAGATTGGCTACATTGAGGAAGTAACCAACATTATCCATGAGATGTCCGGCGGCCAACTGCCCAAGACAAACATCTGGGTCAACATCGTGCATGCCGTAGATGGCGCTTGGGGTATTGCTGGCAAGGCGATGACCAATCAGCAACTCGGTGAGGCCATCGCAAGGGGTTGATCCGGCTTGAGGTAGTGAAAAAGGTCTTGCTTGGCAAGACCTTTTTTTAACCGAAGGACAGGTTTTACCCGCCGAACCTACCTCACCTCAACAATATCCAGCGCGCGATTCGCCAACAGCTCACTCACCTCGATCACCTGCAAAATCCCCATCGCAACACGCCGTCGCGAGCCATCAAGGTCGAACGCCAGATCATTGATCATGGCATTCGCCGAAGCCAGGTTCTCACTGAGATTCGCAAGCAAACACTCAGAATCCACACTTGGATCAATACGAAGAATGGAGTCGGACTTGTCAGACGTTTCGCCCTTAGGCTTGGGTTTCAGGTAGTAATCCAACGCCCGGGTGGCCGCGTCGTCGAGCTTTTTGTTTCGGGCAGACTGGGCACGGGATGTGGGTTCGTCTGTTACTGGAGGATTCGGTGTAATTTTGACCATGGTCCTAGCTCTCTTTTGGTTGAGGCTACGACCCGTTCGCGACTAAACGATTGGGAGGCAGCTGTACGCAGGTTAGTCGACCGACGAGCTAAGAAATCGGCGCGCCCAAGGGCGCCCTGCGCACAGCCACCATCGAGTGCAGGGATGGGGATTCCTGACTGATGGACGCTTGAGCGACTTAGCAACGACGGGCGACTAAACCCGATCACTGATGAGCACTGACAGGTCCCAAACTACCGACGCAACCCAAGGCGGACAAGCCGGCGGATTCTGGCGTAGTTGTAGGCAAAGGCGCAAGGCGACGTCGGCTGGCGAGTTGCGGGCGCCCAGTGACTGACAGCCACGACTGACACGCCTACCTTTTCTCTGGGGCAGATTGGCATACTGTCGAAAGACTCACAAAAACACCCATCCAACCACATGAACCACGCTGCCTCCGCCAGGATGAATACGCAGCACATCGTGATGACTGCCGAGACTGAACATGCCATCCAGCCCAGCATCAAACCTTGCATTTTCCACGGGTTCGATCACGACTGCCTTCCCGTCTGATCTTTCGCTCAGGGCTGAGGGCCTATACCAAATATTAGGAAACACCAGCCTAGCAACACACCCTGGCATTGAGATCAAAGTATGCGACGAGGATTTAGTCATTCCCTATCGAATCCATCATGAGGGCGATGAGCAGGAATATTTACAGCTAAATGGGCTCCAGAGCGTCATGTACTCTTGCGTCCTGACAAGGCATCACGATGGCCATATCAGACACCGTCAGCTCAAGCAAATCCTGTCGGTGTCAGAGCCCTGGGTCGTCCCATTCGTGATGCAGCTTACTGGCGAGTACGTAATGGAAATACTCGATACCTGCGAAGCTCATCTGCCAACACTCAATCCGGAGTTGTACGGGGATTTCATCAAGGACAACCCGAAATATTTCAAAGCGCTACAGGATCGGATGATCAGCTATTGGGATTGCTACTACCGCCACCTGTATAAGTACCGGCAAGACTACGTGGGGTTTCGGTTGTTCGAGCACTTTCGCACGCTCGCAAGGGAATAGATGGTAAGCCAAGGCACGTTAGCGTGTATCCCCGCATTGATCCCTAACTGCAGAATTCGTCTACAAAGCACGGTTTGTATGGCATGTACGAGTCTCCCTCGGGCACAAAAAAGGCCTTGCTAGGCAAGACCTTTTTCCGATCCGGGCGGCATGTAGCGCTGCTGCCCTACCTCACCTCAACAATATCCAAAGCCCGATTCGCCAACAACTCACTCACCTCAATCACCTGCAAAATCCCCATCGCAACCCGCCGACGCGAGCCATCCAGATCAAACGCCAAATCACTGATCATGGCATTCGCCGATGCCAAATTCTCACTGAGATTCGCAAGCAAACACTCAGAATCCACACTCGGATCAATCCGTAAAATGGAGTCGGTCTTGTCAGACGTTTCGCTCTTTGGTTTGGGTTTCAGATAAAAATCCAACGCTCGCGTGGCAGCGTCATCGATTTTCTTGTTGCGGGCAGACTGAGCACGGGAGACGTGTTCGTTCGTATCGGGAGGATTCGGAGTATCTTTTGCCATTACCTTGTTTCCTGTAGTTGGAGCCATCACCCGCTCGCGACTAAACGATGGGAGGCAGCTGTACGCAGGTTAGTCGACCGGGGAAACAAGAAACCGGCGCGTCCGAGGACGCCCTGCGCACAGCCACCATCGAGTGCAGGATGGGAATCCCGACTGGATGACGCCTTGCACAACCTGTTTCACCCTGGGCGACTAAACCCGATCACTGATGAGCAGTGACAGGTCCCAAACTACCGACGCAACCCAAGGCGCACAAGCCGGCGGATTCTGGCGTAGTTGTAGGCAAAGGCGCAAGGCGACGTCGGCTTGCGAGTTGCGGTTGCCCAATGACTGACAGCCCCATCTGACGCTTCAGATTGTCCCGGTCCTCAATAGCCAGCCCTACCTATATTGAGGAAACCGGAACAACCACTTCAAGAAACCTCCTACATCGCGCCTCGCTCTTCCCGCGTTAGCGTCTGTCCTGCATTTCAGCGGACGAGATTCACTACGTGGCGACACGCAAAAAAGACATCCCCCAGGTTCGAAACCCGCCCGGCGGCGACGGGCATCACCTCACTTATCGAGACATGAGCGCCAGCGAACTGGCCGAGCGCGACGGCCTACAACAGGCTTATGAAGCCATGCTTGCCCGGCAATCCGCCTACGAACAAGCGCGCTGGGCCACGGTGGATAACAAGCCGTTGTCCAGCGTTGCCGGATGCGTGTTTGCCAAGAGCTGCAAGCTCCCCAACGGCATCATCGATTACAGCAACCCCAACGGTTACGTCCCGGCGGATCTGGTCAAGCAGTACGGCGATCTCATGTGGCTCGGCGGTCGGAGCGCCGCCCCATCCGGCGCGATCCCCCTTGAGCGGATCGGCGCTGGCGCGGTTCCCGTTACCTTGGGCAGGCTGGCGCTGGGCGGTTCGGCAACTTCCACGGCTGCCGCTGCGGGCGGCACCGTCGGCGCGGCCCTGCTGACCGGAATCGTCGCCCTGCTCTGGCCGTCCAATCTGGGCGACAGCGCGCTTTACAGCGAAGACCAGCTACGCGACCTCAAGCAAGCCCGCAGCCGCATGCGTCTGAGCATCGAGCAGCAGGCCGACGGCAGTCTCAAGGGGTATGGCTTCTATACCGGCCAGCGTCCCGATTGGGAAATGGTTGATGTTGTTCAGTTCACGTCGCGAGCCGATCAGTTCATTGCCGACCTCGGTGATGGCATCGAGCTGATTTGGACACCCGCTATCAATCCGGCTGACACCCTTGGCATTCCTGCCTTGGAAGCTGCGCCCCAGGCACCGCCTATTTGGATCTATCCGCCGACGCCGATGGCCGACAGCATCATCGTCGACCCGATCTATCCGCCGGAGTACAGGGATTTCATTCTGGTATTTCCGGCGGACTCGGGGGTTCGGCCGGTTTATGTTGTGGTCTCTGTCAGGCGAAGCGGTAACCCCGATCATGACTACTATCCAGCACCAAAAACCGAAGAAATTACCGGTTTTTTAAATCTAAGATCGGCAAAAAAGCAAACGCCAAAACAAGGAGGAGCGGGACTTAGAGAACGTTGGGCTGACCCTAAAGGAAGGACTATTTACGAGTGGGACTCCCAACATGGCGAGCTAGAGGCATATCGCGCAAGCGATGGAAGTCATTTAGGCGCGTTCGATCACGAGACGGGCGTGCAAGTAGGCAAGGCGAAAAAAAACCGCAACATAAAAAAATATTTGTGAGGACACGATGGGTTTAAAACTAAGATTGGATTGGTACGATAAAAAAACCAAGTTGGGGGAAGGCGAAGAATATTCGAACGACTTGGGGGATGATTTGTCAGTAATCACAGCATTGGATCTGGAAAGCGAACCCGAAATATATGACGGCGGCTTTGATGTACGCGCCGAATGGATACCTATCATCCAGCCCTTCTTTGCGCATTCAATCGCCCCAGAAAAATTCGATTATCAAATTGCATTTCGATACCGAGTTAATTGGTAAAAAAACAACTAGCCACCTCCCATCAAAACATTTGTAAGTAGCGGCGACGTAAAGGTTTGATGGGAGGATCATCAAGACAAATTGATGAATGGACTCACCGCGCGGCGCGACAAGATAGAACCATGAAACACAAGATAATGGGCGTAATTGACGGTGACGACTCTGCCTCGTTCGAAAAAGAGCTCTGCATTGACACTCAAGCTCTAGCAAAAATAATGAACTGGACCAAAGAGGAAAGCTATTTTTACGATTATGAGTTGAGCACGTCTCAAATTGCAGCATTGGAAGAAGCGTGCTCAATAGAGCTACCACGAAACCTGTTGCTTTTTTTAACCAGCAGCAACCAACTTCCAGAGAAACATTAAAAGAGGAACATCATGCCTTGTTTTTCAATAACAGGCTTCTACCCAGACGACAAAAATGACGATTCATTACAGTTTGAAATTTATATAGAGGACACCGAACAAAAAGAAGCACTGGCGCAAATAACTGAAGCTAAACCTTTCAACAAAATTGAACCTGGAGAGCTGGAGATAACCGAGGAACAGCTCAGCAAAATAGAAAAAGTTCTAGATAGAAAATTTCCTGACGGACTGAAGTATTACATCGGAACTTGCGCCGACTAGCGCTCAACAGAAACCGGGAGAAAGCAGTATGGGACTAAAATTAAGACTTAATTGGTACGACAAAAAAACCGAATTGGGTGAAGGCAAAGAATATTCGAACGACATGGGGGATGATGTATCGGTAATCTCGGCGATGAATTTGGAAAGCGAACCAGAAATATATGACGGAGGCTTTGATGTACGCGCCGAGTGGATACCTATCATCCAGCCCTTCTTTGACCATCCAATCGCACCGGAAAAATTCGATTATCAAATTGCATTTCGGTACAGAATCAATTGGTAAAACCAGTGCCACACACAGACCAACATCTTGGAAAGGCCAATAACTGGCGAGCAAACTAAACCCGACGTCCCGACGAGGAAAGCAGAGAAGTGAAGCCTATCGTTGAAATTTTTGACGTAACTACTGAAGAGTTGATAAGAACCGTAGAGATCCCAATCGCCTATATGGACCAGTTGGCCGCACTTATGGGATGGACAAAGCCTGAAGATTTTTGTTTTGTCTATGATTTGTTACCACAGCGGATAAAGACGATAGAAGAGTGGACTCACACAACAATTCATGGCGATAACTTCATCATTCAAATCGTTTGCCTTGAATCAACTGAGGTAAATCCATGCGCTATTTCTTAATAACAGGCTCCTATCCAGACGACAAGAAAAACGACTCACTGCAATTTGAGACTTGCATTATAACCGCCGAGCAAAACGAAGCGCTAGCCCAGATAACTGAAGCAAAACCATTCAACGCTGTTGGACCAGGAGCGCTGGAGATAACGGAAGCGCAACTCAAAAAAATAGAAAAAACCTCGATATAACCCCCCCTGCCGAACTGGAATATTTCATCGGAACTCGCGTCGGCACCCCCTCAACCAAAACCAGATCAAAAAACTGAGCGAGCCAAATGGGACTAAAACTAAGACTTGAATGGTATAACAAGCAAACCGAATCCTACGAGGGTGAGGAGTATTCCGAAGACTTGGGTGATGACGGCTCTGTCATTGAAGCCCTAGGGATTCCACTCGAAAACAACATAAATAACGGAGGCTTTAATGTCCCACAAGAATGGATAAAAATTCTCCAACCTTATTTTCAGCATTCAATTGATTGGCCCACCTACATCTATCAGGTCTCCTTCGATTATCGAGACAGATGGTAACCACGGACGGTCGCCAGCAAATTCGGCTTGATCAATTATTGGCAATTACGCCACTGGATATCAACGCCGGGTTTGGCCGCGTTGTGGCGGGGGACGAATGATCACCGAACATGACATTAGCTGAGCCCGGCGAGCGCTCACGATGCGGCGCGCCCCCTCAACTCTTCGTTCCAAACAACCGCTCGGCAATCTGTCGACCTCGCTCCAACCCTTCTTCCGTCAACCAGATCGACTTGTTCTTGTTGACCGGATCGCTGATGAGGCCTTGTTCATGTAATCGGTTCATGACCTCGAAGTCGAAACCTTTCCAGGCATTGCCGCTGTCGGAGCTGAAGGCTGCCAGCAAGGCAAGCACAGCTTCTTCTATCAATCTGTCGTCGTATTCCATGGTCGCTGCTCCGCTCGTATTCGCAGATAGCGCCGATTTTACGCACCAGCGCTTCTTAAGTCTTATCCAGTCATCACCTCACCGGCTTGTTCCAGCGCCAACCGATTCCACACACGCTGTGGGTCAGCGGTGTGTTTACCGCCCAAGACAAGACGGCAGGAAAGGTCCAGCCGAGCAAGACCTTTCCCGTCCTGGGGCGAACCTGTCGACTACCTCACCTCAACAATATCCAGCGCCCGATTCGCCAACAGCTCACTCACCTCAATCACCTGCAAAATCCCCATCGCAACCCGCCGCCGCGACCCATCCAAATCAAACGCCAAATCACTAATCATGGCATTCGCCGAAGCCAAATTCTCACTGAGACTTGCCAGCAAACACTCAGAATCCACCCCCGGATCAATCCGAAAAATGGAGTCGGTCTTGTCAGACGTTTCGCCCTTAGGCTTGGGTTTCAGATAAAAATCCAACGCTCGCGTGGCAGCGTCGTCGATTTTTTTGTTGCGAGCAGACTGAGCACGGGAGACATGCTCGTTCGTATCAGGAGGATTCGGAGTCTCTTTTACCATCGTCTTGCTTCCTGTCATTGGAGCCACCACCCGCTCGCTGCTAAACGATGGGAGGCAGCTGTACGCAGGTTAGCAGACCGGGGAAACAAGAAACCGGCGCGTCCGGGGACGCCCTGCGCACAGCCACCATCAAGTGCAGGACGGAGATTCCTGACTGGATGACGCCTTGCACAACCTGTTTCACCACGAGCTGCTAAACCCGATCACTGATGAGCAGTGACAGGTCCAAAACTACCGACGCAACCCCAGGCGCACAAGCCGGCGGATTCTGGCGTAGTTGTAGGCAAAGGCGCAAGGCGCTGTGGCTTGGCGGGCCTTGTCGCTAGTGTCTGTCGGTCTTTACTGACAGGACGTCACTCGACTGGTCCGAGCAGGTGTCCGATGCCGTTCAATTGAGGCTGTCGAAAGATCTGTGGCAAGGCGCTCATGGGGAGGGGGCTGCTGCGCAGCCCAGCGGGAGCAAGCTCCCTCGCCACGGGGTTTGGTGTTTACCCAGTGAGCAACGTGGTGCTAGGCGTCTTCGCCCTTCTCTGCCGATTCAGCGCTGTGCACCACCACCAACAACTGCGCCTGAACATCACCCACCGAGCGCAGGCGATGGGGTTTTTGCGCGTTGAAATGCAACGCATCGCCGCGATTCAACACGACGCGCTCGTTCATGAAGTCCACTTCCACCTGGCCTTCGTGAACGAACAGGAATTCCTCGCCCGTGTGTTCCTTGAACGCATGGTGCGCGGCGAATTCGGCCGGGGGGTAAAGGATGAAGGGCAGCAAGGTTCGCTCGGAAACCTGGTGAGCCAACACGGCGTATTCAGCGCTGCCAGGGTTCGCCGCCAGGGACTGGCGGTCTTCACAGCGCACCAGGCTGTAGCTGTCGAGCGAGACGTTTTCCTCGGAGAACAACTCCTCGACTTTCACGTTCAACGCCTTGGACAGCTTGAGCGCCGTGGCTATGGAGGGCGTGCTCAGACCCCGTTCCACCTTGGACAGGTAGCTCTTGGTCATTCCGGTTTTTTCAGCCAGGACGTCCAGCGTCACACCGAGTTTTTTTCTGAGCAATTTCAAGCGAATGGACATAGGTAACCCACATTTCCAGGGAAACGGACAATCTGCGATTGCAAATGACACTTTGTGTCATATAGTCTATTTAGTGTCATTAACACCTCCATCCCGCCGCTTCCATGACGCGGATCAAGAACGGTCAAAGAACGAATCAGGAGAACGGACATGAGCAAGACACTGGCGACGCCCAAGGACCAATTGGTCGAGCATGCTGTAAACCAGATGCAGAAATCACTGCCGGATAATACGTGGACTGTGCGACAAAAGCTGGCCCTGACCTGTCGCATCTTGTTCGAGAACGGTCACGACTCCGGCCTCGCCGGGCAGATTACTGCGCGCGGGCCGCAACCTGGCACCTACTACACCCAGCAACTGGGCCTGGGGTTTGACGAGATCACCGCCGGCAACCTGCTGTTGATCAACGAAGACCTTGAGGTTCTGGAGGGACACGGCATCCCCAACCCGGCCAACCGGTTTCACACCTGGGTCTACCGCGCGCGGCCGGATGTGAATTGCATCATCCACACCCACCCGACCCACATCGCCGCGCTGTCGATGCTGGAAGTGCCGCTGCAGATTTCCCACATGGATCTCTGCCCGTTGTACGAAGACTGCGCGTTCCTGGAAGGCTGGCCGGGCGTGCCCGTGGGCAACGAGGAAGGCGAATTGATCGCCGGCGCCCTGGGTGACAAGCGAGCGATTCTGCTTTCCCATCACGGTCAATTGTCCACCGGCGAGACCGTGGAAGAAGCCTGCAACATCGCCCAGTTGATCGAGCGCGCCGCGAAGCTGCAATTGCTCGCCCTGGCCGCCGGCGAGGTGAAGCCGATCCTGCCGCACCTGGGCCGCGAAGCTCACAACTGGATCGCTCGTCCCAAGCGTCACGCGGCCGCCTTCAACTATTACGCCCGGCAGAACCTGCGCCAACACGCCGATTGCCTGAACTGAACCCAATAGGAGCGACGCCATGTCTACCCCCAACATCCACGGCATCATCGGTTACACCATCACGCCCTTCTCCACCGACGGCCAAGGCTTGGACCTGGACGCATTGGGCCGGTCCATCGACCGCCTGATCGACAGCGGCGTGCATGCCATCGCGCCCTTGGGCAGCACCGGCGAAGGCGCTTACCTGAGCGACGCGGAGTGGGATCAGGTCAGCGAATTCAGCATCGCCCGCGTTGCCGGCCGGGTGCCGACCGTGGTCAGCGTGTCTGACTTGACCACCGCCAAAGCGGTGCGCCGCGCGCGTTTCGCCCAGGATCACGGCGCCGATGTGGTGATGGTCTTGCCGGCTTCCTATTGGAAACTGAGCGAGGCGGAAATCCTCAGGCACTACCAGACCATCGGCGCCAGCATCGATGTGCCGATCATGCTTTACAACAACCCGGCCACCAGCGGCATCGACATGTCCGTGGACTTGATCCTGCGAATTTTCAACGCTGTGGACAACGTCACCATGGTCAAGGAAAGCACCGGCGACATCCAGCGCATGCACAAGCTGCAACTGCTGGGCGAAGGCCAGGTGCCGTTCTACAACGGCTGCAACCCACTGGCGCTGGAAGCCTTCGCGGCCGGTGCCAAGGGCTGGTGCACCGCCGCGCCGAACCTTATCCCGCAACTCAATCTCGACCTGTACGCGGCCGTGTTGGCCAACGACCTGAGCAAAGCCCGGGCGCTGTTCTATCGTCAATTGCCGCTGCTGGATTTCATCCTCAAGGGCGGCTTGCCCGCTACCATCAAGGCTGGTCTGCGCACCCTCGGCCTGGAAGTCGGCGACCCGCGCTTGCCGGTGTTTCCGCTCGACGAGTCGGGGAATGACCGGTTGCAAGCGATGCTGAAGCAACTTCTCTGATTCGCCCTGCCCTGCGACCCGGCGGGTGGCGACTCAAAACGTCAACCTGTCGGTCGCTTCACTTCATTCTCAAACTGCAAAACGGCGAGGCGTGAGATGGACACCTATAAACCGCTGCACTGTGACATGCATGACTATCTGGAGATTGCCTGCCTGTGCGGCTACACGCTGGACATCGAGCTGACTGAGGGCCAACGCGTGACGGCTCGGGCGATTACCACGCGGACCGCTTCCACGCGGGAGGAATTTCTTGAGGTCGAAACGGCGGAGGGCCGACGGGAGATTCGTCTTGATCGTTTATTGGCGATTACGCCGTTGGATAAGAACGCGAGGTTTGGCCGGGTTGTGTTGACGGTGGACGACCAGATTGCTCATTGAAAGGGGTCTAAGTTGCGCGGGGCGGGCTTGTCCTAGGAAGCCGGTGCCGCTTAACGCTCGCTGATTGACTGACGCACCGCTATCGCGAGCAAGCTCGCTCCCACAAAGGAATGTTGCGTCTGGAACCCAATGGACATCCATGGGAAGCAAATGCAGCGTCAGCTGAGCCTGACAGTCATAAAGGGAAGCTACACATTTCGAAAAGCAATGCGGGATGCCCAAAACGCAACGATTGCGGAAGATTTTGGAGCCGTACGGCACTGACTACTGTCCCGAGGTAGGAGAGGTGTCCAAGCGCCTTGACTTTGAGCTGAACTGTGCCAGTATCGAACCATCAAACGCAAATTTTAAAAATTGAGTAATGCCATGGCAAAGCCTAGTGTAGAGCGGGCTCCAAAATTTGATCCAGCAAAAATCGACTTTGAAAAAATCGGAAAATATTTAGGGCAATACGATATAACTGATGCGAAGGGTAACTATCTTCACTGGGATAAATTCAAGTGGCGGGTGCCAAGAGCGGAAGCAACTGACATTTGGTACGCTGTAAAATTCAAAAGATACATGCAAATGAAACCATTGGCACTGCTGAGCGATGGCAAAGAGGTTTTCACTTATTGTATTCCGCACTCTGTAGACTCTAAGCTCCATAGAATTGTAAAACTTGCTGGCGGAAGCGTTGCTTCCATTGCAGGAAGCAAAGCCCCTGAAAGTCTGCAAAGCAAATTCCTTGTATCTTCATTAATCATGGAAGAGGCCATTTCGAGCGCTCAGCTTGAAGGGGCATCGACAACTAGAGAAGTCGCAAAAAAAATGCTAGAGGAGGATCGCGCTCCTTTAGACGAAGACGAGCGGATGATCTTGAACAACTATCTGCTTTTAAAGCATGCAGAGCATACTAGAGATGATCCTCTTACATTGGATTTGATTTTAGACTTCCACCGAATCGCAACGCAGGGCACAACTGAAAACAACGTTATCCCCGGTGCATTCAGAGAAAGCAATGACATTTACGTTTCAGATAACGACAATGAAATTGCCTATCAACCTCCTTCTTTTGAAAAAATCCCTGAAAGATTGTCAGCTTTGTGTGGGTTTGCTAACGAAGATCATTCGGGTGATGACGGATGCGAATTTATACACCCGGTAATCAAAGCTATCATCCTTCACTTCATGATTGGATACGAACATCCATTCAGAGACGGTAACGGAAGAACCGCCAGGGCACTTTTTTATTGGTATATGCTGAAGTGCGATTATGAACTATTCAGATATGTGTCCATAAGCAAACTTCTTAAAGACAACCCAAAGGGATATGGCCTATCCTATTTGTACACAGAGAAAGACCAAAACGACCTGACTTACTTCATAGATTTTCAAGTTGAAATAATACTTAAAGCTTTTGAGGAACTGCAGACCTACCTGGAAAGCAGGTCCAATGAATTCCAACAGGTAGTCAAGCTTTTAGAGACAACCAAGTACAACTCACTACTCAACTTCATTCAAAAAGACCTTGTTAAAAAAGGAGCAAAGGAGCCTGGTAGAATTTTTACTGTCAAGGAAATCTCCAGCAGCTACGACGTTTCGGAAAACACAGCTAGAACTCACCTAAACGGCTTGTGCGACTTAAAACTTTTTATGAACACAAAGGATGGTAGAAAAAACCTGTACCTTTCTCCATCAGACTTAGTCGAAAGACTAACTAAAAAAAAGCCGACACAGAAAGCAGGTAAATTTGAGTTTTTACCTGGTTAATATGAGTTTGTATTTGGCGGGTCAGCGAAGCCCATGCACCATTCACGTTACTTCCAGGTCACGTGGATGTCGCTGGTCTCCATCACCGTCTCCGACCTACACCGCCACCTAGGCTAATATATCCGCGCCGAATATCTTTTCATTCCATCCCTTCCCGCAAAGCCCCCATCCCCTCCAGCAAACGCCCCTCCCACTCCCCGTCTCGATAATGCCTGCTTCACTCACCCAAGCGCTGCAACCCGAGCCCCGTGTACCTCCCATGAACCTACGCACCTTCATTCGCAGCTATTGCCTCAACGCCAGGCTCGCCACGAATGCCCTGACCCGCCTGCACAAATCCCTCTCCTCCCTGGCCACCTACCTGGCCCAGCAAGGCTTCGATTCCAACATATGGCCGGCCACCCGTAACGAAGCTACATCGGACAGCCGCATCAACACCCTCTGCCCAGAGCTGGCCACCACCGTATTCAGCCACGCCCGCGAAGGCATCATCCTCGTCGACCCCTACGGTCGGGTCATCGCCGTCAACGAGGCCTTCACCCGTCTCACCGGCTACAGCCAGGAAGAGGTGCAGGGCCGCGAGTTGAATTCCCATCGTATGGTCCGTCGCCTCACCGCCTTTTACGCACCGATGAAAAACGCCTTGGATTTCCACGGCCATTGGTCCGGTGAGATCCAAAGCAACCACAAGGACGGCCGGGAGATGACATCGCGAATCAGCGTCAGCGCCGTGCATGACCGTCACGGGAATGTTCAGCATTACGTGGCGCTGCTCGGCGACATGACGCAGATGAAGCAGCGGCTGCAGTTGTTGGAGCGCGATGCCCGGTATGACGCGCTCACGCAGTTGCCCAATCGGTTGTTGTTGGCCGAGCGGATGCGGCAGGCGTTGAGCAAGGCGCGGATTCATCAGCAGAAGGTGGCGATTGCGTTTATTGACCTGGATGGGTTCAAGGCGTTGAACGACAGTTATGGGCATGACTGGGGGGATCGGGTGTTGCAGATTGTCGCGGCGCGGATCAATGCGACGTTGCGGGACGGCGATACGTTGGCGCGCCTTGGGGGCGATGAGTTTGTCGCGGGGTTGGTGGGTTTGCAGGCGGTGGCGGACAGCGAGCCGTTGCTCAAGCGGATGCTGGCGGCGGCGAATGCACCGATTTTGATTGGCGCGCAGACGGTGGAGATCGCGGCGAGTATCGGGGTGGCGTTTTTTCCTGAGCATGGGCAGGAGATCGATGGGTTGATCAGTAAGGCGGATCAGGCCATGTATCTGTCGAAGAAGGCCGGCGGCAATCGCTTGGCGTTTTGTCCGACGCGGTTTATTTCGCTCAATAGCGAAACCTGACGGTGGTGCCGACGGTGCGTTCGCTGCCGGTCATGACGCCGTAGTCGCCGGCGCCGAGCAGTGAGTAGACGGCGGTGATGTACTGGCGGTCGAAGACGTTGCGCACCCAGCCTTCCACTTCCCAGGCGCGGTCCTGGCTGCGCAGGCCCAGGCGCAGGTTGGTGAGGCCGTAGCTGGGTTGGTAGCTGCCTTCGCCGCCTTCGAGGGTGCCGGAGTAGCCGGTGCGGAAGCTGTAGTCGATGCCGCTGTAGAGCTCCAGGCCATAGGGCAGCGGGTGGGTGTGGTCGAGGCCGCTGCTGAGGTTCCATTCCGGGGCGTTGTAGAGGCGCTCGCCGCTGAGGTCGCAGGTCCATTGGCCCGAGGCCGGCGGGCATGGGGCGTTGGGGAAGCTGCGGTAGCGGGCGTCGCTCCAGGCCACGCCCAGGCGCCCAGTGAGTCGGGGGGTGAGTTGCCAGGCCGAATCGAGTTCGATGCCGCGCAGGCGGACTTTGCCGACGTTGATCAGGTTGTCCCGCAGGGGGGGCGCGAACAGCGAGGTGGGTGGGCTGTAGGTGAGCGCTTGGTAATCGTCGACGTCGGTCTGGTAGACGGCGAGGTTGAGCAAGGCGCGCTGATCCCAGAAGCGGGTTTTCATGCCCAGTTCCAGGGACGTGGCCCGCTCGGGCTCGAAGGTGGGCGCGGTGAACGGGCCGATCACGTCGAAGTTGATGCCGCCGGCCTTGTAGCCCCGCGACCAACTGACGTAGCCCATCACCGCGTCGGTGAAGCGGTAGCTGGCGCTGAGCAGGCCTGAGACATTGTTTTCTTTGATCGAGTCTTCGCGGTAATAAGCGCTGCCGAGGGCGATGTCGCGCAGCAGTTGCCCACCGGCCTGGAACACCGGGGGCAAACCCGTCAGCGGGGCGAGGTTGCTGACGTCGCGGGAGATCCAGCCGTCCTTGCGCTCCTGGCTGTAGCGCAGGCCGCCAGTGAGTTCCAGTAGGTCGATCGGGCGCCAGGAGAGCTGGCCGAAAATGGCGCGGCTGTCGCCCTTCTGTTCGCCGTCGTAGCGTTGCCGGGCGCCATCGAGTAGCACCGAAGGCACCTGGCTCGGATCGGTGAGGCTGACGCCGAAGATTTTTTGCAATGCCTCCAGTTGGTCGCCGACGAACCAGGGCGCGGCGTCCGGGCCGTATTCGACGTTGATCTCGCGGTCGAGCTGTTGACGCAGGTAATACAGGCCGGCGACATAGTCGACGGACGAGCCGGCCGTGCCGGACAAGCGCCATTCCTGGCTGAACTGTCGGTGGTCCAATGCGGCTTCGGATTGCATCACCGAGCGTGCGGTACTGTCGCCGTCGCGGTCGGCGCGGTAATCCCAGTCGCGATAGGCGGTGATGCTGGTCAAGCGCATCGCCTCGTCCAGGTCCCAATTCAATTCCAGCGACACACCGTTTTGCAGGGTTCGCGGATGGCCCGGCGCGTCGATGCGGGACTCGCGTTTGTAAGGATCAGGCTCCGCCAGTGGATAGCCGGCGAACTGGGCGCGCTTGCGGGTTTGCTCGCTGTAGTGATTGACCAGCAGGACGTTGCCGGCTTCGTTTTGCTCGGCGTAGTCGGCGATCAGCCGGGCGCTGAAGTCGCTGTTCGGCGTCCACAGCAATTGGCCGCGCAGGCCTTGGCTGTCGGAATCGCCGAGGCGGCTGCCGTCTTGCAGGTTCTCCACGGCGCCTTCGCTGGCGCCGTCGAATACGTTGAGTCGCCCGGCCAGTACGTCGTCTTGCAACGGCCCGGAAAACGTCCCGCGATATTCCCGCAGACCGCGCTCACCGTAAGTCGCTTCGAGATTGGCTTCGGGCTGGAACGTTGGTTGTTTGGTGATGATGTTCAACGCGCCGGCGGTGGTGTTCTTGCCGAACAAGGTGCCTTGGGGGCCGCGCAGGACTTCGATACGTTCGATGTCCATCAACTCGGTGAACGCCATGCCCTGGCGCGCCTGGTAAACGCCATCGACGTAGGTGCCGACGCTGCCTTCCAGGCCATCGTTGTAGGCGGTGGCGCCGAAGCCGCGCAGGCCGAAGCCGGCGTAACGGGCATCGTGACCGGAGACCACCAGGCCCGGAACCCGTTGCTGGATGTCTTGCAGTCGATGCAGGCCGGCTTCGTCCAGCTGCTCGCCGTAGAGGACGTTGATCGGGATCGGCACGTCTTGCGGGTCTTCTTCGCGGCGGCGAGCGGTGACGGTGGTTTCGTCGAGCGTGAGGGCGCCAGGCGCCTCTTGCGCGGCATGGGCCGATGCCCAGGGCAACGCGAAGAGGCCGCCGAGCAAGAGCAGCCGATAACCCAGACCCGGCATGCTAGAACTCCCGGGCCATTTCGCGATGCTCCGTGTCCGGGCAAAGCAATGTATTGATCCGTGCCAGCAGTTCGCGGCTGTCGGCGGGCTTGAGCAGTGCCGCGTCGAAGGCCAGCGCTTGTGGGTAACCTTCCGGCCTGCGTGGCGGGACCGCTGAATAAAGCATCACCGGCAGATCGTGCCCACGGTCGCGCACGTGGCGCAGCAGTTCCCAGCCGTCCATGCCGGGCATCATCTGGTCGCTGATCAGCAGGTCGACCGGTTGATCAGCCAGGCAGGCCAAGGCGTCTTTGCCGTTCGCCGCGATGCTGACGTCGAAGCCGTAGCCGGCCAGCAGGTCGTAGAGCCACTCAGTGTTTTGTTCGATGTCGTCCACTAGCAGCACGTGTTTGCCCTGGCCATCGAGCGGCGTGAAGTTATTGTCGACGATGCCATTCTCCAGGTCGTGTTCCTGGGCGCATTTGAGTTGCAGGCGAAAACTGAAGTGGCTGCCCTGCCCGGTGGCCTGGGGTTCGAGACGGCTGTCCATGCGCTCCAGCAGTTGCGTGACGATGGACAGGCCCAGCCCGCTACCTTCGTAGCGTTGCGCGTTGCGGCCACGGCGGAACGGTTGCAGCAGTTGTTCGAATTCTTGCGGGTCGATGCCGATGCCGGTGTCGATCACGCTGAAGCGCAGCTCCACGGTGTCAGCGGCGGTACCCGGGGAACAACTCACTTCGAAACGGATCTGGCCGTCGCGGGTGAATTTTGCCGCGTTCGCCAACAGGTTCATGAGCACCTGCCGAAGCCGCTTGAAGTCAGCCTCCACCAGGGGCGGCAGGTCCTGCGCCAGCACCGCGTTGAAACTGTTGCCCTGGCGCGCGGCGAGGAAGCCGGCCTCGTCGGTGATCTCCTGGAGGAAGCCGTACAGATAGGCAGGCGCGAGGGTCAGTTGCATTTGCTCCAGTTCGCCACGGGAGAACTCGAGCATCTCGTCGATCAGTTCCAGTTGTTGGCGGGCGTTGCGCTCGATGGTGGCTTGATAGTCGCGGTTCGGCCCGGCGTGCAGCAGGCGTGCGTAGTCGATGATGCGCACCAGCGGCGAGCGCAGGTCGTGGCTGATCCGCGCCATCAACGCACTGCGCGCCGCGAGGGATTCACGCAGCTGTGACGTGCGCAGGGCCACAGTGCTTTCCAGGCGTTCCTGTTCGGCTTGGCGTTGTTGTTCGAGCGTCGACAGGGCGTGCTTTTCGCGGTTGCGGCTGCGGGCGACTTCCATGATCAATGTGCACACCAGCAACGCCACGCCCGCCAAGGTGGACGACAGGCTGTATTTACTTTCCGGCGATTGCCAGGGCAGCTGTTCTTGCGGGAAGAAAATCCGCATCAGCAATTGCCCAAGCAGTAGCGTCGGCACCAGCCAGGCCATCCAGCTGTACGTGAGCCTGCTGCGCCAGGCCATAAACAGGGTGGCGAGCAGCGCGCCGTAGAAACTCATCAGGGATATCTGGACGATTTTCGCGCCTTGGACCGGATCGATCTTCAGCCACCAGAGTCGGCCGAGGATGCAGCCCAGCAGCGGCACCCAATAGCTCCAGCCGATGACTCTGGGCAGACGGGCTACCTGCAACAGCACGCGCATGTAGGCCAGGAAGAGTACAAACGAGAACGCGCTGGCGCAGGTCAGCAGCTCGCGTGTCCAGCCGAGAGCGGTGGGCCAATAGATCAAGTAGCCGTTGAGGATGCAGGTCAGCAGGATGTAGCTCAATACCGCGCCCGCGTTCACGCTCAGCAGTCGGGAGCGCAGGATCCAGCCGACGATAAAGCCGAACGGTACCACCAGCAGGACAATGCCGAGGCTGAGTCCGTCGCTCAGGTAAGTCTGTTGCTGACTGCGCAGCAGTGCTGGCTCGGACCACAGTTCCGGTTCCAGCAACATTTGGAAGTGGCTCGCCACGCGGACAAACACCGTGGCGCTCTCCCCTGCCGCCAATGTTACCGGGAATGCAGGCTGACGCGCCGCCGGCCGGGGCCATTCGACCAAGGGATAGGCGGCTCCGCCGTGGGCAACACTTCCCGGTTGGTAGACGCGGATGTCTTCCAGGCGCGGCGCGCCGATCACCAACAGGCGCGAACATGCCGCAGCGCTTGAGTTAGTCAGTAGTAATTTGAGCCAGAAGGCGGAGCGGCTGTAGCCTTGGGTCGGCCAGCTTGGGGTCGCGGCTTTGAAACGTTCTTCGGGCAGTTGAGTGACGTCTTCCAGGTTCATGCGGGCCTGGGTGTCTTCGAAAATCTGTATCGCGGGCATCAAGTCGAGGTGATCAGCTCGGCAGATATCCACAGGCGCCGCATGCACCAGGCCTGTGGATAACAACGTTATCGTCAGGAGCAGAAACTGTAGAAGCCGCATCAGGCGCGTCCGGCCGACTCGGTTTCAGCGATACCCAGGGCTTGCTGGCGAAACTGGCTGGGCGTCATGCCGATGCGCTGGCGGAAGGCGGTGGTGAAGTTGCAGGCGTTGCGAAAACCCACCAGTTCGGCGACGTCCTGCACGCTCATGGCGCTTTCGCAGAGCAAGTCCTGGCCGCGCCGCAGTCGGGCGTCGCGAATGTAGGCAAACACGGTCATTCCCAGGTGCTCGCGAAAAATCGCGGTGAGGCGTTTTTCATGGGTGCCGACTTTTTGCGCAAGCATGCCCAGGGACGGCATGTCGTCCAGCTGGTTTTCTATCAGTCGCATCGCCGCGCGCAGCACGATCTCATCGCCTTGCGGCTCCGGATCGGCGGGGCTTTCATGGACGGCCGGTGGCGCGCGCCAGGTCAATTGCAGGTGAATCTTGATACGTGCCAGGACTTCTTCGGGGGCGCAGGATTTGGGGATGTAGTCCACCGCGCCCACGGTCAGCCCTTCCAATCGCTCCAACGACGTGTTGGCCGAGGACAGGAACAGGATCGGGATGTGCCGGGTGGCCGGTGCCTCGCGCAATAGCCGGCACAGGCTGAAACCGTCCATCTGCGGCATGTGCACATCCAGGACGATGAGGTCCGGGCGCAGGGCCAGTGCCCGTTGATAACCCTGGTAGGCGTCACTGGCCAGGGAAATGCGCCAGGGCTGGGTCTTCAACAAAATGAGCGTGGCGCGGATATCTTCAGGCACATCGTCGATCAGCAGAATATGCGGCAACAGCTCGGACGCCGCCGCTCCCCCCGCCGTCGCTGCCTGCCTTTCGTATCGTCCGTCGTCCATTCGCCAGGTCTCTTGTTGTGTTTAGCCAGGTCACTGTCGCGAAATTGCCAGGCGAGGAAACACGTATCGGGCCGGCAACAAGTCGATATAACGGCAGGTAAGGCGAGAACTGAAGCTATCAAATTTTTTACGGGCGATAAACGGTCATGCCGACCGTGGGGTCCACTGATGCGGGACGATGCTGATGACCGTGGCGAGGGAGCTTGCTCCCGCTGGGGGGCGAAGCCGCCCCAAAGCAGCGAACCCAATCTTCCTGACTCACCGAGTAGCCTGGTTTGGGGGCTGCTGCGCAGCCCAGCGGGAGCAAGCTCCCTCGCCACAGGTGGGTGGGCATGTGGCGGGGATAGGGAACAAGCGGTGGCTGCGCCTGGAAAAACCCAAGCGGATGACCAAAGCGGTTGATGCTGATGACCGTGGCGAGGGAGCTTGCTCCCGCTGGGCTGCGAAGCGGCCCCAAAGCAGCGCACTCAATATGACTGGTACACCGAGCTGCCTGGTTTGGGGGCTGCTGCGCAGCCCAGCGGGGATAAATCCCCACGCCACAGGTGGGGGGGGGGAGGGGGCGGGGTCTTTTTAACAACTCCCGAGCCCCGGGGAGCCCCTGAAAATCGGGTTGCGGTTTCTGCTTGTCAAAA